>NZ_JBFAOY010000003.1:0-43673 GCF_040675505.1 Streptomyces sp. NPDC049597
TTTACCCGTGATCGGGTGCACATCCGAAGAGCGGAACAACCGGTCGGAATAGGACCGGTCGTTCACAGCGTCCTCGCTGTGTATCGCCACCCCGCGAGCGGGATGGACTTTTCAAAGGAACCTCGACCATCCGGAGATGGACGGGGTATCAACATATCTGGCGTTGATTTTTGGCACGCTGTTGAGTTCTCAAGGAACGGACGCTTCCTTTGTACTCACCCGCAGAATCTTCTGGGGCTTTCCTCCGGGCGCTTCCCTTCGGTGTTTCCAACACTATCAGGCTTTCTTGCTCCCTCTGACCACCACCCTGCGGACAGCAGTGGTTTAGACCAGTTAGGATCTCGGCTTGATAGCGCTGCCGACTCCCCGACTCGATGTCGCGTTGGGGCCAGGCAGGGGTACGACAGTACAGCTCGGCCGCAGTCGAGGCAAATCGTTTGCGGTGCGCCCCTAGGTCCGTCAACTGGTAGCTGTCAGGCGGAACTAGGACTTCATATGACATACCCTGCTGAACAGCGCGTCGTCCGGTACGACCAGTGTCGACGCAGCACGAAATCCCAGCCCTGGGAGGCTCCATGACCACAGTGACGTCCCCTCTCGCCGGACGGGCCATCGGGCTCGCGGCCGTGCCCGATCCGGTCTTCTCCGGTGCGATGGTCGGTCCTGGGACCGCCATCGATCCCGAGCCGGGGGCTTCGGAGGTCGTCTCCCCCGTCGCGGGCATCGTCGTCTCTCTCCACCCGCACGCGTTCGTCGTCGTCGACGACGAGGGGCATGGCGTTCTGACGCATCTGGGCATCGACACGGTGCAGCTCAACGGTGAGGGCTTCGAGCTCCTCGTCAACAAGGGCGACACCGTGCAGCGCGGCCAGGCAGTGGTCCGGTGGGACCCCGCGGCCGTCGAGGCGGCCGGGAAGTCGCCGATCTGTCCGGTCGTGGCGCTCGAGGCCACCCCCGACTCCCTCTCCGACCTCCGTGAGGACGGCGACGTGAAGGCCGGCGACAGCCTCTTCGGCTGGCGATGACCGCCGTACGCCGGTGACGGCGAGTTCGACACAGACCGCGGCGGCACGGACCGCCGCTCAACCGGAGACGGGTGACATGGAGACAACGCTGCGAGGCGTCGGCGTGAGCCACGGGGTGGCGATCGGCGAGGTGCGGCACATGGGCACGGCGGTTCTCGAGCCGCCGGCCAAGCAGATACCGGCGGAGGAAGCGGAACGCGAGCAGGGACGGGCCCGGAAGGCCGTCGAGGCCGTCGCCGCCGATCTGATCGCCCGGGGCAATCTCGCCGGCGGCGAGGCGCAGGCTGTGCTCGAGGCGCAGGCCATGATGGCGCAGGACCCCGAACTGATGGCGGACGTGGAGCGCCGCATCGCCGTGGGCAGCACGGCCGAGCGTGCGGTGTACGACGCGTTCGCCGCCTACCGGGCCCTGCTGGCGGGTGCGGGTGAGTACCTGGCCGGACGGGTCGCGGACCTGGACGACGTGCGGAACCGGATCGTGGCCCGGCTGCTCGGGGTGCCGATGCCGGGCGTGCCGGACAGCGACGAGCCGTACGTACTGATCGCGCGCGATCTGGCGCCGGCCGACACGGCGCTGCTGGACCCGGCGCTCGTGCTCGGCTTCGTGACCGAGGAGGGCGGACCGACGAGCCACAGCGCGATCCTCGCGCGGGCGCTCGGCGTCCCCGCTGTCGTGGCTCTGCCGGGCGCGGGTGAGCTGGCCGAGGGCACGCTGATCGCGGTGGACGGCAGCACGGGAGAGATCTTCGTGGAGCCGAGTGCGGAGAAGCGGGCCGCGATGGAGCAGGCCGCCGCCGAGCGCAAGGCCGCCCTCGCGGCGTCGAGCGGCCCGGGGGCGACGTCGGACGGGCACAAGGTGCCGCTGCTGGCCAACGTGGGCGGTCCCGCGGACGTGCCGGCGGCGGTCGATGCCGGTGCCGAGGGTGTCGGGCTGTTCCGTACCGAGTTCCTCTTCCTCGACGACAGCAAGCAGGCGCCGTCCGAGGAGAAGCAGGTCCAGGCGTACCGCCAGGTGCTCGAGGCGTTTCCCGAGGGCCGGGTCGTGGTGCGTGTCCTCGACGCCGGTGCCGACAAGCCGCTCGACTTCCTGACGCCTGCCGACGAGCCGAACCCGGCGCTGGGTGTCCGCGGGCTGCGCTCGCTGCTCGACCACCCCGAGGTGTTGCGCACGCAGTTGTCCGCGCTGTCGAAGGCGGCGCGGGGCCTGCCGGTGTACCTCGAGGTCATGGCGCCGATGGTGGCGGACCGTACGGACGCGAAGGCGTTCGCGGACGCGTGCCGGGAGGCGGGGCTGCAGGCGAAGTTCGGCGCGATGGTGGAGATCCCGTCGGCCGCGCTGCGGGCTCGCTCGATCCTGCAGGAGGTCGAGTTCCTCTCGCTGGGGACCAACGACCTCGCCCAGTACACCTTCGCCGCCGACCGGCAGGTGGGTGCGGTGTCGAGGCTGCAGGATCCGTGGCAGCCGGCGCTGCTGGATCTGGTGGCGCTGGCCGCTGAGGCCGCGAAGGCCGAGGCCAAGAGCTGTGGTGTGTGCGGTGAGGCCGCCTCCGATCCGCTGCTCGCGTGTGTGCTGACGGGTCTGGGTGTCACGTCGCTGTCGATGGGTGCGGCGTCCATTCCCTATGTGCGGGCGACGCTGGCGAAGTACACGCTGGCGCAGTGCGAGCGGGCCGCGGCCGCTGCGCGTGCCGCCGACACCGCCGAGGAGGCACGGCTGGCCGCGCAGGCGGTGCTGTCCGGCGAGTAGTCGTCGGCCGTGTTGTGTCGAGGGGGCCTTCCGCCGGGCGGCGGGAGGCCCCCTTCGCCGTTCAGTGATGGGTGTCCGGATCGTCGGTCGTGACGGGGAACCCGGCGCAGTACTCGACGCCGGGCTCGGGTGACAGCGGTTCACCGGTGGCGGCGTCGGTGCAGTAGGCGCTGAAGACCTCGCCCGCGGTGAGCGGGATCAGCCGGCCGTGGTCGAGGCGCCAGCCGTGGAGGTGGTCCGGGCTGCCGGGGCGGCTGGTGCGCAGGACGACCCCGCCGGTGGTTTCGAGGGCGATTCCGGAGGCGAGGACGGTCACGAACTCGGCGCCCTCCCCGGCGTCGATCTCTGCGGAGGCCGTGGCGGAGCCCTGGGCGTGGAGGACGGCCAGGAGCTGTTCGTCGGGGCCCGGGACGCTGCACACGAGATGGTGGGTGCCGGGTCCGGCTGCTTCGAGGAGTCTCATGAGGATCCGGGACGCCCGGTCGAAGGCGGAGCGTCCGATGTCCTGGCCGCAGTCGGCGCAGGTGCCGAGGTCGGCGAGGAGCAGCGTCGCGTACTGCCAGGTGGCGTGGCGGACGGCCTGGTCGATGAGCCGGGGCAGCAGCTCGGCCAGTGGCTGTCCGGTGTAGCGGACCGTGGGGCCGCGGCCGGTGAGCTCGGCGGTGAAGCGGCTGCGGGCCTCGGCGGTGTCGGCGTCGAGGCCGGTCTCCGTGCAGAACTCGGCGTATTCGTCGGGATCGAAGAGGGCGACCGTGGTGTGCAGTTGCCGGGTGGCGAGCGTCTTCAGGAGCTGCTCGGAGTGGCGGAGATAGGTGGTGTGGTCGTCGAAGGTGAAGCTGCGGTAGCGGCGCATCGCGGTGAAGTCGCGGGGGTCGGCGAGGATGCCGACGGTGCTGGGGACTTCGCGGCGCAGGGTGCGCCGCATCGATGCGTGGGTGCCGGGCCGCTGGGACCTGCTGGTGTGCGCCATGCTGATTCCCCCTGAGCGCTGTTGGTCACTGCTCACTCACGCTAGGTGGTGGCACTGACAACGGCGCCGGTCGCCCCGGACGCCGCCCGGGAGCGGCGTCCGGCGCGACCGGGAGCGGGAGCTACCTGCGGGTGCGGGCCAGGTCCTCGTAGAAGCGCAGGAGTTCGAGGTTGTCGACCGATCCGGGGTTGACCGCCTTGTCGAGCGCCGTGCCCTGGAGGAGGCGTTTGACGGGGACCTCGATGCGCTTGCCGGTGAGGGTGTGCGGTACGCCGGGGACCTCGATGATGTCGTCGGGGACGTGGCGCGGGGAGAGCTGTTCGCGGATGGCCCGCTTGATGCGGTCCTTGAGGGCGTCGTCGAGTTCGGCGCCTTCGGCGAGGTGGACGAACAGAGGCATCCAGTAGCCGCCGTCCGGTTCCTCGAGCCCGATGACGAGGGACTCGCGGATCTCCGGGAGGCGTTCGACGGCCTCGTAGATGTCGGCGGATCCCATACGCACCCCCTGGCGGTTGAGGGTGGAGTCGGAGCGGCCGTGGATGACCACGGAGCCGGTTTCGCTGATGGTGATCCAGTCCCCGTGCCGCCAGACGCCCGGGTACATCTCGAAGTAGCTGTCGCGGTAGCGGCTGCCGTCGGGGTCGTTCCAGAACCGGATGGGCATGGAGGGCATCGGGTTGGTGACCACGAGTTCGCCGACCTCGCCGATGAGCGGCTTGCCCTGGGGGTCCCAGGACTGGAGGTCCGTGCCGAGGCAGGCGGCCTGGAGTTCGCCGATGTGGACGGGGAGCGTGGGGACGGCGCCGGCGAAGCAGCTGCAGACGTCGGTGCCGCCGCTGACGGAGGCGATCCAGAGGTCGTCGGCGACCTCGTCGTGGAGCCAGCGGAAGCCGTCGGGCGGCAGGGGGGATCCGGTCGTGGCGACGCAGGTGATCTTGGAGAGGTCGTGGTCGCGGGCGGGGTGGACACCGGCCTTGGCGCAGGCCATGACATAGGCGGCAGACGTGCCGAAGAGGGTGGCGCCGGTGCGTTCGGCGACGCTCCACTGGGCGCCGGTGGTGGGGTGGCCGGGGCTGCCGTCGTACAGCACGACGGTGGTGCCGGTGAGGAGGCCGGAGACGAGGAAGTTCCACATCATCCAGCCGGTGGAGGTGTACCAGAAGAGGCGGTCGCCGGGGCCGAGGTCGCAGTGGAGACCGAGCTGCTTGAAGTGTTCGAGCAGGATGCCGCCCTGGGACTGGACGATGGCCTTGGGCAGGCCGGTGGTGCCGGAGGAGTAGAGGACCCACAGGGGGTGGTCGAAGGGGACCTGCTCGAAGACGGGCTCGGCGTCGCCCGCGGTGACGGCGGACCAGTCGAGGGCGCCGTCGGGGGCCTCGGTGCCGAGCAGGGGGATGTGGACGACGGCGCGCAGGGTCGGGAGTTCGCGGCGGAGCTCGGCGACGGTCGCGGTGCGGTCGTGTTCCTTGCCGCCGTAGCGATAGCCGTCGACGGTGAAGAGGACGACCGGTTCCACCTGCTGGAAGCGGTCGAGGACGCTGCGGGCGCCGAAGTCGGGGGCGCAGGAGGTCCATACGCCGCCGACGGCGGCCGTGGCGAGCAGGGCGGTGACGGCCTGGGGGATGTTGGGCAGGTATCCGCTCACGCGGTCGCCGGGGCGTACGCCGAGGGCGCGCAGTTCGGCGGCGAGTGCGCCGACCTGGCGGCGCAGCTCTGCCCAGGTGACGGGCGTGGGCTCGTGTGTCTCGTCCACATGAAGCAGTGCGGGATCATGTGCCCGGGCCGGGTCTTCTGCGGTGCGCAGGGCGTGTTCCGCGTAGTTGAGCGTGGCGCCGGGGAACCACTGGGCGCCGGGCATGGTCCGGTCGCCGAGCACGCGCTCGTAGGGGGTGGAGAAGCGGATGTCGAACCACTCGGCTACGGCCTGCCAGAACGTCTCGAGCTGCTCCACGGACCAGCGGTGCAGCGCGGGGTAGCCGCCCTCGGCCGGTGCTCCGTAGCGCTCGGCTGCCCAGTTCTGGAAGTGGGTGACGCGGGCGGCCGCGATGCGGTCGGCGTCGGGCTGCCAGAGCGGGGCGGGGTTCGCTGCTGAGGTCATGGGTCGGCTCCCGGGCTTTCTCTACGCGGTCGGTGCGCGGTGTCTGCGCGGCCCGCGGGCGGGCGGGGTGTGCGCGGACGCGGGCTGACACGGACGATGCCACGTGATCGTCTTTCGCACCAGGGCTCCCCGCCCATGGTCGGGAGGGCGCATATGTGCTCCGACCACGGGTGAACGGCAGTTGAACAGGACCCCTGATCCGCCGGCCGGGTGGCAGGGTGAGCTGCATGGACGGTCGTGACCTGATGCGCTCGGTGAGGAATGTCGGCTCGGTTCAGGGGTTGCGGGCGGCGCGCTCCGCGTGGCGGCGGGTCAGGGCCGACGCCCGGGAGCTGTCGGGCAGGGGTGCGGAGCGGGCCAGGGTGCCGGGGGCGGCGCGGGAGGCGGAGTCGCTGCCGGGCGGCGGGGTCGTCCGGTTCGCCCGTTCCGAGCTGCGCATCGTGGTCGCCACGGGCGGGGCGGTGTTCCGGGGCTGGGACGGTGCGGAGCCGCTGCCGTCCTACGGGCTGGCGGGGCCGCCCCCGGAGCCCGATCCGCGGGCCACCCTCGAGCCCGACAAGGACGGCGGCTGGCGGGTGGTGTCGGAGCGGGTGACGGTCGAGGTGTCGCGGCACGGGGCCGTGGAGATCCGCACTCCCGGCGGTGTGGTGCTGCGTCGTGACCTTCCGCCGCGCTGGTGGGAGCCCGTAGGCGGCGGTCCGGCCCGCTGGGTGCAGCGCAGCGAGGTCGGCGCCGACGCCCGGATGTTCGGTCTGGGCGGCCGGGGCACGGGCCTCCGGCTGCGTGGGGGCACCCACCGGCTGTGGAACGGCGGAGCCGCAGGGCCGGAGGGGGATGCTCCGCACATCACGATGCCTGTGCAGATGGTGGTCGCCGATGCGGGGTCGCATCTGGCGTTCCACGACACGTCCTGGGACGGCCGGGTCACGGTGCGCGAGGGCGAGGAGGGGGCGGGCTCGGGCCACGACCGGCCGGGGGCCGTCGAGCTGAGGATGGACGGCGGGCCGCTGCGGAGTTGGGTGCTGGTGGGCACTCCGGCTCGTGTCCTGAGCGGTTTCGCGCATCTCACAGGAGCGCCGGCGCTGCCGCCCTCGTGGGCGCTCGGGCTTCAGCACGCGGGCGCCGGGACGGACGACGAGCGGGCGGTGCGGCGTCTGGTGTCCGACTACCGGGAACACGGGCTGCCCTTGTCGGCCGTGCATCTCGGCGGGGGCCGGGGTCGTCCGGCGCGGCAGGCCGGGCCCGGCTGGTTCCGCCGGACACCTCCCGAGGACACGGCAGGGTCGTTCGGCGTGGAGGAGGCGCGGTTCCCGGATCTGCCCGCGCTGGCGAAGGACCTGCGCGGGGACGGGGTGCGGCTGGTCCGCGTCGTCGGTCCGGACGTCGCGGTGCGGCCGGGTGACGAGGTGTACGAGACCGGGGCGCGCACGGGGGCGTTCGTACGGGACGCGCGGGGTGCCGAGGTGCGCGGGGTGGCGGCTTCGGGCGATCGCGTGCACCCGGACTTCACCGATCCGCTGACCCGGGCGTGGTGGGGCGAGCTGTACGGGGAGTTACTGGACCAGGGCTTCTCGGGGATGTGGCACGAGGCGCCCGCGCCGTGGGCGAAGTCGGTGTCCGGGGCCATGGCGCTGCCGCGTTCGGCGCGGCATGTGCTGGAGGGCCGCGGCGGTGACCACCGGGAGGCGCACAACGTGGGCGGTCTGGCGATGACGCGCGCCGCGTACGAGGCGCTGTGCCGGCTGCGTCCCGACGAGCGGCCGTCTGTGGTGTCCGGCTCCGGCTGGACGGGGGTGCAGCGGTACGGCGGGGTGTGGGCCGGGCCGGTGGCGGAGGGGTGGCCGGGCCTGCGTGCCTCGCTGGCGCTGGTCCTGGGGCTCGGTGTCTGCGGCGTGCCGTTCGCGGGAGCGGAGGCCGGGCCGGTGGCCGGGATGTCGGCGGAACTGTATCTGCGGCGGCTCCAGATGGCCGCGTACCTTCCGCTGCTGCGTGCCGGGAACCCGGGCGCGGAGCCGTGGGAGTTCGGGCCCGAGGTGCTGGCGCATGCGCGGGCGGCGCTGCGGGAGCGGGAGCGGCTGCGTCCGTATCTGGTGGGACTGGCGCATCTGGCACGGCTGACCGGTGCGCCGTACGCCCGTCCGCTGTGGTGGGGCTGCCCGGAGGACCGGGTGCTGCGCGACTGCGAGGACGCGTTCCTGCTGGGTGATTCCCTGCTGGTGGCGCCGGTGCTGGAGCCTGGTTCGGACAGGCGGGCGGTGCGGCTTCCCCGCGGGCGCTGGTACGACACGGCGACGGGCCGCGCGTACGAGGGCCCGGCTCAGGTGCTGGTGGACGCGCCCGTGTCCCGGATTCCCGTGCTGGCGCGGGCGGGCACGGTGCTCGCGGTGCGGGGTGACGACGGCGGGGTGGAACTGGAGGTCTGGGCGCCGGCGGCGGGGCGCAAGGGCGGCGGACTGGTGGTGCGTGACACCGGTGACGGCTGGGCGCTGTCGCGGATCGAGCGCTATGCGACGCGTCTGGAGGAGGGCCGTGTGGTGCTGGAACGGGTCACGGACGCGGGGCGGGTGGCGGCGGAAGGACCGGTGCGGGTGCGCGGTCTCGGCTGACGGGTCTGGCCGCTCAGCGGTGTGCGTACGCGCCCGCGAACCAGTTGCGTGCGGCGTTCGTGTGGAGCGGGAAGGCCAGCTCCTCGGGTCCGCGCAGCAGGTGCCAGCCGTCGGTCTCGTCGGTGGGCCGGGGCGGTGGCAGCGCGGCGGCGGGTCGGGCGGGCAGCAGTCCGAAGAGCAGCAGGTGCCCGGCGGCCGAGCTGAGGGCGTCGGCGAGGCGCACGTCGTGCTGCGGCGCCTCGATACCGGTCTCCTCGGCGAGCTCGCGCACGACGGCGTGCCGCCAGTCCTCGGCGTGGTCGATGAAGCCGCCGGGCAGGGCGGTCCCGCCGCGCGCGGGTTCGATGGTGCGGGTGATGACCACGAGTCCGGTGCCCCGGTCGTCGTACGCGGGCTGGAGGGCGACGGCCACGGGCAGGGGGTTGCGGTAAGCGGTCTCGCCGCAGGCGGGACAGGTGCGGGGCCAGCCGGCTGGGGAGCCGTACGGCGCTCCGCAGTAGCCGCAGTGGGAGTCCTGGGGCACGGGCGGACTGTATCCGATCACTCTTTCCCGCCGGGGCGGGAAGTGATAAACGGTGTGCGCATGACTCGACTTGGTTCCGCTCTCCGCGCTCTGACCGTGGCCGCCGCCGGGCTGCTCGCCGCGTCGGCGGCCGCCCCCGTCGCCGGGGCGACCCCCGAACCGAAGGCGCCGCGCGAGTTCGTGTCCCTGCGCACCGTCGCGCCGACGATCATCGAGGAGATGCGCTACACGACGGACCACAACTTCGTCGGCGTGCCGGTCGACGGGTACCGGCAGCCGCTGTGCATCCTGACCCGGCCGGCCGCCGAGGCGTTGGGCCGGGCGCAGTCCCAGCTCCTGCGGCACGGGTACTCGCTCAAGGTGTACGACTGCTACCGGCCGCAGCGCGCGGTCGACCACTTCGTGCGCTGGGCGAAGGACCTCGACGACGAGGCGATGAAGGAGGAGTTCTATCCGCGGGTCGACAAGTCGCGCCTGTTCGCGGACGGTTACATCGCGGAGAAGTCCGGGCACAGCCGCGGCAGCACGGTGGACCTGACGATCGTGAAGCTGCCGGCCGAGCCGACGCGGGAGTACGTGCCGGGCGAGCCGCTGACGGCGTGCTACGCGCCCGTCTCCGAGCGCTTCCCGGACAACTCCGTGGACATGGGGACCGGTTACGACTGCTTCGACACGCTGTCGCACACCGACGACCCGCGGATCACCGCGGCTCAGCGCGCCAACCGGCAGCTGCTGAAGGGGACGCTCGCCGCGCAGGGGTTCGTGAATCTGCCCGAGGAGTGGTGGCACTTCACGTACAAGCCGGAGCCGTTCCCGGACACGTACTTCGACTTCCCGGTGGCGCGGCGCTCGGTCGCGGGGCACCGGGCGGGCTGACGCGGGCGCCCGGCCGCTGCGGTGCGGTCGTGGCGCAGCGGACGTGCGCCGAGAGCCGCTGACGGCCTGGCCCGGTGGAGCGTTGACGGCCCTGTGCCCGGAAGGGGCCGGTGAGGCCGTGCCCGGGCAGGCCCTCACCCCGGTGCGGGAGCTGCCCGGCAGCGGCGCGGTTCACGGCTCACGGCTCACGGCTCACGGCTCACGGCTCACGGCTCACGGCTCACGGACAACGCCACGCGGTTTCTTGACGTTCCCGCCCTCCGTGTCCAGCACCCGCCGTGAGCTCTGGGTACTGTCCGCGACCTTGACGCCCCGTCACGGCGGGGGAAAACTGCCTCCTCGTCGGCATCGCCGCACTTCGGCACGCTCACCACGCTCGTCACGGACGCCGGGCGGGGGCCGGGGACCTCCCCAGCCCCCGGGTCCGCAGCCATGGACGCCATGGAGCACGCACCCTGCACGGAGGACCGGGGCCGGGGCCCCGGGCCAGGGCAAAGGAGCCGCCATGAGCAACGGAGACATATTCCTCGGTGAGGTCATCGGCACCGCGATCCTCATCCTCTTCGGCGCGGGCGTCTGCGCCGCCGTCACGCTGCACCACTCCAAGGCGAGGGCGGCCGGGTGGGTCGTCATCGCCTTCGGCTGGGGCTTCGCCGTGCTGGCGGGCGCCTACACCGCTGCTCCGCTGTCCGGCGGGCACCTCAACCCGGCCGTGACCGTGGGCGTCGCCGTCGACACCGGCGAGTGGGGCAAGGTGCCGCTCTACATCGCGGCGCAGATGGTGGGCGCGATCATCGGCGCCGTACTCGCGTATCTCGTCTACTACGCCCAGTTCCAGGCGAACGCCGACATCAAGACCGCCCAGCCGACGCTCGGGATCTTCTCCACCGGCCCCGAGATCCGCAAGCCGGCCGCCAACCTTCTCACCGAGATCATCGCCACGCTCGGCCTGGTGCTGCCGATCCTCGCGTTCGGCAGGAACGACGGCATCGGAGTGGGCCAGATCCCGGGCCAGGACACCGGCATCTACGGATCGGGCATCTCCATCCTGCTGGTGTCCCTCCTGGTCGTCGGCATCGGCCTGTCCCTCGGCGGGCCCACCGGATACGCCGTCAACCCCGCCCGCGACCTCGGTCCGCGCCTCGTCCACGCCCTGCTCCCGATCCCCAACAAGGGGACCTCGGACTGGGGTTACTCCTGGGTGCCCGTCGCCGGGCCCCTCATCGGCGGGCTGCTGGCGGGTCTGATCTTCAACGCGGCCTTCTAGCCGCATGCCTCCCGGCCTCGGGGCCGCTTCCACAAGGGGACGTAAGGGGACGTCATGACCGACAGGTTCGTCGCCGCTATCGACCAGGGCACCACGTCCAGCCGCTGCATCGTCTTCAACCAGCACGGCGAGATCGTCGCCGTCGACCAGCGCGAGCACCGCCAGATCTTCCCCCGGCCCGGCTGGGTGGAGCACGACGCCACCGAGATCTGGTCCAAGGTCCAGGCCGTCGTCGCGGGCGCCCTCGCCAAGGCGGGGCTGCGGGCCGGCGAGCTCAGCGCGCTCGGCATCACCAACCAGCGCGAGACGACGGTCCTGTGGGACCGCGCCACCGGCAAGCCCGTGCACAACGCGATCGTCTGGCAGGACACCCGCACGGCCGCGCTCTGCCGTGAACTCGGCGGCGCGGACGGCCAGGACCGCTTCCGCGACACCACCGGTCTGCCGCTCGCCAGCTACTTCTCCGGGCCCAAGGCCGCCTGGCTGCTGGACAACGTGCCCGGGCTGCGCGCACGGGCCGAGCGCGGCGAGATCGCGTTCGGCACGATCGACTCCTGGCTGATCTGGAACCTCACCGGCGGCACCGACGGCGGCGTCCACGCCACGGACGTCACCAACGCCTCACGCACCATGCTGATGGACCTGCAGACCCTGCGGTGGGACCCGGCCATCCTGGCGGCGATGAACCTGCCCGAGGCGATCCTCCCGGAGATCAGGTCGTCCGCCGAGGTGTACGGCACGGCGGTGGGCCAGCTGTCCGGCGTGCCGGTGGCCTCCGCTCTGGGCGACCAGCAGGCCGCCGTCTTCGGCCAGGCGTGCTACGACACGGGCACGGCCAAGAACACGTACGGCACGGGAAGTTTCCTGCTGCTCAATACCGGAAACCGGCCCGTGCCCTCGAAGAGCGGACTGATCACCACGCTCGGCTACAAGATCGGCGACGAGAATCCGGTGTACTGCCTGGAGGGATCGATCGCCATCACCGGGGCGCTGGTCCAGTGGTTCCGCGACCAGCTCGGGATCATCCGGTCGGCCGGCGAGATCGAGACACTGGCAGCGAGCGTCGACGACAACGGCGGCGCGTACATCGTGCCCGCCTTCTCCGGCCTCTACGCGCCCTATTGGCGCTCCGACGCGCGAGGAGTGATCACCGGGCTGACCCGGTACGTCACCAAGGCGCATCTGGCGCGGGCCGTGCTGGAGGCGACGAGCTGGCAGACGCGGGAGGTCGTCGACGCGATGTACCAGGACTCCGGGGTGCGCATCACCACGCTGAAGGTCGACGGCGGCATGACCGCCAACAACCTGCTGATGCAGCACCAGGCGGACGTGCTGGCGGTGCCCGTGATCCGGCCGAAGGTCTCCGAGACGACCTGTCTGGGCGCCGCGTACGCGGCCGGGCTCGCGACCGGTGTGTGGGCGGACCTGGACGAGCTGAAGGCCCACTGGCAGCGCGACGTCGAGTGGTCGCCGCGGATGGAGGCCGCGGTGCGCGAGCGCGAGTACCACAACTGGCGCAAGGCGGTGGAGAAGAGCTTCGGCTGGGAGGAGGAGGCCGCAGGGAGCTGAGGCCGGCGGGGGCCGGCCGCGGAACGCCAACGGCCGCCCGCCGCGGCCCGCCACCGCGGGACGCCCTGGAAGCGCACGGCCCGTACCCCTGTCGGTGGGGGTACGGGCCGTGTCCGGTGCGCGTGGCGTCAGGTGGTGGCGGGCTCGCGGGCCTGGTCCGCGCGGACCCACGCGTGTTCCACGACGGCCACCAGGATCTCCTTGACCGACTCGCGTTCGCGGGCGTCGCCGATGAGCACCGGTACCTCGGCGTCGAGGTCCAGAGCCGCCCGTACGGTGCTCGCGGGGTACCGGTTCGCCCCCTCGAAGCAGTTGACCGCGACGGCGAAGGGGATGCCGCGGCGCTCGAAGTAGTCGATGGCGGCGAA
This sequence comes from Streptomyces sp. NPDC049597, assembly GCF_040675505.1. Lineage (NCBI taxonomy): Bacteria > Bacillati > Actinomycetota > Actinomycetes > Kitasatosporales > Streptomycetaceae > Streptomyces > Streptomyces sp. NPDC049597. The sequence goes on from NZ_JBFAOY010000003.1 coordinate 13,050, forward strand.
GCAGTCCCCCAGACGGCGTGTGTCGGCGAGGACCACCGCCCCGAGCGCCCCCTGCGCCAGCTCGTCCCACAGGAACCAGAAGCGGTCCTGGCCGGGGGTGCCGAAGAGGTAGAGCACCAGGTCGTCGCGCAGGGTGATCCGCCCGAAGTCCATGGCGACCGTGGTCGTCGTCTTGTCCTCCACACCGGAGACGTCGTCGACGGGACGCCCCGCCTCGCTGAGCGTCTCCTCGGTGCGCAGCGGTCTGATCTCGCTGACGGCGCCCACCAGGGTGGTCTTGCCGACGCCGAAGCCGCCCGCCACCAGGATCTTCAGAGTCACCGGCTCCGGCGGTGCCTCTCGGCGGCTAGAGCGCCCGAAGGCCATTGATCACCTCGCGCAGAATGCTCACGTCCGGCAGTTCGGCCGGGGGTACGGGACGGGTTACATGGACGAGTTCGTCGTCGACGAGGTCGCCGACGAGGACCCGGACCACGCCCACGGGCAGGTCCAGTCCCGCGGCGAGTTCGGCGATCGACTGGGGTGTGCCGCCGCAGCGTTCGACGATCTCGACGTGCTCCGGGGACAGCGTCTGGTCGTGGCGGGTCTCGGCGGCGGACGCCTCGGGCACGACCAGGGCGATCAGGTCGAGTCGGTGGCGGCTGTCGTGCGCGGTCCGGCCGCGCGTCATGGCGTACGGACGGACCACGGGACCGGCGTCCGCGTCGATCCAGTGGTGGGGGGTGCGGCCTTTCCGGAGTGCATCACTCATGGCAGCCTCTCACCCCCCGGCGGCCTGACCGGTCCGTGGCGCGGTGGCCAGGTGGGCGCCGACCCGCTTGACCATGAGCGTCATCTCGTAGGCGACCTGGCCCACGTCGGAGTCGGCGTCGGCGAGCACGGCCAGACAGCTGCCGTCGCCGGCCGCGGTGACGAAGAGGAACGCCTCGTCGAGCTCCACCACGGTCTGGCGGACCTGCCCGGCGTCGAAGTGGCGGCCGACGCCCTTGGCGAGGCTGTGGAAACCCGAGGCCACGGCGGCCAGGTGCTCGCTGTCCTCGCGGGTCAGCTCCTTGGAGGTGCCGGTGGCGAGGCCGTCGCTGGAGAGCACGAGCGCCTTGCTGATGCTGGCGACGCGGTCGACCAGTTCGTCGAGGAGCCAGTTGAGCTCGCCGGCGCCTCCGGCGGCGAACTGCGCGCCGGTGGCGCTGGATGCTGCGGCGTTCGGTGCGGTCATGGACCGTCCCCCTCCGATGTCGTTCCTGGTGCGTTCCGGCCGGGGCCGGTGGCCCGGTCCGTGCCGCGTTCGGCCGCGGCTTCCTCGGCGTTGTGCCTGCGGCCGCGCTGCCAGCCCCGCTGCATGGACGCCATACGGTCGCGGACCTCCTCCGCGTCCCGCTCGGACCCCCGCCCCGCGGCAGCCGCCGCGGGCGGCTTGGCGGCGGCCGCTTCCCTCAGCTGCGGGGCCAGGCTGGCCTGCCGGACCCGCCGCGGCAGTCCGTCGAGCAACGGCGGAGCGGCGGCGGGCGTCTCGGGGCCTGGTGCACGGTCGCGGGGCGCGGCCGGCGGACCGGGGTCGCGGGCCACCGGCTCGCGTCCCTGGCCGGACCGGTCGCGGCGGTCGGCGACGAGGGGGATCGGCGTGGCAGGCGGAGCGGTCCCGCCGGAGGGCGGGGAGGTCCGTCCGAAGGGTGCGGGGGCATCAGTGCCGCGTCCGGCGTCGGTGGCGGGGTGGTGCCGCCCGGCGGTGTTCCGCTCGTCGACGCGGCGGCCGTGGTCGGCGACGAGCGTCGGCTGCCGCCGGCGCCGGGGCAGCGGGACGGGTCCGCCGAGCGGCTCCTGTCCCGGTACGAGCCCCTGCCGCTGCTGGTCGCGGCCCGCGCCCTCGCGGCGCTGGGAGCGGGGACGGAAGATGCCGCCGCGTTCGCTCTCGGTGTCCTCCAGGTCGCCGAGCGCGGCATCGACGATGGCCGCGCGGTCGACAGCGCCGGACCGGTCGTCACGGCGGTCGTCCGGCCCCAGGGCGCCGACGGGCGCCTCCAGTTCCACGGGTCCGTCGAGCAGCGCGGAGCCGGTCAGCCCGGAAGGGACCTTGGACAGGGCGAGCCGGCTGTGGTCGCGTCGGCCGGCCGCGCTCTCGGTCTTGCGGTCGAGCCGGAATCCGGTCCCCTGTGTCTCCGGCGCCTCGGTGAGCAGCGCGGCGGGGATGAACACGACGGCCGTGGTGCCGCCGTACGGGGACTGCTGGAGCGAGACGCGCACGTTCTGGCGCTGGGCGAGCCGGCTGACGACGAACAGCCCGAGCCGGTCGGTGTCGGACAGCTCGAACTCGGGTGTCTCCGCGAGCCGCAGGTTGGCATCGAGGAGCGCGTCGGGCGCCATGCCGAGTCCGCGGTCGTGGATCTCCAGGGTGAACCCGTTGGCCACGCGCTCGCCGTGGACCTGCACGCCCGTGTGCGGGGGTGAGAACACCGTGGCGTTCTCCAGCAGTTCGGCGATCAGGTGGGTCAGGTCGGCGACCGCGGGTCCGGCGACGCCGATGCGGGGCAGCCGGCGCACCTCGATGCGCTCGTAGTCCTCGACCTCGGCGACCGCGGCCCGTACGACGTCCATCAACTGGATGGGCTTGCGCCACTGGCGGGAGGGCGCGGCGCCGGAGAGGATCACCAGGCCCTCGGCGTGGCGGCGCATACGAGTGGTGAGGTGGTCGAGGCGGAAGAGGTCCGCGAGTTCCTCGGTGTCCTCCGTGCGCCGCTCCATCGCGTCGAGCAGGGTGAGCTGCCGGTGCAGCAGGACCTGGTTGCGGCGGGCGAGGTTGACGAAGACCTCGGAGACGCCGCGCCGCATGTCGGCCTGGCGCACGGCGGCCTCGACGGCGGCGCGCTGCAGGGTGTTGAGCGCCTGCCCCGCCTGCCCGATCTCGTCCTTGTCGTACTCCAGACGCGGAGCCTCGGTCTCGACGTCGACGTGCTCTCCGGCGGCGAGGCGGCGCATGACGCTGGGCAGGCGTACGCCGGAGACCTCGTGGGCCTCCTTGCGCAGCCGGGTCAGGTCGCGGACCAGTTCGCGGCCGATGCGCACGGAGACGATCAGGGAGACGAGGACGGCGAGGAAGCCGAGTACGCCGGCGACTCCGGCGCGTACGAAGACGCTGTACGCCGCCGGTTCGATGCGGTCCTCGTGGCGGTCGCCGGCCTCCTTGCTCTCGCGGGCGAGGTCGTCGAGGACGGGGGTCGCGGCCTCTTCCCAGCGGTCGATCTCGGCGGAGGAGAGCCGGTCGACGGGGCCCTCGGTGATGAGGCGTTCCTCCGTCTCGCGCAGCGGCACGGTCTCGGGGCTGCGCCAGTACTCCTCGTGGATCTCGCGGTCCCTCGCGGGCAGGCTCGCGAGGTTGAGCTCGTAGTACAGATTGCGCTGTGCGACGAGGTCGGTGAGGGTGCGTATCTCCTCGCCGGTGACCTTGCGGGTGGTGAGGGTGGAAGCGACGAGAGCGTCCTCGCGTGCGAGCATCTCCCTGGCCCGGAGCAGCCCGACCAGGCCGATCCCCTGCCGTTCGAGCTCGGCGTCGTTGAGGCCGTGCAGGGTGAGCAGGAAGCCGTAGGACGGGTCGACGAGGCGGTTGAAGAACTCGAGGGCCTGGACCCGGGTGATCGTGTTGCTGTCCACGGACCGGCGCAGAGCGCCGAGGCCGTCGAGCGCGTCGAGGAGCGAGGTGAGCTGCTGCGCGGTCGCGGGCGTCATGTCGTCGCGCACGGACTGCGCCCTGGCCCTGTCGCGCAGCCCGGCGACGACGGTGTCCGTCGCGTCCCGCCGGATGCGCAGCGCCGGCTGTGCGTCGGAGGCACGGCGGTCGGCCAGGTAGACAAGGGTCTGACGGCGTTCCTTCTGGAGGGCGTCGACGGTGTTCTCGACCGGGGGGCCGACCTGTTCGGCGACGGAACTGGCAGCCACGAGCTGAGCGGCGTCCCGGCCGGTCAGGACGGTCGCGAATCCCCACAGTGCCGTGAGGGAGAGCAACGGCACGAGGAGCAGCGCCACGATCTTCCGGCGGATGGACTTCCCGCGAAAGCGCATGGCCTCCCCCTGCTCAACCCGGCCCGGCTCGGCGGGTGTTCGGTCAACAAACGGCGCGAGCCTACTACTGTCGTACAGACAACTCGAAGGCCCGTCCGGACGATTTTCGGCCGACGGAAGTGAGCCCGGTAGCGGAGATGCCCTGGTATTCGCGGAGATGGCATTCCTCTCTGTGTCGCGAGGGAGCGGCGACACGCCTCTTTTCGGACCGGGGCAGTTGGCCGGAATTCTTCGCTTCGGGGTGCGGCGTACGGGTCGGGAACGCGAGCCCGGACGTGGTCGCCATGGCGGGAATCTTCACGGCTTCCCGATCGTCCATACGTACGGGGAGCCGCGGAGGTTCACAGTCGTCACGCGCCGACTCTTCGGCAGGGCACCGCATTCCACGGAATGCGTCGGATGCCCGTGCAGGAGTGCGCGAGCCGGAACAGCCGGAGTAGAACGACGGATTCCGGGCAGCCACCCTGAAGTGCGACAGAGGTGGGGAGTGACAGGATCCATGGACACGCACGAGCGCCGCGAAGAGATTCCGGGCTCCGCGCCGGAGGCGTTGCGGAAAGCGGCGTCCGGCGCGTCCGGAGCGACATCGGCACATGACGACACGCATGTGCCGCGCTCGCTCTGGATCGAGGAGCCGACGGCCAGGCGACGCATGGCGGATCCGGTGCGTACGGCTGCGGTCCGAGCGGTGATCATCACGTCCCTGACCTTGATTCAGGCGATGGCGGCATTCCTTTTGTCGGTGACGGGTTCGTGGCTGGCGTTCCCGATGGTCCTCACCAGTGTGGCGAGCACGGTGGTGGCTACCTGGTCGGTGCTGGACGTATGGGTGACCCGGCAGGTGTGGAACCAGCGCCATGGGGTGGTGTCCGTGCCCAGCAGCACGGCGCGGCAACTGCGCCGCGAGCGCCGCCGGGCACGCCGGGCGGCGCGGGCGTCCGCGCGTGAGGCGTCCCGCATACGGAGGCCCGGCGCGGGCGGGCTGTCACGGGCCTGACCCGCGGGTTCGCCCGGGGAGGACGACGTCGCCGGGGTGCCCGCTTGGGCCCGAGACGGACGGGGCCGCCCGAGCCGCAGGTCACGGGACCGGCGTCGGAGCGGGCCGCCGGGGCGGGTGTTCGCTTGGGGCCGGCGACGTCGCCGGGGTGGCAGCCACGCTGCGGCCCGGCGACGGACAGGGCCGTCCGAGCCGCAGGTCACGGGGCCGACGTCGGCGGGCCGCCGTCCCCGTGACCCGCCCGGCCCGACGCCGAGGCTGTCCCACCCGTGCCGGCCCCGCCGGGCGGTCGGCTACGCGTCCGGTGCCGCCGTCGCCCGCTCTCCGGCCGGGGACTGCTCGGACGCCGACTGCTCAGGGAGCGCGGCCCGCTTGAACATGCGCGTGGCGGTGATCTCGCCGTGCACCGTCTCACCCGCGGGCTCGATCTGGGGAAGCCCCGGGCGCAGGTGCTCCTCGACACTGATGTACTTCAGTCCCGCCCGCAGGTCCGCATCGTTGCGCAGCCGGATCACCAGCGGGAACTCCGCGAGCGCCGTCGTGTCGAACAGGCCCGTCGTGTAGAGCAGTTGCACGCCGAGAGCGTGGGAGACGGCGCGCTGGAGCTCCAGCAGATAGGTCGCGTTGGCCCGCCCGATGGGGTTGTCGAGGAACAGCGTGCCCGCGTGCCGGTGCTTGTCGCGCCCGCGGTCGTTGCTGCGCAGGGCCGCCATCGTGCAGTACAGCGCGATCGCCGCCGTCAGCAGCTGTCCGCCGGAGAACACGTCGCCCATCTGTCCCACCGGCACCCGCTCCGCGCGGAGCACGGCGTCCGGCTTGAGGATCTCCACCGCGACGCCCTTCGGCTCCAGGGCCGCCTGCACGCCCCGCAGCAGCAGGGACATGCCGTCTCTGCGTCCCTCGCCGTAGGCGGCGGACGCGTTCTTCTTCACCGCCGCGCGGGTCGCCTCGTCGATGACCTCGCCGAGCCGCTCCGCGAGCGTGGCCTGGTCCGGCTCCTCGAAACGGATCCGCAGGAACTCCTGCCCCGACCACTCCCCGAGCCCCTCGGGCAGCCGGGACAGCCGCTGGGCCGAGCGCAGGGTCGCGAGGGCGGATTCCACCAGACCGCGCAGGCGGTCCACGATGGTGTCCCGGTTGCGCTCCAGCTGCGCCAGTTCGTCGGTGAGCACCCGCAGGCGGGGCGCGAACGCCTCGGCCCACCTCGCGGCGTGCTCGGGCAGCGCGGCCGCGGGCAGTTCGCGGATCTGCTGGCGTGCGGGGGTGCGGACCTGCTCGTAGCGCGTGGAGTTGGCGTGCCGTACGAGTACGTCGCTCGCCTCCCGTACGGCCGACTCGGCGGCCGACAGGTCGGTCGCGCAGCCGCGCAGTGACCGGCGTGCCTCGGCCGCGGAACGGCGGGCCTCCTCCAGCGTGGCCGGATACGGCTCCGGGGCGTCGGCCGTCTCGTCGTCCTGGTGGTGGTCGCGGAGCAGGTCGCGCAGGAGCGCCGCGGTCTCGTCGAAGCCGCCGGCGGCGTCCTCGGCGGCCCGGTGGGCCCGGAGCAGCTCCGCGTGCGTGGTGCGGGCGGTCTCCAGCGCCTCGGTGCGCGCGGCCAGTTCGCCGTCGGCGGTGCGCAGCAGCGCCTTGGCGTGCTCGGCGTCGTCGGGGACGAGGTGGTCGGGCAGATCGGTGTGCGACGTGCCGTCGGCCGGGGCCAGCCGCTCGGCCTCGCCACGGAGACGGCCGAGCTTCTCGCTCGCCTCGGACGCGCGTGACTCCAGCATCTGCACGAGCGCCTCGGCGCGGGCGGCGGCTGCCTGGCGCGACGGGCCGTCGGCGCCGTCCGTGCCTTCGAGGAGCTGGGCGGCGCGGGTGCGGACCTTGTTGGTGAGCCGGTCGAGCTCCGCGAGCGCGGCGCTCTCGTCGCTCTCGGCACGGGCCTGTTCGGCGCGGAGGTCGGCGCCGACGCCGACCTTCTCGTAGAGCTGGGAGGCGGCGCGGTAGGCCTCGCGGAGCGCGGGCAGGGAGGCGCGCGGGGCGTCGCCGTCGTCCTCGGGGAGGTTCTCGGGGGCTCCGGCGATCTCGGCGCGCTCGGCGCGCAGGGCGCGGGCGGTGCGGCGGGCGTCGTCACCGGCCCGCTGGGCGGCGCGCCGGTCCTCGTCGGCGGCCTTTGCGCGCTCCAGGCAGGCGGCGGCGCGGGCCTCCGACTCGGCGGCCTCGTCGGCCAGTTCGCGCAGCTTCGCCTGCCAGCCCGCGCGTTCACGCAGCCGGAACGCGAGTCCGGCGAGCGCGTCCGCGGCGCGACGGGCGCGCTGCGCGGCCTCCTGCCGCTCCTCCCGCACACGCGCGGCGTCGGCGGCCGTCTCGTCCGCCTCGGCTCGTTCCGTACGGGCCTGGGCGAGGGCCTCCTGTGCCTCCACGGCCACGGCGCGGGCGGTGCGCGCGGCGGCGGCGAGCTCCGCGAGCATGCCCTGCGGGCAGTCCTCGCGCCAGGCGGCGAGCCGGGCCGCGAGGGAACGGTCGCCCGCGAGGCGTGCGGCGAGCGCGCGGATCTCCTCGTCACGGGCGGTCGCCCTGGCCCGCAGCGCGTGCCGTTCCTCGTCGGCCGCGGCCTCGTCGTGCATGGCCGGGTTGGGCGGGACGAGGAAGACGTCCTGCTCGGTGCCGGCGCCCGTCGCGGGGACGGGAGCGAGCAGCGCGGCGGCGGTGCCGACGGCGACGGCCGAGCGCGGCAGCAGTGCGGCACCGGCGAGCGCCTCTCGCGCGCGGGTGTGCGAGGCGGGGTCGGTGATCACGACACCGTCGACGAGCTCCGGCCGCGCGGCCAGGACGGCGGCGTGGTCGGCGGGGTCGACGGACTGGGCGAGATAGCGCCAGCCCGGCAGCGCCGGGATGCCGTGCTCACCGAGGTACTCGACGGTGGCGAGCACGTCGGGTGCGGGCGGCAGCAGTCCGCCGTCACCGAGGGCGCCGAGGATGCGCGCGTCGTCGGCGGCGGCGGTGCGCAGGTCGAAGAGCTGCCGCTCGGCGGACGCGATGGACTGCTCCAGCAACTCGCGCAGCTCGTCCGCGAATCCGTCGAGCTCGGCGGCGCTGAGCGGACCGTCACCGGCCCGTCGCGACGGGGTGCGCCGCCCGTCGGCGGCACCCGCCTGGGCCACGGCCCCGGTGGCACCGCCGTCCCCGTCCCGTTCGGCGTGGCCGCCCGGCGTCCCGTCGTGCGCGGCGTCGCCCGCGTCGGCCGCCGCCCCGGGCCCGCGATGCCCGCTGTCGCCGTCGGGCTGAGCGTCCTCGGGCCGGGCAACGGCCCCGTCGTGCGCGGCGTCGCCGGCGTGCGGCACACGGGCCGTGGTCGCCGGGCCACGGGCGTGGTCGGCGGCGACCGCGCTCGGGACGCGCGGCGCCGGTACCGCCGGGCCGGGCGGTGGGGGCGCGGGAAGGCTCAGCAGGTCCGCCAGCCGGCCGTCCTCCGCGATGGACTCGGCCGCGCGGCGCTCCGCCTCGTATGCGTGCTCCGCGGCCTGCGCCGCGTCCGCCGCGCGCGCGGCGGTCAGCTCGGCGCGCGACTCCGCCGCGGCGGCCTCCTTGGCTCGCTCGGCCGTGACGCGCGCCGCCTCACGTGCGGCGTCCCAGGCCGCGACCGTGGTCTTCTCCGCGTCGCTGGCCGCCAGCGCGGCCCTGGCCGGGTCGGCGTCGGGTGCGGTGTCGTCGAGCCAGCCCGCCCGTACGGCTTCGGCGGTCTCCTGCTCGACCTCGGCGAGGCGCTGGCGCAGGTGACCGATCTCGCTGCGGGCTCGCTGTGCCTCGGTCGCCGCGACCGTGGCGTCACGGTGGGCTGCCTCGGCGGTCTCCTGGAGGGCGCGGGAACGCTCCTCCTCCTCGTTCGCGACCCGTTCCCCGTCCTCGGCGGCCTTGTGCAGGGCGCGTACGAGATCTCCGGCGGCCTTGGCGCGTGCTGCCAGGGCCGGCGCCGCGTCCCGCTCCGCCTCGCGGATCGCCGCCGCGACACGGGCGGAGCGGTCACCGGCGGCGCGGTGCCGCAGCACGGCCTCGGCCGCCTGCCACGCCGAGTGCAGCGTGCGCGCGTCGATGAGTTCACGGCGCTGCCCGGCGGCGCCCTTCTCGGCGACGGTCAGGGCCAGGGAGGCGTGCCGGTAGGCCAGTTCGGCGGCGATCAGAGAGCTGCGGCTGCGGGCCTGCTCGGCCTCGGTGACCGTGTGCGCGGCGGCCGTGACCTGCTGGGCGAGGTCGGCCGCACGGGCCCGCTCCTCCGTGGCGCGGGCCGAGAGACGGCGCGCCAGGGTGCGGGTGCGGCGCTCGGCGGCGGAGTGGATCTCGCGTGCACGCGTACGTGCCTCGGCGGCCTCGACGATCCGGCCGAGGAGGTCGACCGAGCCGGCCGTGAAGTCCCGCTCCGCGGTGAGCTCGGCGCGGCGGCCGAGTTTGTTGCCGAAGCCGCTGACGAGGTCCGCGAGGCCGTCGGTGTCGCGGGTGTCGGTGACGGCTCGCAGCAGCAGATCGGTGAAGTCGGAGTCCTTCTTGACGGCGAAGAGGCCCGCGGCCTCGCCCTCATCGGCGTTCATCTCGCGCTGGTAGCGGAACAGTTCGGGGTCGAGGCCGAGCTCGCCGAGGTGTTCGTTCCAGCGGTCGTGGATCTCCTCCCAGTACACGTCGAGGTGCGGATACGCCTTGCCGGCCTCGGTGACGGCGTCGCGGAAGCCCTTCATGGTCCGGCGCCGGCCACGCGCTCCGGAGGCCCCTTCGACCGGCGGCCGCACGGCCGTGGACTCGGCGACGGGGAGGGAGTCGAGGCTGAGTCCGGGGCCGGGCCGGAAGGAGTACCACGCCTCGGCGAACTTGCGCGGGTCATTGGAGACCTGGCGTCCGCGCCACTCGCTGACCTTGCCGACGACGACGAGCTCACCCGTCTGTGTGTGCTGCCACTCCAGGGCGACATGTCCGCAGTCGTCGGCGAGCAGGAACTTGCGGAGCACGCCCGAACTCGCGCCGCCGAGGGTGTTGCGGTGGCCGGGCAGCATGACCGAGAAGATCAGCTTGAGCAGGACGGACTTGCCGCCGCCGTTCTCCAGGAAGAGCACGCCGGCGGGCGCGGGACGGCGCGGCGGGCCGACCGGCTCCTCCTCGAAGAACTCCGCCTGGGTGGGGGCGGGGTTGGGCACCGGCTCGCCGACTCCGCGCAGGTCGAGCACGGTGTCGGCGTAGCGCGCACCGGCAGGGCCGATGGAGTAGAGGCGGACCCGGGACAACTCGTACATGGCGGCGGACTCTCAGTCTTCTTCTGGCTTCGTCGAGCGGTGGCGCGTGCGGTGCGGTGGCGCGGGGAGGGCGGCTGCGCGGGGACGGTGACGCGGGGCGGGGGCGGTCACGCGTGGAACGGCAGGCCGGCGTCCGCCGCGAGCTCCAGGTCGTCGCCGTCGGGCGGCGCGACGAGCGTCGCGGTGCCGTCGCTGACGGGGACGACACCCAGCTCCAGCAGTTCGGCCATCGCCGCGCTGCCGGCCATGTCGCGCACCTGCAACTGGTAGCGGGCGGTGGTGCGGTACGCGCCTCCCGCGTCGTCGCCGGTCCGCTGGAGGAAGCCGGAGTCGGTCAGGAACGCGACCGCCTTGCCGACGATGCCGGTGGTGGATCCGGCAAGGCGGCGGGCGTCCTTCGTGGCGCCCGTCGCGCTGCGGCGCGCGTAGACCCGCCAGGCCGCCTCCAGGCCCGGGGCGTCGCTGGCCGGGTCGCTGTTCTCGCCCTGCTCCTCGGCGCGCTCCTCCAGCCTGCGGCAGGCCTGCCGGACGAAGGCGTCGACGCCGTTGACGGTGATCCGGCCGATGTAGCCGTCGTCCGCGAGGTCCTCGGGACGGGGGAAGGCCATGGCCGCGACCGCGAGGTGGGCGAGGCCGTGCAGGAAGCGGTCGGCCGAGTCGGCCGCGGCACGGCGCGCGTAGTCGCCCATGCGGACGGCGAAGACGGAGTCCTCGGCCGCGGTGACGGCCATGCCCGCGCGGGGCGAGACCTCGAGCACGACGAGGCCGAGGCCGGTCGCGACGGCGTCGGCGAGCCGGGCAAAGGCGGTGTCCTCGCGGTAGCGGCGGAGAAGTTCGGCGTATTCGGCGTCGCGGGCGGGGAGCAGCTTGGGCTGGAGGCCGAAGGAGACGAGACGGGCGGCGTCGGCGGCGTCCGCGGGGGTGACGGTGCCGGGGCCACGGGTGGGTCCGGCGGCCGTGGACACCGGGCCGGCCGGAGGGCCGAGCGGCGCGTCGGCCTCACGCCACGGCGCGGCGTGCTCTGCGTGCGGCTCGGTCACGGTCGGTGCTCCTCTGTGCGGTGGTGGTGCGTGTGCGGGCGGGCGGCGCCTTCCGCGGGCTGGTCCCCTGCCCGGCCCTTCGCGAGCCGGGGCAGGCCCCCGACTTCGAGCCGCGCTCGGCGCGGTCCTCTCGATCTCCCCGTGCGGCCGGGCAGCCGTGCGAGGAAGCCGTGGACGGGCTGATGCCGGGGAGCCGGAACCGGCCCCGCCGGCGAGGGAGGCGCTGAGGGTCCCTCCACGTCCGCAGGGCGCAGCGGGGCGGTCCGGGGGCGCAGTTGCCGCTGAGGGGACGGCTCGGCGTGGCGGGACGTCACATGCCCTCCGTGCGGTCCGCCGCCATGCCCGCCGCGTCCAGCAGTGCGGTGCCCACGATCAGGTCCGCGCCGCCGAACTCGGGGTCGTCCAGCTCCATGCCGTCGTCGACGGCGAACAGCAGGCGCTGTTCGCCCTGCCGGTACGCGGTGCCGACCGGCGGGCTCGCCGCGTGGACGGCCAACAGGGCGACGAGATAGGGAAGTTCGGGGTCGATCCGACGGGCCTCGGCGAGGAGACCGGAGAGCCGGCGGGGTGCGTCGTGCTCCAGATCGAGCAGTTCCATGGCGCTCACCAGCTGCTCCTCGCTGAAGCGGCTGTCGTCGGGGGTGGCGATCAGATCGGGCTCCGGCATCTCCGCGCCGAGGTGCTCCCGCTCCGGCGGCGGGGTGAGCAGCAGGTCGACCAGGTCGCCGACGCGGACGGATGCGGGCGTGCGCAGCCCGGTGCCGCGGGCGAAGAAGGCGTCGGTGACGCGGGTCGCCGAGGCGACGGGCAGCGGGAGCAGGGGCGCCAGCAGCTGGCCGTACAGGTCGAGTCCGGTCCGAGCGGTGGGGCGTGCGAAGGCCTGGCGGTCCTGCTCGGCCCGGAACAGCGGGCCGGCCTCCAGGAGCCGGGACTGCAGCTGGGTGTGACGGCGGATGCAGTCCTTGACGATGTCGACGAGCTCGGCGGCCCGCCGCTTGTGCTCCGGGTCCTCCGCCTCGTCGCGCGCCTTGCGGATGTTGGTCAGGATCGCGTTCTCGTGGCGGTAGCGGTCGGCGACGTGGTCGAGGGCCTCCGCGATCATGTCGGGGACGGCGTTGAGCCAGTCGACCGCGCGCACGTTGCGCCGGGTGGCGTCCAGGGTCCGGCGCAGCGTCTCCGAGTACTGCACGGTGCGGTACCGCGCCTGCTCGGCGGCGAGCTGGGCGTCGGCGAGGCGGCCCCTGCTGATGAGGACCTCGAGCTTCACCTCGGCGGCGATCTGTGCGCTGGTGACGTCGGTGTCGAGGGCGCCGACGAGGACGTTGACCGCCTCGTCGGTCGTGCGCAGGTAGACGCTGCCGCCGTATCCGGGGACTTCCTCGACGAGCTTGAAGTCGTAGTCGCGGCGGGTGTAGACCCCGTCGGTGCCGAACGTGCCGTACACGGCGCGGAATCCGCGGTCCACGCTGCCGACGTTGATCAGGTTCTCCAGGACCCAGCGGGCGACGCGCTCGTGCTCGGCCTGCGGGCGGTGCGGCGCCTGGGCCGCGACTCGCGGGAGGAGTCTGGCCACTATCTGGTCGTGGTCCGCTCCGGTGTCGAAGTCCATGTTGAGCGTGACGAGGTCGATCGCGGCGAGGGCGATCTCGGCCATCGCGTAGACCGTGTACTCCCCCGCGAGGTTGGCCTTGCGGGCGTCGAGGTCGTGCAGGGGAGCGGTGCACGCGAGCGCGCGGAGGCGCCGCGCCAGCCCTTCGTCGGCGGCCGGGCCCTGCGCGGGCCGCGGCCCCGCGCTGAGCTGGGGCGGAACGAATTCCGTCGGAGCAGGCGAAGTCACGGTGCACAGATTAGGTCCTCGCACTGACAACGGAGAAAACGGCGCAGAAGCGACCGCTCCGTGCCCGGCCTTCCTCTCCGCTCCGGCCGCCGGGGAGGCGGCCCGGGCGCGCTACGCCCTCTCGGAGCCGACGACGAGTCCCGCGTACGTCTCGACGAGGCGGGTGCGCGAGTCGTCCAGGTAGTCGGCCAGCAGCCGCTCGGCCCTGGTCCGCTCGCCGGCGCGCAGGGCCTCCAGGATCTCCCGGTTGCGCACGAGGTAGGGCTGATGGAGGCCACGGGGGTCGTCCACGACGTGGAAGGCGAGGCGGAGCTCGGCGAGGACGCTGCGCATGAGCTCGTCGGTGCGGGCACTGCCCGCGAGGGCGACGAGTTCGCGGTGGAAGTGGATGTTGGCGGTCGACACGCCCTTCCAGTCACGTTCACGGGCGCAGCGTTCGCCGCCGGTGACCGCCGCGTCGAGCGCGGCCAGGTCGTAGGGGGGCTCGCCCAGGCCCTGGACGACGGCGCACTCGACGAGTTGCCGGGTCCGGTAGATGTCCTCCACGTCCTGGACGGCGAGCATGCGCACGAAGACGCCGCGATTGAGCTCGTGGACGAGCAGCCGTTCATGGGTGAGCAGCCGGAACGCCTCGCGGAGGGTGTTGCGCGAGACGCCGAGCGCCTTGCCGATGCTGTCCTCCGACAGCCGCTCGCCGGGCGGGAAATAGCCCTCGGCGATACGGGTGCGCAGGATGTCCGCCACCCGCTCGGCCGTGCTCGTGCGCCCCAACAGCGCGCGGTCGTCCGCCAGTCCCCCGGCCCCGGGCTCCGTCGTCCCCACAACGCCCTCTCTCCCTCGCCGGGCGGCTCACACCGGCGCACGGGGTCCATCGTAGAAGCTCGAACGACTCAACGCGCCCCTTGTCGGATCGTTCAACGATCCTCTACGTTGGCGTCATCGTTCGACCCGCACCGGCACTCCTCCCGACGACCACCCGGTCCCTGCAGCCCCTCCGCACACCCCCGTACACCCCCTCACATCCCGCACATCCCTCACATCCCGCACGGACGTCGCGCACCGACGGCACAGAGTCAGCCCCAGCCACCGCACTCCCTCCCCTCAGCGAGGTGCAGATGAGTACGACCCAGGCCCAGCCGAAACAGGGCGAACTGCCGGAGCACACCGGCGCGTTCGCATGGCTCCGCTCCCTCGGCCCGCAGGGCCGGCGCGCCTTCGGCGGCGCGTTCGGGGGTTACGCGCTCGACTCCTACGACTACTTCACGCTGCCGCTGAGCATGGTGGCGATCTCGGCGTACTTCAGTCTCGACAACGGACAGACCGGACTTCTCACTACTGTCACGCTGGTCGTCTCGGCGATAGGCGGCGCGCTCGCCGGGATTCTCGCCGACCGCATCGGCCGGGTGAAGGCACTGATGATCACGGTGATCACCTATGCCGTTTTCACCGTCCTGTGCGGTTTCGCACCGAACTACGAGACGCTGCTGGTCTTCCGCGCCCTGCAGGGCCTCGGCTTCGGCGGCGAGTGGGCCGTCGGCGCGATCCTGGTCGCCGAGTACGCGACGGCGAAGCACCGCGGGCGCACACTCGGCGCGGTGCAGAGCGCGTGGGCGGCCGGCTGGGCACTGGCGGTCGTCGTCTACACACTGGTCTTCCAGTTCCTCGACCGGGACACCGCCTGGCGCGTGATGTTCTGGACAGGCGCCCTGCCCGCCCTGCTCGTCGTGTACGTGCGGCGCCACGTCAGTGACGCGCCCGAGGCGGCGGAGCAGCGCCGCACGAGCACCCGGCGCGGCTCCTTCTCCGCCATCTTCACGAAGGACCTGCTGCGCACCACCCTGTTCGCCACCCTGCTGTCCACCGGGGTCCAGGGCGGCTACTACACGCTCGCCACCTGGGTGCCGACGTACCTCAAGACCGAGCGCGGCCTCACCGTCGTGGGTACCGGCGGCTACCTCGCCTTCCTGATATCCGGCGCCTTCGTCGGCTACCTCACCGGCGGCTACCTGACCGACCGCATCGGCCGCAAGAACAACATCACGTTGTTCGCGGCCCTCTCGGCGGCCGGGATCGTGGCCTACACGAACATCCCGTCCGGAGCCAACGGTCTGCTGCTCGTGCTGGGTTTCCCGCTCGGCTTCTGCATGTCCGCGATCTTCAGCGGCTTCGGCTCGTTCCTGAGCGAGCTGTACCCGACCGCCGTGCGCGGGACCGGCCAGGGCTTCACGTACAACAGCGGCCGGGCGGTGGGCGCCTTCCTGCCCACCCTCGTCGGATTCCTGTCCGACAGCTGGGGCGTCGGCGGCGCGCTGGTCCTCGGCGCCGCGGGCTACGGCCTCGCGGCGCTGGCCCTGGTGGGCCTGCCGGAGACACGCGGAAAGGAGCTGGTGTGAGCGCGACGGCGGTGGACCCGGTGCTGGACGTCGCGGCGGGCGCGCCGCAGGCGATCGCCGAGGCCCGCGGGTGGACGGCGGCAGAGGCCCGGATGCGGTTCCGTTCCGGCCTCTGCGTGCCGACCGCGGGCATCGCGGCCGGCCACACCCAGGTCAACATGGTGTCCGTCCCGGCCGACTGGGCGTACGACATGCTGCTGTTCTGTCAGCGCAACCCCCGGCCCTGTCCGGTGCTGGACGTGACGGACGCCGGGTCCTGGACGACGCCGCTCGCCTCCGGCGCCGACCTGCGGACCGATCTGCCGCGTTACCGGGTCTGGGAGAACGGCGAGCTCGTCGACGAGCCCACCGAGGTGACCGACCACTGGCGGGACGACCTGGTGACGTTCCTCCTCGGCTGCAGCTTCACCTTCGAGTGGTCCCTGACGGCGGCGGGCGTCCCGCTGCGCCATGTCGAGCAGGGCCGCAATGTCCCGATGTACGTGACGGACCGGATGTGCCGCCCCGCGGGACGGCTGCACGGGCCGATGGTGGTGTCGATGCGGCCCGTCCCGGCCGGGCACCTGGCCGCCGCGATCACGCGCAGTGCCATGATGCCCGCGGTGCACGGCGCTCCGGTGCACATCGGCGACCCGGCCGGGCTGGGGATCCGGGATCTCGAGAAGCCCGACTTCGGCGAAGCGGTGAGGCCGGAGCCGGGAGACGTTCCCGTCTTCTGGGCGTGCGGGGTGACCCCGCAGGCCGCCCTGACGGCCTCGCGCCCGCCGTTCGCCCTCACCCACGCGCCGGGCCGGATGTTCGTCACGGACACCCGTGACGAACAGTACCGAGTGGCCTGACCGGACAGGAGGATCACATGACCTGGGTGTCCATCGACCTCAACGCGGACCTCGGCGAGGGCTTCGGCCGCTGGCGGCTGACCGACGACGAGCAGTTGCTCTCCGTCGTCACCAGCGCCAACGTCGCCTGCGGCTTCCACGCGGGCGACGCACCCACCATGCGCCGGGTCTGCGAGCTGGCCGCGGCGCGCGGCGTGCGGATCGGCGCCCAGGTCTCGTACCGCGATCTCGCCGGGTTCGGACGGCGTTCCATGGACGTGCCGCCCGACGAGCTGGCCGCCGAGATCGCGTACCAGATAGGCGCGTTGGAAGTCTTCGCGCGCGCGGCCGGGTCGCGCGTTGCGTATGTCAAGCCGCACGGGGCCCTGTACAACCGCGTGGTGCACGACGAGGAGCAGGCCGCGGCCGTCGTCGAGGGCGTGCTGCTGTCGGGCGCAGCGCTGCCGGTCCTCGGGCTGCCGGGCTCCCAGCTGCACACCATGGCGGAGAAGGCGCAACTGCCCGCCGTTCCGGAGGCGTTCGCCGATCGCGCCTACACGCCCGAGGGCACCCTGGTGCCGCGCGGGCAGGACGGAGCGGTGATCAGCGACACGGCGGCTGTCGTGGAGCGATCCGTGAGCATGGCCCGTTTCGGCGTGGTCACCGCGCGGTGCGGGAGCCCGGTGGGGGTCCGTGCGCGCTCTTTGTGCCTGCACGGGGACACACCGGGTGCCGTGGCGCTCGCTCGCGAGGTGCGGCAGCAGCTGGAGAGGGCTGGAGTCCGTGTGGAGGCGTTCGCATGACCGGCGGCACCCCTGTGCGAGATCTGCGGGCCCTGCCCGTCGGCGACCGTGCGCTCCTGGTCGAGCTGCCCGGCGGCGGGGAGGCGGAGGCTCTCCACGCGGAGCTGCTTCGCCGGCGTGCGGCGGGCACGCTGCCGCCGGTGCGGGAGATCGTCCCCGCCGCCCGGACGGTGCTGCTGGACGGCGTGGACGACCCGCCGGCCCTCGCCCGCGACCTCGCCGGATGGGCGATACCGGACCTCGATCCGCGCGCGGAGCGCTCGGTCGAGATCCCGGTGCGCTACGACGGCCCGGACCTGCCGGACGTCGCCGCTGTCTGGAGCGTCTGCGTGGAGGAGGCCGTCCGCATCCACGCGTCCACCGAATTCCGGGTCGCGTTCTGCGGATTCGCGCCGGGGTTCGGCTATCTGACGGGCCTGCCCCAGCGGTACACGGTCCCCCGCCGGGCCACACCCCGCACCGCGGTCCCTGCCGGTTCCCTCGCCCTCGCCGGCGCCTACTCGGGCGTGTACCCCCGCTCGTCGCCGGGAGGCTGGCAGCTGATCGGCTCCACCGACGTCGTGCTGTGGGACCCCGCGCGCGAGCCCGCGGCGCTGCTCTCCCCGGGGACCCGTGTGCGTTTCGTACCGGAGGGCCGATGACCGACCGGGCGCTGGCGGTCGTCCGGGCAGGGGCGCTGACCACGGTGCAGGACGGCGGCCGGCCGGGGCACGCCCATCTCGGGGTGCCGCGTTCGGGCGCGCTGGACGGCCCGGCCGCACGGCTGGTGAACCGTCTGGTGGGCAACGACGACGGTGCGGCCGTCCTGGAGACGACGCTCAACGGATGCGTGGTAAGGCCGCGGTGCGCCGTCGTGGCCGCCGTGGGCGGCGCGCCGTGCGCGGTGACCGTCGACGGCCGGCCGGTGGCCTGGGGCGCGGCGGTCCGGGTGCCGGCCGGAGCGGTGCTGGGGACCGGCCCCGCCGTGCGGGGTGTGCGCAGCTACGTCGCGTTCTCGGGCGGCATAGCCGTCGATCCGGTGCTCGGCAGCCGCTCGACCGATCTGCTCTCCGGCCTGGGCCCCGCGCCGCTCACGGACGGTGCCGTCCTGCCTCTGGGCGAGCCCTGCGGTCCGCAGGCCCGGGTCGACGGCGCGCTGCCCTGGCCCGCTCCCCCGGAGGAGCTGGTGCTGCGCACCCGGCTCGGGCCCCGCGACAACTGGTTCACCCGACGGGCCCTCGGGACGCTGACCGGACCCGGGTACCGGGTGTCGTCGGCGAGCAACCGCATCGGGCTGCGCACGGACGGGCCGCCCCTGGAGCGTGCGGTCGCCGGTGAGCTGCCCAGCGAGGGCATGGTGCTGGGCGCGGTGCAGGTGCCTTCGGACGGGCGGCCCGTGGTGTTCCTCGCCGACCATCCCACGACCGGCGGCTATCCGGTGGTGGGCGTCGTCGACGGCCGGGACCTCGCGGCGGCGGCACAGGCCGTCCCGGGCACGCCGGTGCGCTTCACCCTGGTGAGGTGACCGGCGTTCCCGAGGCACACCGGCCTGCCCGGCACCGGTCACGGGCCGGGTGGGCCGTAGCCGCCGCCTCCGGGTGTCTTCAGGACCAGTACGTCGCCGGGCCCGACGTCGACGGAGTCGACGCCGCCGAGCCGCTCCACCTTTCCGTCGGCGCGTACGACCTCGTTCTCGCCGAGTGCGCCGGGTGCGCCGCCGGCCATGCCGTACGGCGCGATCCGCCGGTGACCGGTCAGCAGTGCCACGGTCATCGGCTCCAGGAACCGGATGCGCCGTACGGCGCCGCAGCCGCCGTGCCAGCGTCCCCGGCCGCCGCTGCCCGCGCGTACGGCGAAGGAGTCCACGCGCACCGGATAGCGCCACTCCAGCACCTCGGGATCGGTCAGCCGGGAGTTGGTCATATGGGTCTGCACGGCGTCCGCGCCGTCGAAGCCGTCGCCCGCGCCCGAGCCGCTGGCCACCGTCTCGTAGTACTGCACACGGTCGTTGCCGAACGTCACGTTGTTCATCGTGCCCGAGCCCTCCGCCTGCACGCCGAGCGCCGCGTACAGCGCGCCGGTGACGGCCTGCGAGGTCTCCACGTTGCCCGCGACCGTCGCCGCCGGGTACGAGGGCGCGAGCATCGAGCCCTCCGGCACTCGGACCTCGATCGGCTCCAGGCACCCGCTGTTGAGGGGGATGTCCTCGCCGACCAGGGTCCTGAAGACGTAGAGGACGGCGGCCATGACCACCGACGTGGGGGCGTTGAAGTTGCCGGGCTGCTGCGCCGACGTGCCGG
Organism: Streptomyces sp. NPDC049597; assembly: GCF_040675505.1. NCBI lineage: Bacteria > Bacillati > Actinomycetota > Actinomycetes > Kitasatosporales > Streptomycetaceae > Streptomyces > Streptomyces sp. NPDC049597. The sequence continues at coordinate 32,528 of NZ_JBFAOY010000003.1, forward strand.
CGAAGTCGATGACGGCGCTGCGCCGTTCGTGGTCGACGCGGACCGAGACCTGGATGACCGCGCCGCCGTCGGTCTCGTAGCGGTACGAGCCGTCCCGCAGACCGGCGACGATGCGGCGTACGGACTCCTCCGCGTTGTCCCTGACGTGCCGCATATAGGCCTGGACGACGTCCGTGCCGAACTGCTCGGTCATACGCCGCAGTTCGGCGATCCCCTTCTCGTTGGCGGCGATCTGGGCCCTCAGGTCGGCCAGGTTGGTGTCCGGGGCGCGGGACGGGTGACGCGCTCCGGTCAGAAGCTCCCGGGTCTCGGCCTCGCGCAGCCGTCCGTCCCGTACGAGCAGCCAGTTGTCGAACAGCACCCCTTCCTCGTCGATGGTCCGGCTGAACGCGGGCATGGACCCGGGAGTGATGCCGCCGATCTCCGCGTGGTGGCCGCGTGAGGCCACGAGGAAACGCAGAGCGTCCCCCTCGAAGACGGGCGTCACGACGGTCACGTCGGGCAGGTGGGTGCCGCCGTGGTACGGGTCGTTGATCGCGTACACGTCGCCGGGCCGCATCGCGCCCGCGTTGCGGCGCAGCACTTCCTTGATCGACTCGCCCATGGAGCCGAGGTGGACGGGGATGTGCGGGGCGTTGGCGATGAGATTGCCGTCCGCGTCGAAGAGCGCGCAGGAGAAGTCGAGCCGTTCCTTGATGTTGACCGAGTGGGCGGTGTTCTCCAGGCGCACGCCCATCTGCTCGGCGATCGCCATGAAGAGGTTGTTGAACACCTCCAGGAGCACGGGATCCACGTCCGTGCCGACCGCGACGCGTCCGGGCCTCGGACGCACGCGGGTCAGCAGCAGGTGTCCGGTGTCGCCCGCCGCCGCCTGCCAGCCCGGGTCGACGACGGTGGTGGCGTCGGCCTCGGCGACGATCGCGGGACCGAGCACCGCCTGCCCCGGCCGCAGGTCGCCGCGCCGGTGCAGCGGGACGGTCACGCGCTCCCCCTCGACGAACACGCCCACACGCGCCCTCGGTTCGGAGGACCCCTCTGACCCGTCGGTCTCCTCCACGACCGTCTCTCCGTGGTCACCCGCGGCGCCCACGGCCTCGACGGAGACGGCCTCCACGACGAGCGGCTTGTCCATCGTGAAGGCGTAGCGGGTGCGGTGGAGGGACTCGAACGCGGCCTTCATGGTCCCGGCGGAGCCGAGGGCGACGGGCAGGCTCGCGTCGGTTCCGGCGTAGCGCAGCAGCACACGCGCGCGGGTGGTGACCGCGTCGTCGGGGACGGCGTCGGCCCGCAGTTCGGCGCGCGTCCGGTCGGCGAGTTCGTCGCACAGGGCGCTCACGCGTCCCGCGGTCTCCTCGTCCAGGGGTGCCTCCACGGACTGCTCGCGCATGGCGGTGGCGTCGGCGAGCCCGATCCCGTAGGCCGACAGCACACCGGCGAGCGGCGGGACGATGACGGTGTCGACGCCGAGGGCGTCGGCGACGGCGCAGGCGTGCTGGCCGCCCGCCCCGCCGAAGGAGGTCAGTGCGTACCGGGTGACGTCGTGCCCCCGCTGGACGGAGATCTTCTTGACGGCGTTCGCCATGTTGAGGACGGCGATCTCGAGGAAGCCGGCGGCGACCTGTTCGGGGCTGCGCGGTGTGCCGCTCGCGCGGGCGACCTCATCGGCGAGCGCGGCGAAGCGTTCGCGCACGACGCCGGCGTCCAGGGGCTGGTCGCCGTCCGGTCCGAAGACGGCCGGGAAGTGCTCGGGCTGGATGCGGCCGAGCATCACGTTGGCGTCGGTGACGGTCAGCGGGCCGCCGCGCCGGTAGCAGGCGGGGCCGGGCACGGCGCCCGCCGAGTCGGGGCCGACGCGGTATCGGCGCCCGTCGAAGTGGAGTACGGACCCGCCTCCCGCGGCCACGGTGTGGATGCTCATCATCGGCGCCCGCATCCGGACGCCGGCCACCTGGGTGCCCAGCTCCCGCTCGAACTCGCCCGCGTAGTGCGACACATCGGTGGACGTGCCGCCCATGTCGAAGCCGATGACCCGTCCGTACCCGGCCTGCTCCGACGTACGGGCCATCCCGACGACGCCGCCCGCCGGGCCCGACAGCACCGCGTCCTTGCCCCGGAAGTGCGTGGCCTCGCGCAGGCCGCCGTTGGACTGCATGAACATGAGGCGGATACCGGCGAGTTCGGAGGCGACCTCCTCCACGTAGCGCCGCAGGATCGGGGAGAGGTACGCGTCCACGACGGTGGTGTCCCCGCGGGGCACCAGCTTGATGAGCGGGCTGACCTCGTGCGAGCAGCTGACCTGGGTGAAGCCGAGGTCGCGGGCGGCGCGGGCGATGCGCCGCTCGTGGTCGGGGTGGCGGTAGCCGTGCATCAGCACGACGGCGGCGGCGGACATGCCGTCGGCGCGGGCGGCGGCCAACTGCTCGGTGACGGCGTCGATCTCGAGGGGGGTGATCACGGCTCCACTGGCGTCGACGCGCTCGGGGACCTCGACGACCCGTTCGTACACGGCCTCGGGGAGGACGATGCGGCGGTCGAAGAGCCGGGGCCGGTTCTGGTACGCGATGCGCAGGGCGTCGCGGAATCCCTCGGTGATCAGGAGCACGGTCGGTTCGCCGCGGCGCTCCAGCAGAGCGTTGGTGGCGACGGTGGTGCCCATCCTGACCGCGGCGACGCGGTCGGCCGGGACGGGCTCGCCGTCGGGTGTGCCGAGCAGCAGGCGGATCCCCGCGACGGCGGCGTCACGGTAGCGCTCGGGGTTGTGCGAGAGCAGTTTGCGGGTCACGAGCCGCCCGTCGGGGCGTTTGCCCACGATGTCGGTGAAGGTGCCGCCACGGTCGATCCAGAACTCCCAGCGCCCGCTCATTCCCCCATTCTTGCCCCGGCCGGGCGGAACGGCGGGTCCGGCGACACGGCGGCGAGAGCGGCGGACAGGGCGTGCTCGGCGGACCGGTCGAGCCGGGCGCTGGTGCCGCGTGCCCAGTGCTGCATCTCGTCGACGGCGAGCCGCAGGAGCTGCGGGATCAGGTCGGTGCACCGGCGCGCCACCCATCCGGTGCCCGCGGTGGCGAGCCACAGCAGCGCCTCGGCGCGGGTGGGCCGCGGCCGGTCGGGTTCCGTGGAGGGGGGCGGGCCGTGGACGAGTCCGCGGGCGGAGAGCAGGTCGTGGAAGGTCCGGGCGAGCATGCGGTGTCCCCGTTCGCCGGGATGGAGCCGGTCGGCGCTCCACATGGACCGGTCGGCGACCCAGGCGGGGTCGGCGGCGTGCAGATGGACTGCGCCGTAGCGGTCGGAGAGGGCGTGGACCACGGCGTTGACGGCCCGCTGCCGCCGGGCCAGAGGACGGGCCAGGGGTGCGGGCAGGGCGAACATCGCGCCGGGGTCGGGCAGGCAGGCCGTGAGCAGGACGGTGCCGCGCGCGGAGAGCGCACCGCACACCTGGTCGAGATGGCCCGTGAGCCGGCCGATGTCGAAGGTGCGCCGGAGGGTGTCGTTGACTCCCACGACGACGGACGCGATGTCCGGCCCGAACTCGAGGGCTTGCGGCGCCTGGTGTGCGGCGACGTCCCGGCTGAGGGCGCCGCTGACGGCGAGGTTCCTGAAGACGGCGGGCCGCTCGTCGCTCCCGAGGCTGTCGGCGAGCAGCGCGGCCCATCCCCGCCACCCGCCGCCGACGGGGTCGCCGACGCCCTGGGTGAGCGAGTCGCCGAGCGCGACGAACCGCAGGGGCGGGACGGTGCCCGTCCCCGTTGTTTCCTCTGCGCGCGGTGGTGCGGCGGTCCCGTCCGGGGGCACCGCCCCGGCACGGCCGCCGTGCGGCAGGGGTACGGCGTGCCACCCGCCCGGGGAGCCGTCCCCGTCCGCGCCGATCCGGAGTCCGGCCACGCTCTCCCGACCGCTTTCCGCGTACTCACCGGGATCCGCGCCGGGCAAGGACAGCGTCCCGACAGCCGCCTGACCGCGACCACGCGGCGACGCGCCCGCCTCGAGGGAGTCAGGCCCCCGCATCCGGCCGCCCCCGGTCGCATGCCCTTGGCCACCGCGCTCCGTGCTCCCCGAGAGGCTCCCCGGAAGCTCCGGTCCCGCCTCACCCGGCTCGCCTCCCACCGGCGGTCCGCCCTTGCCGCACAGTCGCGGTCCCGTGAGGGCGGGCACCCCACCGCGGGGCGGCGGGGCGGTCTCGCCCGAGCCGTCCGGCCCCACGAGGGCCGCTCCGGTGCGTGCGGGTGCCGGGCGGCCGGCTCGGGCCCCGCCCACGGGTGGCCGGGGTGCCTGCTGCCCCGGAATGCGGTCGGGCACGCGGCCCGCCGCACGGTCCGCAGGCGGGCCGGAGAGCCCGGGCTCGGTGTGGGCCGCCGTGGTCGCCGGGGCGGCCTTGCGCCGTGTGCCGTCGAGGTCCGCGGTCGTCATGCCTGGACTCCCGGTTCCTTCGCTCCGTTCCGTGCCGGCAGTGCGTCGTGCGCGGCCAGGAACGCCGTCACCGAGTCGTCCCAGTCGAAGAGTTCGGCCCGCGCCCGGGCGGCCTCGCGGCGGGTGCTCTCGGGCCGGGCGAGGATCTCCAGGACCGCGTCCGCGAAGTCCGCCGCCGTGTCCGCCGCGGCGACGCCGGCGTCGCCGATCACCTCCGGCAGCGCGGAGGACGCGCTCGCCACGACAGGCGTGCCGCAGGCCAGGGCCTCCAGCGCGGACAGCCCGAACGTCTCCGCGGGACCGGGCGCCAGGCACACGTCCGCGGCCGCCTGCAGGTCGGCGACGGCCTCCCGGTCGGCGACGTGGCCGAGGAACCGGGCCGGCAGCCGCTCGGCCTCCGCCCTGCGCACCAGCGAGGCCCTGAGGGGACCGTCCCCCGCGACGACGAGGGACGCCGGCACTCCTCGCTCCCGGAGTTCCGCCAGCGCGTCCAGGGCGGTGCCGGGTCGTTTCTCCACCGAGAGCCGCGAGCAGAGCAGCAGCAGGACGCGCGCGCCGTCGGTGTACCGGGCGCGCAGCACCGTGCTGCGCCGCCCAGGCCGGCACCGCCGGAGGTCCACGCCGAGCGGCGCCCGTACGACGTTGCAGGCGCCGATGCGGATGAACTCGCGTTCCGCCCACTCCGTCGTGCAGACGATCTTCGAATAGGCCCAGGCGCTGCGCCGGTTGAGCCGGTCCGCCGTCCGCGCGGCGAGCCAGTCCGGCAGGCCCCAGGTGCGCAGCACACCGTCGGCGGTCTCGTGCGAGACCATCACCGACGGTATGCGGTGGCGGCGTGCCCACTCGCCGGTCCAGCGCAGCGTCGTGCGGTCGGAGACCTCGAGGCGGTCGGGTGCGAGGTCCTCCAGGAGGCTGCGCAGCCGTCGGCGCCCGGCGAGCACGCGGTACCCGCCGGTGCCGACGAGCTCGGGGCCCGGCAGGGTGATGACGCGGCCCTGCGGGGTGTGCCGGTCGCTCGCCAGGTCGCCGGGGACGACGAGAACGGGCTCGTGCCCGGCGGCGAGGTAGCCGCGGCCGAGCTGGTCGAGGGCGGTGCGCAGCCCGCCGGACGACGGCGTGACGAAGTTCGCGAGCCGTACGATGCGCAGTCCGCTCATGCCGCCACCGCCGTGCGCGCGCCGAGGACGTCGGCGTAGTGGTCCAGCAGCATGTCGCCGATCGCGGCCCAGGTGCGGCCCTCGACGGCGGCGCGCCCGGCGCGTGCGAAACCGGCCCGCAGGGCGGGGTCGTCGGCCAGCGTCCGTACGGCGTCGCGCACCGCGTCGGTGCTGTGGGGCGCCACGAGCAGGCCGGTCCGCCCGTGGTCGACGAGGTCGAGCGGACCGCCGGCGGCGGGCGCGACGACGGGGACGCCGCTCGCCATGGCCTCCTGCACGGTCTGGCAGAAGGTCTCGTAGGGGCCGGTGTGCGCGAACACGTCGAGGGAGGCGAAGATCCGCGCGAGGTCGTCCCCGGTGCGACGACCGAGGAGGACGGCGCCGGGCAGCGCGCCGCGCAGCGAGGTCTCGCTCGGTCCGTCGCCGACGACGACCACCCGTACTCCGGGCAGGCCGCAGGCGCCGGCCAGGAGTTCGACGTGCTTCTCGGGGGCGAGGCGGCCGACGTAGCCGACGATCAGCTCGCCGCCGGGCGCCAGTTCGCGCCGCAGGTTCTCGTCGCGCAGCTCGGGACGGAAGCGGGCCGTGTCGACCCCGCGCGGCCAGAGCGCCACGCGTTCGACGCCGTGCTCCTCCAGGTCGCGCCGGGCCGCGGTGGACGGTGCGAGCGTGCGGTCGGCGGCTCCGTGGACCGCTTTGATGCGCCGCCAGGCCGTTCCCTCGCCCGCTCCGACGTAGGTACGGGCGTAACCGGCCAGGTCCGTCTGGTAGACGGCGACGGCCGGCAGGCCGAGCCGGGCCGCCGCGGCCATCCCGCGTACGCCGAGCACGAAGGGGCTCGCGAGGTGGACGATGTCGGCGCGGTGTGCGGTGATCGCCGCCGCCACCCTGCGGCTGGGGAGCGCGACCCGTACCTGCGGATAGCCGGGCAGGGGCAGGGAGGGCACCCGGACGACGGGGCACGGCGCGTGGGGGTCGGCGCTGTCGGCCCCGGCCGCGGCCGGGGCGATGACGAGCGGTTCGTGACCGCGCGCGGCGAGGTGCCGTGCGGTCTGCAGGGCGCAGTGCGCCACACCATTGACGTCGGGCGGGAAGGATTCGGTGACGATGACGACACGCATACCCGTGTTGTCGTCGGGCCCGGGGTGGCTGCGCCAACGTGGATCTTTCCGGCCGGGGAACGTCCCATGAGCGTTTTGTTGCCACGCCCGGCCCGACGGCTCCGAGTCGTCACACAGCGGGCATGTCGGGCCCGATCCTGCTGCGTACGGCGGTCTGCACCTCCGCCTCCTCGGCGGGATCGGCGGCGAGCCTGCGCAGTCGTTCGGCGACGCGTACGTCACCGGTCTCGGCGTGGAGCGCGGCGACCTCTCTGGTGGTCTCCTCGCAGTCCCACAGGCATTCGACGGCGAATCCGGTGGCGAAGGAGGGGTCGGTGGCGGCGAGCGCCCGGGCGGCACGGCCGCGGAGACGGGAGGAAGTCGTCTCGCGGTAGACGTGGCGCAGTACGGGTGCGGCGCAGGCGATGCCGAGCCGGCCGGCGCCGTCGACGAGCGTCCACAGCAAGGGCGCGTCGGGTCCGTCCGCGCGGACGGTCTCGCGGAGGGCGCCGAGCACGAGGGGCGCGTCCTTCGCGGCTCCCCGGCAGGCGAGGACTCCGGCGGCGGACGCGCCGAGGGCGTCGGGCCGGTGGACCCAGCCCCGGGCCCGGTCCACGGCCTGGTCGCCGCACATCCGCTCGAACGCGGAGATCGCCGCTTCGGCGACGGCGGACGATCCGTTCGCGACGGCCGCCTCGATCAGGTCGAGGACGACGGGGTCCCGGGACTCGGCGAGGTAGTGCAGGGCGGCGCAGCGGGCTCCGTCGGATCCGCCGTGCGCCGCGCGCACGATCTCGGGCCGGTCCTCGGGTCCCGCGACGGCGGACAGGCAGCGGGCGGCGGGCACGTGCAGCGCGCTGCCGCGTGCCAGGCCCTGGTCGGCCCATTCCAGGACGGCCTGGACGCTCCAGCCGGGGCGGGGGCCCGAGGGACGCATCTGGCGCTGCCAGCGGTCGAAGGAGCCCGCTTCCTGCGCGGCACGCACCCGGCCCCCGATGAATTCGCGCCGGTCCTCCGCCCACAGCCGCCACGGCCGCGGCTCGAAGGCGTCGCGGACGGCGACGGCCAGGTCGGCGTCGCCCTCGGGGGTGGCGGGGAAGCGGGCGAGGATCGGGGCCGCGAGGGAGCGCAGGCCCGCGTCGTCGTCGCGCAGGGCGAGCTCGTCGAGGGCCCAGGCCCAGTTGGCGCCCTGCGCGGCGTACCGGCGCAGCAGGGCGAGGGCATCGCCGCGGCCGTAGGAGGCAAGGTGCCCGAGCACGGAGAGTGCGAGGCCGGTCCTGGTCTCGTCGGCGTCCAGGTGGTCGTCGGCGTCGCACAGGTGCCGCTCGATCGCCTCGAGGCTGCCGTGGAGGTCGAGGTACAGGCGGGCGTAGTAGAGGGAGCGGTTCTCGACCTGCCAGTCGTGGCGGGGGTCGTTCAGGACGCAGTGGTCGAGTGCCGCGAGCGCCTCCGCGCGCGGCGCGGCGAGCGCGTGCAGTGTGCCGTCGCCGCGGCCCCTCTGCAGCAGGCCGAGCAGGGTGCCGCTCGGCGCTATGACTGGATCGAACATGGGAAATGCCTCACATCAAGCTGTCGACGCGACCGGTGACTGGAATGCCTAGGCCGCGCAGCAGCATGTCGGGCCGCCCGTCGTCATACGCGTCTTCTGCTTGGTGGTGAGCATGTTCCTCTGCCTCTCTTCGGTGCCCCAGGGGAATTCCCGGATGATGAGGTCCGGGACAGGGCTGACGTCATGATGACCCACGCATTTCACCACCGCGACCACATTTACGGCTCCCCCACGGCCTGGCGGCCGCTGTGGGCGCTCACCCCCGCCAGTGGTCCCGTCATGGCTGGTCGCAGCGCGTGCGGCGCCGACCGGAACGTGCGCGACGGCCGCTCAGCGGCCGTCGAACAGCTCCACAAGATCCGTCTTCCCGAACATCCGCGCGGTATCCACGGCGGAGGGGGTTCCGGCCTGCGGATCGGCGCCGCCGGAGAGCAGTACGCGGATGACGGCGTCCTCGCCCTTGAAGACCGCGCCGGCGAGAGGCGTCTGGCCGCGGTCGTTGGCCCGGTCCGGTTCCGCGCCCCGGGCGAGGAGTGCCTCGACCGTGGCGGCGTGGCCGTGGTAGGCGGCGAGCATCACGAGGGTGTCGCCCTTGTCGTTGGTCAGGTTGGCCGGGACGCCGGCGTCGAGGTACGCGGCGAGCGTCTCGGTCTCCCCCCGGCGCGCCAGGTCGAAGACCTTGGTCGCGAGTTCGATCACCTCGGAGTCCGGGACTTCGCTCATCGGACGGACCGCCTTTCACCGCGTTGACCTGGGCCGCACGGCAGGAGCAGCCGTACGAGTGAACCGACAGGGTACTGCCAGGCGCCTGGGACGAGGCGCTGACGAGGGGGAACGGATCCCCTGGTGGGCAGGCCGCGGGAGACACCGGGCCGCTGCGCCCTGCCGCGTGCGCGCCGATCAACGAACGTGCGTGCTCCAGTGCAGTGAAACCCGCCCGATTTCACCCATTTGCAGCTTTTATCGTATAGATACCTTCTGTAAGCATGGAAGAACTCATGGTGAATGTCCCCTCACCCAGGAGAACCTCATGATCCTGTCCATCTCAGGCGTCGTGCTGCTCGGCATCATCGTCTTCCTCTTCTTCAGGAAAGACGGGCTCAAGGCGTCTCACGCATTCGTCTCCGCGCTCTTCGGCTTCTTCCTCGCGGGCACCGCGATCGCGCCGAGCATCACGGCGGGCACCACGAGCCTCGCCGGGCTGCTGGGCGGGATCAAGTTCTGACGCCCCGAACGACCGACGAGCACCTTCAGGAGACAGATGTGGCCCGGCGACCACTCCCCCGCATTCTGACCAGCGGCAGCGCACAGATCGCCCGAAGCCGTGAGATCGCGCGCACGGCCGCCGACGGCGCCACCGATGTCCTCCATCCGCTGATCACGGTCACGCGGGGTCTGCGGAAGCTGGCCGCCATGGCCCGCAGCAAGTGGACCTCCACTCCCAAGGAACGGCGTGGTCCCACCCTGTTCTTCGTGGCGGTCTGCGTCCTGGCCGTCGCGGTCGTCCCGTACGGGCTGCTGATCGCCCTCATCACGGTGATGGCCGCGGCCGCCTGGGCGGGCCGGGTCCGGGCACCGGTCAGGACCGGCCCCGCCGAAGCCGAAGTCGCCCGGCTCAAGGCCCTGTACGAGGCCCTCGTTCCTTACTTCTCGGCCCCCGAGGACCCCGCTCCGCTCTTCACCCACGGCGGGGAGTGGAGCAAGGTCTTCAGCAACTACGCGTTCGACGAGGGCGGGCGGCTCACCCGGCTGCGCGTGACGTACCCGGCGTACTTCACCGACTCCGAGGCCGACTCCCGGGCCCGGATCGAGCACCTGCTCCACACCAAGTCCGGTCGCGGCCGCGAGTACCGCTTCAGCTGGGACGAGGAGGGCAATCAGCTCGACATGAGCGTGCTGCCCGCCCTGTCCACCTCCATCGCCGCCCAGCGTTTCGTCACCGGCCCCGGCGAGACCGTGCTCGGCTTCACCGACGCCGACTCCGTCCAGCGCACGCTGCCGGTGACCTGCGGCGAGACCACGCAGCAGGAGCCGCCGGTCGTCTGGCGCACCGGGCCGCGCTCCACCGAACCCCACCTCCTGGTGGTCGGCGAGCCCGGCAGCGGCACCACCACGCTGCTGCGCTCCATCGCCCTGCAGGCCCTCCAGCACGGCGACGTCCTGATCGTCGAGGGCGGCGGCACGGGCGAGTACGCCTGCCTCACCGGCCGCCCGGGCGTCCTCGCCGTCGAGTGCGATCTCGCCGGAGCGGTGGCCGGCCTCGAATGGGCCGCGCAGGAGACCGAGCGGCGCCTGATCGTCGCCAACCGCGCACGGCAGGCGGGCAAGCCCGCGCCCGACGACACGAAGCGGCCGCTGTGGATCCTGCTCGACCGTCCGAGCGTGCTCGGCCATCTCGCCGCCGCCGACGGTCACATGGACCCGCAGGAGCTGCTGCAGGCGCCCCTGCGGCACGGCCGGGCGGTGCACGTCACGGTCGTGGTGGCCGAGCAGTTCGACAGCACGGACGCCCTGACCGAGAACGTGCGGACGCACACGCGCGCCCGTGTCGCACTCGGTTCGGCGGACTTCGAGCGGGTCGGGACGGTGCTGGGCACGGTTCCCCACACGACACCGGCCACGGACGTCCCGCCCGGGCGCGGCTACGCGCGGCTGGGCACGGGTCCGGTGCTCAGGCTCCAGGTGCCGGCGACGCCCGACCCGTTCGACGACGCGACGAGCGAGGCGCACCGGCAGGCGGTGCTCGATCTGCTGCCGCCGCGTCCGGACGAGCCGACGCAGGCGCCGGACGCCGAGGCCGGTGCGGGGCCTGCGTCCTTCCCCGCACCGGCGGCCGCCACGGTCCCCGCCGAAGGCTGACGCCACCACCCCGGCCGGGCCCGCGCATCGACGCGGTCCCGGCCGCGGTGCGTCCGGGCGTCGCGCCCCGGACC
>NZ_JBFAOY010000003.1:43773-49218 GCF_040675505.1 Streptomyces sp. NPDC049597
GTCCCCGTCCGCGCCCGAGCACCCACCCCTGCCGGCGACCGACCGCACCACGGCCACGCTCACCCAGGCACCCGGCCCGAAAAGCACACCCGGCCGCGCCCCGGACCGTCCCCGTCCGCGCCCGAGCACCCACCCCTGCCGGCGACCGACCGCACCACGGCCACGCTCACCCAGGCACCCGGCCCGAAAAGCACACCCGGCCACGCCCCGACCGACCCGTCCATGCCCGAGGACCCACCCCTGCCGGCGACCGGCCCCGCCACGGCCGCGCTCACCAGGCACCGCCCGGTGCTCACGCCACGAACGTGCGTGGGGCCTCCGTGCCCGTGGTCGCGCCCGTGCGTACCAGCCGCGCCGCCGCCGCGAGCCGCGTGGCGGCCTCCTCCGCCACCGGCCCGCCGACGGTGAACGGCAGCCGTACGTATCCCTCGAACGCCCCGTCGACCCCGAAGCGCGGGCCGGACGGCACTCGGATGCCGACCCGTTCGCCGACCTCCGCGAGCCGGGAGCCGGAGAGGCCACCGGTGCGGACCCACAGCGTCAGACCGCCGGAGGGCACGTCGAACTCCCAGTCGGGAAGCTCCCTGCGCACCGCCGCGACGAGCGCGTCGCGGTTGTCGCGGGCCTGTTCGCGGCGGATGGACACGGCACTGTCCCAACCGCCCGTCTGCATCAGCCAGTTGACGCCGAGCTGCTCCAGCACGGGCGTGCCGAGGTCGGCGTACGCGCGGGCGGCCACCAGCGAGCGGATGACGTCGGGAGCCGCGCGCACCCAGCCGATCCGCATGCCGGCCCAGAACGCCTTGCTCGCCGAGCCGACGGTCAGCACGGTCGAGCCGGCCGGGTCGAAGGCGCAGACGGGACGGGGCATCTCGACGTCCGGGTCGAGGTACAGCTCGGACATGGTCTCGTCGACGACCAGGACGGTGCCCGCCGAGCGGGCCGCCTCCACCAGCGAACGGCGACGGTCCTCGTCGGCCAGCGCACCCGTCGGATTGTGGAAGTCCGCGACGACGTAGGCGAGCCGGGGCGCCGCGTCGCGCAACACCTGGCGCCAGCGCGCCATGTCCCATCCGGCCAGTCCCTCGGCCATCGCCACCGGCACGAGCCGGGCCCCGGCCTCCCGCATCAGCTGGAGGATGTTGGCGTAGGAAGGGGACTCGACGGCGATGCGCTCGCCGCGGCCGGCGAAGAGGTGGCAGATGGCGTCCATCGCACCCATCGCGCCGGTGGTGACCATGATCTGCTCGGGCATGGTCGGGATGCCGCGCTCGGTGTAGCGCTCGGCGAGCATCTGGCGCAGCGCCGGCAGGCCCGCCGGGTAGTCGCCGTGGGTGTGGGCGTACGGCGGAAGTTCCTCGAGGGCCCCCTGGACGGCCCTGGTCAGCCATGGCTCCGGGGCCGGCAGGGACGCGCAGCCGAGGTCGATCATGGAACCGAGCGACTCGGGGGGCAGCGGTTCGAGGCCGCGGGCGGGCAGCGGGTTGCCCGCGGGCACGGCGGTCCAGCTGCCCGCGCCCCGGCGGGACTCCAGGAACCCCTCGGCCCGCAGGGCCTCGTAGGCGGCGGCGACGGTGGTGCGGCTGACGGAGAGCGAGAGGGCCAGCTCCCGTTCGGCCGGCAGGCGCGCGGCGACGGGCACCCGGCCCTCGAGGACGAGGAGCCGGATGCCGTCGGCGAGCGCGCGGTAGGCGGGCGGCTTGCGGGTGCCGGGGCCGGCCGGGCGCGGTTGCTGGGAGGTGAGCTGCCGGGCGAGCTGCGCCGCCCCCACCGCCGAGGTCCACTGCGACATGGAAGTCAGTCCACCTTCCTCGAATTGGCCATGGTTGAGCATTGTTCCGTAGCCACAGAGTGTCATGCGTCGGTCCACTACCACCACACAGGGGGACGCCACCGTGTCCGGACATCTCACCCGCAGGCTGCTCCAGCTGTACGTCGGTCTGGCGTTGTACGGGGTGAGTTCCGCACTCCTGGTGCGCGCCGGGCTCGGGCTCGAACCGTGGGGGGTGCTGCACCAGGGCCTGTCGGAGCGGACCGGCATCTCGATCGGCGTGGTGTCGATCATCGTCGGCGCCGCTGTGCTGCTGCTGTGGATCCCCATCCGGCAGCGGCCGGGTCTCGGCACGGTGTCCAACGTGTTCGTCATCGGGATCGCCATGGACGCGACGCTCGCCGTCGTGCCCGCCGTCCACGGGCTCGTGGCGCAGGTCCCGCTCCTCCTCACGGGCGTCGTACTCAACGGTGTGGCCACCGGGCTGTACATCGCGGCGCGCTTCGGCCCCGGTCCGCGCGACGGCCTGATGACGGGTCTGCACCGCCTCACGGGCCGGTCGATCCGCCTGGTGCGCACGGCGCTGGAGGTCGCGGTCGTCGCCACCGGGTTCCTGCTCGGCGGATCGGTGGGCGTCGGCACGGTGGTGTACGCGCTGGCGATCGGGCCGCTGGCACAGCTGTTCCTGCGTCTCTTCGCCATCCCGGGGGCGACCGAAGGCAGCACCGTGGTCGCCGGCTCGAAACCGAGGCAGGCCATACTTCGGCGGTGACCCCGACTCGCCACCCTTATCTGGACCATCCGGCGACCCTCGCCTTCGCCCACCGCGGAGGCGCCGCCGACGGCATCGAGAACACGACGGCCGCCTTCCGCCGGGCCGCCGACGCCGGATACCGCTACTTCGAGACCGATGTGCACACGACGTCCGACGGACGCCTCGTCGCCTTCCACGACGCGACGCTGGACCGGGTCACCGACTCGAGGGGACGCATTGCGGAGCTGCCCTGGAGCGAGGTGAGCCGGGCCCGAGTGGCGGGCCGGGAACCGCTGCCGCTGTTCGAGGAGCTGCTGGAGGAGTTCCCCGCCGCCCGCTGGAACGTGGACCTCAAGGCGGACTCCGCCCTCGAGCCGCTGGTGGACCTGATCCGCAGGACACACTCCTGGGACCGGGTGTGCGTCGGTTCGTTCTCGGAGAGCAGGGTGGCCCGGGCGGTGCGCCGGGCCGGGCCGCGCCTTGCCACGTCGTACGGGGTCAGGGGCGTACTGGGCCTGCGGCTCGCGTCCGTGGGGATACCGGCCGCGGTGCGCAGCGGCGCGGTGTGCGCCCAGGTTCCGGAGACGCAGAGCGGTATCCGGGTGGTGGACCGCCGCTTCGTGCGCGAGGCGCACGCGCGGGGACTGCAGGTCCATGTCTGGACGGTCAACGACGCAGACCGGATGTCCGCGCTCCTGGACCTTGGCGTGGATGGCATCATGACCGATCATCTGGAGACGTTGCGCACGGTGCTGACCGACCGTGGGGTGTGGGTCTGACCCGGAGCGTGTCCGGGACAGTACGAGCGAGGGGGCGCGGATGACGGCCGGCACCGCCGACCGCACGGACGGCGCTGACAGCGCCCGCGAGCGAAGACGCGAGCAACGGGGCTGGTATTTCTACGACTTCGCGTGCTCGGTGTACTCGACGAGCGTGCTCACGGTGTTCCTGGGGCCCTATCTGACATCGGTAGCCAAGGCGGCCGCCGACGCCGACGGTTTCGTCCATCCGCTGGGGATCGCGGTGCGTGCCGGTTCCGTCTTCCCCTACGCGGTCTCGGTGTCGGTCGTCCTCGCGGTGCTGGTGATGCCGTTCGCAGGCGCGGCGGCGGACCGCAGCGGCCGCAAGAAGCCCCTCCTCGCCCTCGCCGCGTATCTCGGCGCCGGCGCGACAACGGGCATGTTCCTGCTGGACGGCGACCGGTATCTGCTCGGCGCCTTCCTGCTGATCGTGGCGAACGCCTCGCTCGCGGTGTCGATGGTCCTCTACAACGCGTACCTGCCGCAGATCGCCGAGCCGCACGAGCGCGACGCGGTCTCCTCGCGGGGCTGGGCCTTCGGCTACACCTCGGGCGCGCTGGTGCTGGTGCTCAACCTGGTCGTCTACTCCGGCCACGAGTCCTTCGGGCTGTCCGAGGGCGAGGCGGTGCGGATCTGCCTGGCCTCGGCCGGTCTGTGGTGGGGCGCCTTCACGCTCGTTCCGCTGCGCCGGCTGCGCGACCGCCGCGTCACCGCCGACGGGGAGGGCGCGGTCGGCTCCGGCTGGCGTCAGCTGATGGCCACGCTGAAGGACATGCGCCGCCATCCGCTGACGCTGTCCTTCCTGCTCGCGTACCTCGTCTACAACGACGGCGTGCAGACCGTGATCTCACAGGCGTCGGTCTACGGCTCCGAGGAGCTGGGCCTGGACCAGACGACGCTCATCACGGCGGTGCTCCTCGTTCAGATCCTCGCGGTCGCGGGCGCGCTGGGCATGGGCCGGCTGGCGCGGACGCACGGCGCGAAGCGCACCGTGCTCGCCTCACTCGTGGTGTGGACCCTCGTTCTCGCCGCGGGCTACTTCCTGCCGGCGGGCGCGCCGGTGTGGTTCTACTGTCTGGCGGCGGCGATCGGGCTGGTGCTGGGCGGCAGCCAGGCGCTGTCGCGTTCGCTGTTCTCCCACCTGGTGCCGCGGGGCAAGGAGGCGGAGTACTTCTCCGCGTACGAGATGAGCGACCGCGGGCTGAGCTGGCTGGGCCCGCTGGTGTTCGGTCTCGCGTATCAGCTGACCGGCAGCTACCGGGATGCCATCATCTCCTTGGTGATCTTCTTCGTCCTCGGGTTCGTACTGCTCGCGCGAGTGCCGGTGCGGCGTGCGGTGGCGGCCGCGGGCAACCCCGTTCCGGACCGGATTTAGACGCGGCGACGAAAGGCCGGTAGTGTACGCCTTTGGCCCGCCAGGCGGACCGTTACTGCGTGCTCAAGTAGCAAAGACGCTGGGTGACATCTCATGCCAGATGTGACAAACCGGGCACTGGTGGGTAGAACAAGGGGCGGCACGACGGGCGACGCATGACCCGCAACGGGAATCTTTACCGCCGACCGGACGTTGACCGGATGACGACGACAGCGACACCTGTCCTGTGGGCGACAAGCCCGGGAGGCACGATTCATGAGTGAGCGAGCTCTTCGCGGCACGCGCCTCGTGGTGACCAGCTACGAGACCGACCGCGGCATCGATCTGGCCCCGCGCCAGGCGGTGGAGTACGCATGCGAGAAGGGGCATCGTTTCGAGATGCCGTTCTCGGTCGAGGCGGAGATTCCGCCGGAGTGGGAGTGCAAGGTCTGCGGAAGCCAGGCGCTCCTTGTTGACGGGGACGGCCCCGAGGAGAAGAAGGGCAAGCCGGCGCGTACGCACTGGGACATGCTCATGGAGCGGCGCACCCGCGAGGAGCTCGAGGAAGTGCTGGCCGAGCGGCTGGCGGTCCTGCGCTCCGGCGCCATGAACATCGCGGTGCACCCGCGCGACAGCCGCAAGTCCGCGTAGCACGCACCAGCGCGCGGTCCGCTACACGTCACGGAGCCGCGGGGGGGGGGCCCCCCGGGGGGGGGGGCAGCCCCCCGCGCCGCGGGCGCGGGGGGCGGGGCCCGGGGCGGCGGGC
>NZ_JBFAOY010000003.1:49228-302832 GCF_040675505.1 Streptomyces sp. NPDC049597
CTCCGGCCCGCCCCCCCCCCCCCCCCCCCCGCCCCCGCCCCCCCCCCCCCCCCGCGGCTCCGCTGCGTCGGGCTCCGGGCCGCGTGGCGGCGGTCCGCCCGGGCAGGCGGGGCAGCGCACCCTCGGGCGCACCCGGCCGGGTGGCCCGGCCCGTCGGGGCATACGGTCTCCGGGGGCAGCGGGCCGTATCCGGCCAGGTGGCCCGCACCTCGGGGCATACGGTCTCCCGGGGGCAGCGGGCAGGCGGGGCCGCTACACCCTCATGGCCCGGGCCTGCGCCCTCGCAGGCCGTCGGCACCCCGCCGTGGCCCGGCCGTCAGGGGGTCAGCGGCGGACGCGGGTGACGGGTCCGGCTGTCGGCCGGGGGCGCGTCGTCGCGGATGACCTCTCCCTGGACCACCTTCCCGTCGGGGCGGTGGATCCTGGCCTGCTGGAAGACATTGCCCAGCGAGCCCGGCGACGCCGCCCTCATCCGGCGTTCCAGCGAGCGCTCCGCGTAGCGGCCGAGGCGGGTGCGCACGGGAGGCAGCAGGAGCAGCAGACCCAGTACGTCCGAGACCAGACCCGGCAGCATCAGCAGCAGACCGCCGAGCATCAGCAGGCCGTTGCCCTCGCCGCTACCCGTCGGCGCGGCGGCACCCGGCTGCTGTTGCAGCGTCTGCGTGAGGTTGGTGAACGCACGGCGTCCCGCCCGCTTGATCACCACCGCGCCGAGCACGCCCGCTCCGGCCAGGAGGCCGAGGACGGCGAAGCCGCCGGCCGCTCCGGCCACGAGAGTCAGCAGCCAGATCTCCAGGACCAGCCAGGCGGCGATGCCGAGGGGAGCGAGGGTGCGGGCGCGTGAGCGCCGGGGTGCGGTCGAGGTCGATGCGCCGGATGTCATGCCCCCCAGTGTGCCTGGGCGCCCGCCGGAGTGGCGTAAGGGATGGATCAGGAAGCCCCGGGCTTCCGGCCCAGCAGCCGGCTCGCCCGGTTCCCCACGCCCCAGGCCGTGACCCGCCACAGCGCCTCGACCACGATGTCCCTGTTCATCTTGGAGTCGCCCAGCTCGCGTTCGACGAAGGTGATCGGGACCTCGACCACGTGGAAGCCCGCGGCCACGGCCCGGCGCGCGAGGTCGACCTGGAAGCAGTAGCCCTGCGAGGCGACGTCGTCGAGCCCCAGACCTTGCAGCGTCTCCGCACGGAAGGCCCGGTACCCGCCGGTCATGTCACGGATGGGCACGCCGAGCAGCATGCGGGAGTACGTGCTGCCGCCGCGGGAGAGGAACTCCCGGTGCCGGGGCCAGTTGACGACACGGCCGCCCGGCACCCAGCGCGAGCCGAGGACCAGGTCCGCGCCCTTGAGCGCGGTGAGCAGCCGGGGCAGTTCCTCCGGCTGGTGGGATCCGTCGGCGTCCATCTCGACGAGGACGCCGTAACCGTGCTCGATGCCCCAGCGGAAGCCCGCGAGGTACGCGGCGCCGAGCCCTTCCTTGCCCTTGCGGTGCAGGACGTGCACCTGCTCGTCGGCGACGGCGAGCTCGTCGGCGAACTTGCCCGTGCCGTCGGGGCTGTTGTCGTCGGCGACGAGGACGTGGGCGTCGGGAACGGCGGCGCGCACCCGCGAGACGATCGCCTTGATGTTCTCGGCCTCGTTGTAGGTCGGGATGATCACGAGGGTCCTGCCGAGCGGGCCGTACCTCCTCCCCTGGGGTCCGCCATGGGGAACCGCACCACCGTCGTTCACTGCTGCCCCTTAAAGTCCGTACGCAGAGCCCCACCATAGCGAGCGCTCGGAGCGCACCGCCGGGTGGCGGCGGATCATGACGCAACGGATGCCGTACGGGGCGGGTGCGGGGCCGGAACCGGCTGCGGGAGCGGCGAACGGGCCGCCGTGCCGCGGCGTCCGGCAGCGGATCGGACCCGGCGTCCTTCGGGCCGACCTGGGGCCCGCTGGCTGCGGGTCGACCGAGAGCCGTTGTCTACTGAACGCCGGGCCCCACCCGGGTCGCACCTGCCGACCGGCCGCACTTCCCTCTGCCCCCGAGGCGCGGGCGCTGAACCTGGCTCCCAGTGGTGGTGCGCCGGTGCGGCACACCACCCCATGACCCAGCGGCGTTCGACGACTGCGTGGAAGGTGCCGGTCGGACGTCCTGTGGTGGACCCGGCCGAACCTACCGGCCGGTGGGCGCTCGCTGTCAACAGTCGCGCCACCAGCGGGAATCGGCCGTATCACCAGGTCAGAGGCGAAGATCCGCAGGTCGAGGCCGAGCGGTCCGGACATCGATCGGCGGTACGAAATGTCCGCACGTCACCCGTTCGGTCCTTCGAAGACGGTGCGGCCGCGGACCACCGTCCGCAGGCAGACGGGCAGGTCGTTGCCGGGCGTGAGGTCCGGCAGACCGGGGGTGCCGGAGCGCGGGTCGGTGGACCAGCGGGCGACGCGGTCGTCGGGCGCCTGGACGACGAGTTCGCCGGTGCGCCAGACCGCGTAGTCCGCCGGCGCCCCCGGCACCAGGACGCCCGCGTCGTCGCGGCCGACGGCCCGCCAGCCGCCCCGCGTGTGGGCGGTGAAGGCAGCCCGGGCCGAGACGCGGTGCTCGGGGGTGCGGTGGAAGGCGGCGGCCCGGACGGTGCCCCACGGGTCCAGCGGGGTCACGGGACTGTCGGAGCCGAACGCCAGGGGGACGCCGGCGCGCAGCAGCGCCGCGTACGGGTTGAGCGTGCGGGCGCGTTCGGCGCCGAGCCGCTGGGCGTACATGCCCGTCTCGCCGCCCCAGGCCGCATCGAAGGCCGGCTGGACGGAAGCGGTGAGCCCGAACTCGGCGAAGGCGGCGGTGGTTTCGGGGGTGAGCATCTCGGCGTGCTCGACGCGGTGACGGGCGGCGCGGAGACGGGCGAGGCCCAGCTTGTCGGCCGCGGCGCGGACGCCGTCGACGACCGCGGTCAGGGCAGCGTCGCCGATGGCGTGGAACCCGGCCTGGAGGCCGGCCTCGGTGCAGGCGACGACGTGGGACGCGACGTCGGCGGCGCCGAGGTGGGCGGAGCCGGTGTGGCCGGCGTCGGCGTACGGCTCGTGGAGGCAGGCAGTGTGCGAACCGAGCGAACCGTCGGCGAACAGGTCGCCCGCCGCGCCCAGCGCGCCCAGAGCGCGCGCCCGCTCGACGTCCCGGTCGGCCCAGTAGCCGACCACGCGCGGTCCCGGTTCGTCCCGGGAGAGCGTGAGCAGGCCCGTGAAGTCGTCCTCGGAGGAGATGTCGGGGCCGCCGCATTCGTGGACGGTTCCGATGCCGAGGGACGCGGCGTGCCGGAGCGCGGCGCGCTGCGCCTCGGTGCGCTGCTGTGGGGACAGGGCCGCGTAGGCGGCGGCGCGTACGGCGTGGTGGGCGTCGCCGGTCAGCGGTTCGCCGTCGCGGAAGCCGGCCAGCGAGCGGACGCCCGGGACGAGGTCCAGCAGGGCCGTGGTGACGACGGCGGAGTGGACGTCGATACGGGTGAGGTAGAGGGGACGTCCGCCGGTGAGCTGGTCGAGCTCCTCGCGCCGCGGCGCACGGGCCTCGGGCCAGCGTGCGGCGTCCCAGCCGTGTCCGATCAGGATGCGGTCGCCGGGGCGGCCGTCCGCGTACGCCCGGACGAGTGCGGCGGCCTCGGCCAGCGAGACGGCGCCGGAGAGGTCGAGGCCGGTGAGGGCGAGTCCGGTCGCCGTGGTGTGCACGTGCGCGTCGGTGAACGCGGGGGTGACGAGGGCGCCTTCCAGGTCGACGACCTCGTCGACGCCGGAGGCGAAGGCGTCGGCCGCGCCCTCGGAGCCCACCCAGGCGACATGTCCCTTCTCGACGACCATCGCGGTGGCGAACGGATCGGCGGGGCTGTGGACTTCTCCACCGCGCAGCAGCACGGTGCGGTGTTCGCTCTGGGGGGCGGTGCGCTCGGTCATGGGACCAAGACTAGATACGCGGCGGGCGGGCCTCGTACGGGGTCGACAGGACGACCGTGGTGCGACTGGAGACGCCGGCCAGGGAGCGGATGCGGCTGAGCAGGTGCTCCAGTTCGAGCGGCGTGGCGACGCGCACCTTGAGGATGTAGTTCTCCTCGCCCGCGACGCTGTGGCACGCCTCGATCTCGGGGACCCCGGCGAGCCGGTCCGCGATGTCGTCGGGGGCGCTGGGGTCGAACGGCTTCACCGAGATGAACGCGGTGAGCGGCAGACCCACGGCCTCGGGGTCGACGACGGCGGCGTAGCCGCGGATGACGCCCCGCTGCTCCAGACGACGGACGCGCTGGTGCACCGCCGAGGTGGACAGGCCCGTGGCCTTGCCCAGGTCGGTGTAGCTCATCCGCCCGTCCTTGACGAGCAACTCCACGATCTGACGATCCAGCTCCTCCATGCGGATCAACCTATTGCCCCGGGCCGTCTCCGGCACAGTCCACGAGGGCCGCGAGGGGGCCTGACGACACCCATGTGACGAACACCACAGGTTTGCGCCCGGGTCGGCCGTGACCTCACGGTTACCCGCCCCGCGCGATGGGCATTGCTTGCTGTGGTCGAGGCCATCAGCGCCTGGTCGGCCCATCCGAGGGGGAGATTCTCCATGCAGAGCGTTAAGAACGACGGCCGTACCGAACTGGAGCCCGTCGATTCGGCCGCACAGGCCGACGGCGACGAGTTCGACACGTACGACACCTTCGAGATGTACCGGGTCGTGTGCCCGGACTGCGCCCAGCCGATCGCGCTCCTGGCGGACGAGGACGTCCTGCCGGAGCACGCGCTGTGCCCGACCCCGTGGAACCCCTTCGGACTGACGGTGTGCTCGGGCACCGGCCGGTCCGCCGGCGAGGCCCGGCCCGCGGACGAGTCGCTGGAGGCGCAGGAGCAGGACACCGCCCTGCTGCTGACGCTGCCCCAGGGGCTCGACTGGCGCACCCAGCCGTTCTCGCACGTCGGCGGTCCGGGATCGCGGCCGCTGAAGGTGCCGCAGATGCGGCGCGCGGCCTGACGGAGCACCCCTGAGCGCGCGGGCCGCGCTGCCGCGGCCCGCCGCCACGCCACCGCGCGGACCCCATGCGTCCACCGCGCGGACGTCCTGTGTACACCGTGGACTGGCGCTCGAATCGGTCCGGCGGTAACCCGTCGCGGGGCCCGGGCGTTGGCCCGGCATGACGCTGTACTCCACGACCGCGACGCGCGGCCGTCGGCGGCTTCTCGTGCCCGCCTATGAAGAATCGGTTCATCACCCGGCGGATCCACCCATCTACCGCGAGCTGCTCACACTGTGGGCGAGCCGCGGCAGGACACTGCCGGGGCGCCGGGATCCCGAGTGGAGCAGGCTCGCGGCGCCCCTGGCGTGGGAGGGGCGGGTCAGCGGGTCTCGGGCCCGGCCAGGTGACGGGCGATGACCATGCGCTGGATCTGGTTGGTGCCCTCGACGATCTGCAGGACCTTGGCCTCGCGCATGTAGCGCTCGACCGGGAAGTCCTGCGTGTAGCCGTAGCCGCCGAGCACCTGGACGGCGTCCGTGGTGACGCTCATGGCGGCGTCGGTGCAGAACAGCTTGGCCATGGCGGCCTGCCGCGAGAACGGCCGGCCCGCGTCCCGCAGCCGCGCCGCCGCCAGGTACAGCGCCCGACCGGCCTCGATGCGCGTCGCCATGTCGGCGAGCATGAAGCGCAGTCCCTGGAAGTCGGCGATCGGGCGGCCGAACTGCTTGCGGTCCGTCGCGTACCCCACGGCCGCGTCGAGCGCGGCCTGGGCCACGCCGATGGCGCAGGCCGCGATGCCCAGGCGCCCGGAGTCCAGCGCGGAGAGCGCGATGGCGAAGCCCTGGCCCTCGTCGCCGATGCGGCGCGCGTCGGGGATGCGGACGCCGTCGAAGTGCAGCTGGGCGGTGGGCGAGCCCTTCATGCCCATCTTCTTCTCCGGCAGGGCGGCGTTCAGCCCCGGAGCGTCGCCCGGGACCAGGAACGCGGTGATGCCGCGGGCGCCCTCGCCACCGGTACGGGCGAGGACGGTGCAGAAGTCGGCGACGCCGCCGTGAGTGATCCACGCCTTGGTGCCGGTGATGACCCAGT
This sequence comes from Streptomyces sp. NPDC049597, assembly GCF_040675505.1. NCBI lineage: Bacteria > Bacillati > Actinomycetota > Actinomycetes > Kitasatosporales > Streptomycetaceae > Streptomyces > Streptomyces sp. NPDC049597. Next base: position 55,279 of record NZ_JBFAOY010000003.1, read on the forward strand.
CGTCGCCGTCGCGCACCGCCTTGGTGCGCAGCGAGGCGGCGTCGGACCCTGAGGCGGGCTCGGAGAGGCAGTACGCCCCGAGCAGGCCGCCGCCGAGCATCGCGGGCAGGTGGTCGGCGCGCTGTTCCTTGGTGCCGTAGCCGGCGAGCGCGTGACAGGCGAGGGAGTGGACGCTCACGCCGAGGCCCACGGTGAGACGGGCGGCCGCCAGCTCCTCGAGGACCTGGAGGTAGACCTCATACGGCTGGTCACCGCCGCCGTACTCGGCGGGGTAGGGCAGGCCGAGCAGGCCGGATTCGGACAGGAGCCGGAAGACCTCGCGCGGAAAGTGCCCGGCCTCCTCCTCCTCGGCCGCACGGGGAGCGATCTCCCGCTCGGCGATGTCGCGGACCAGGGCGATCAGGTCCCTGGCCTCCTCGGTGGGCAGCTGACGGTCCACCGGCTGCGGGGCGCGGTCGGGCATTGCGGCGCTCTCCTCCCTGTCGGGCGCTGCGGCGTCGCGCGGGCAGGGTGAGGGCGCGTCGCCGGGTCTTCTGCCACGCCGATGGTGCCCTTCCGGATCACGAAAGAGCCTGGTTGGCGGCTGTTGGCGCGTTGAGTATGCCCGATCGGACGGCTCCCGTCACGAGGTGCCGGGAAGCACCTGCGGCGATGCCGCGATGGTGCCGGAAAGCGGCGAAACCGGTCCGCGGTCCTGACCGACGGCGGCGCGGTCCAGGCCCACTCCTACGAAAGAAAGGATCTAGAGCAGGCCGAGCTGGGTGATCAGCATGGCGAGCACGACCACGAGCGTCCAGCCGAGGACGTGCTCCAGCACCGACGACTCGTCGTCGGGGCCTCCGGTGCGGGTACGGAGCCGGGTGGTGTCGACGGTGGCGGCGGTCGAAGTCATGGCGGTCTCGTTCGGTCGGCGTGCGGGTGGTCTCCCCCGTGGCCCCACCACAGTGCCAGCCCCGCCGGGCCCCGGGGTAGAGACGTTCGTCACTCCCCGGGACCCGGCCGGCCGCCTCACCGGCCGCCTCAGTGGATGCCGACCGCCGCCAGAGCCTGGCGCTGGGCGGGCGTGGGGGCGGCGGGCCAGTACACGTAGCAGACGCCGCCGGTGCCGGACACGACCTTCCCGCTCGCGTTGTAGCGCTTGGTGCGGAGCCAGATCTTCTCCCACTCGGCCCGCCGGTAGACACGGCGCACGGCCTCGTTGCTCGGCGACGCCGGGTCGTTGGCGATCACATCCCCGTCGGCGGTGAAGCCGATCACCGTCATCAGGTGCCCCGCGGTCCCGTAGCCGGCTCCGGTCAGTTCCTCCTCGAGGAACGACTGCGACGTTATGGCCGGGATGCCGGCACGGATCAGGGTCTCCAGGTCGGTGAGCGAGGAGAGCCGGGTGACCACCGCGCTCATGTCGCGGTAGGTCGCCGCGTAGGCCGCGTTGAAGGGCCAGTTGCCGCACCCCTCGTACTGGTAGTCGTAGGTGAAGCGGGCCGCGTGGCAGACCTGCGGGTCCGCGAACTCCGGGTTCACCCAGGCCAGGTCGTCGGCGCTCGGCCTGCGCCCCCAGCACTCGATGATCATCTGGGACGACGTGGGGCTGCACCATGCCTCGCCGCCGTTGTCGTACTCCGGGTACTGGCCGACGTGCGTGTTCTGCGAGTACCGCGGGACAGCGAGCTCGCGGGCGAGGCCCGGCTCCGAGGCCGGTACGCCGAAGCGGTCCGGGATGTCCGAGGCCATCGCGCCGAGGCGCCACACGGTCGGGGTGAGGCGGGTGCCGGGCCTGCGGTGGAGCGTCAGCCGCAGCCGGTAGGAGGTCAGGCGCAGCCCGCTCGCCGCGTCGTCGACGGCGAAGGTGTCGGTCCAGATGCTCGCCTTGCCGTCGCCCTGGTCGTCGACGGAGGTGCGGCGGATGTCGCCGTCGCCCGCGGCCCAGCGGCCCATCACGAACCAGGGTGTGTCCGTGCCGTCCGAATAGGTGCCCGTGAGTTCGACCTGGAGCCAGGTCCCGGCAGGGGTGTGCGCGTTCCAGGACGCGATGACCTCGGTCGCGGGCACCGCCGAGCGGTGCACCGGCGAGGTCCAGGTCGCGTACTCCCAGCGGGCGCTGCGCCCGGTGTGCGGATCGGTGTAGTCGACGGTGCCCGCGGGCGTGGTGATCACGACGCCGGGGCGGCGGCCGGAGACGGCGGCGGTGCCGGCCCGGTCGCCGCAGCGCCAGTCGGTGTAGGTGGACCAGAAGCGGTTGTCGACGAGCGGGGCCGTGGCGGCGTTCCGGCGGGAGGAAGGGGCGGCGCCGGCCGGGCCGGCCACCGGTGAGGCGGCCGCCGGCCCGGCGGCGGCGGACAGTGTTCCGGCGCTCGCGGCGGCCGCGATCGCGGCGCCCAGGACGGTTCTGCGCGAAGTGGATCTGGCCATGGGACCCCCAAGTCAGGTGCGCGACAGTGGGCCAACTATCCCGGCTCGGGCGGGGCTTCGGCCAGCACCTCGGACCGCGTCGGCCGGGGCAATATTGGTCTGGTCCACTGGCATGACCTGCGGGTGCGTCCCCTCTCGCACCGTGGCGGCTTCTACCCTTGCCCCATGGACGATCTCGACCGGCTCGCCGCGCGGCTGCGCGCACTGGCCCCTTCGTGCGGCCCGGTACGCCTGATCGCTGTGGACGGCCACGCCGGCTCGGGCAAGAGCACGTTCACGGCCCGGCTCGCCGCCGCGTTCGGCGAGGACGACGTGCCGGTGCTGCACCTGGACGACCTCGCCACGCACGAGGAGCTGTTCGCGTGGACCGGCCGGATGCTGGACGAGGTGATCGCCCCGCTGTCCCGTGGACGAACGGCGCTGTTTCACCCGTACGACTGGAATCTGAGGCGTTTCCTTCAGCCAAGTCCGCTGCCGGCGGCGCCCGTCGTCCTGGTCGAGGGCGTCGGCGCGGGGAGGCGGGCTCTGCGGCCCCACCTGGCCCGTCTGCTGTGGATGGACCGTGCCGCCGAGGAGTCCTGGGCACGCGGCAGGCAGCGCGACGGCGCCGGGCTCGGTGCCTTCTGGGACGGGTGGACGACGGCGGAGTTGCGCCATTTCTCCGCGGATCCGTCCCGTCCGCACGCGGACATCCTGGTACGCGAGTGTCCCGAGGGTTATGAGTGGTCGGTGGTATCTGACGGGGCAGCATGAACGGACGACGCGATCACCGACGGTGATCGCCCTGGCCAGGCATACCGAGCAGTCGGGTCAGCCGCGGAAGAGTCGCCTCAACTCTGCTTGACCGACGGGGCGTACAGGTCTTACGTTCTCAATGTGCGGCTTTCCGGAGCCGCCGCAGACACGAAGCCCCCGGTTGTTCCCCCGTGATCGGGGGCTTCGTTCTGCCCTTCCCCCCGGGCCGTCGGCACTCTTCCGGCCCCTTCGCTCACCGTGGGTCACCGGCGCCTGGCCCTCGCGGCGCTCTTAGCGCAGCTCCCGCGCGCCGGTACGATGCAACCCGGTGGGCTCAATTCCCGTCCGCGGCATGGTCGTTGCATACGCTGCCGGTGGGCGCCCCCTGGCGCGACAACACTGGTGCACGGTTTGTGGGGGGAGTGTGGGGGACCCTATGGACGACGGCACGCAGGGGGCACGGACTCCGGCCGAGTTCGCCTGGCTGCGCGGCGTGGACGCCTGCACCATGGGTGCCTACCCGCAGGCGGAGGAGGAGTTCCGCGCCGCCGTGCGGCTCGACCCGGGAATGGCCGACGCGTGGCTGGGGCTCCACGCCCTGCGCGTCGACACCACCACCGCCCTGTTGCGCATGTACCGCCACCGCGAACGGTTCGGCGAGCAGCGCGCACGCCACCGCCGTACGCTCAACTCCTGGTACTGGCTGGGCTGGTGGGTGCAGCCCGTGCTGGAGAGCCGGCGCGATCTCCTGCTGGCGCACGCCTCCCACTGGCTCGACGGCCGCCACGTGCCCGAGCTCGACCGGGCGCTGGCCGGGCTTCCGCCCGTGGACGCCGATCCCCAGGTGCGCTTCCTGCACGCCTGCCGCGCCTACCTGGTCAAGGACTGGGAAGAGCTGGTGCGCCACACCGAGCCGCTGGTGGACGATCCGCTGCTGGGCATCGAGGCCGGCCTGTTCGGCGGGATGGCCCGGGTGCGGCTGGAGATGTTCAGCCAGGCGGAGCCCATGCTGTCCGCCGCGCTGATGCGCTGCCGCAGCGAGCAGCCGCAGCGCAAGGAGCTGAGGTACTGGCTGGCGCGTGCCCACGAGGGCACCGGACGCAGCGCCGCGGCCCTGCCGCTGTACCGGGCCGTGCACCGGATCGATCCGGCCTTCATGGACACCTCGGCACGGCTCGCCGCCATCGCGGAGTACGACGGCATCGACGGCTACGACGAGGCGGCGGGCCTGGCCACCGTGTCGCTGACCGGCTTCGGCGCCGACACCGCGGACGTCCAGGCCGAGGGCGAGGGCCCCGTCGCCACCGAGCGGCTGCCCGGCGACCCGGGGAGCCAGCTGCCGGGCAGCGGGCCTGCGTCCGCGGACGGGCTCCGGCGGCGCGCCACCGTGCCCCCGCAGGCCGCTCCCCCGCACTTCCCGTCGGGCCCCACCGACCCGGTGCGCCTGGCCGAGGCGCTGGCGGAGCTGGAGCGCATGGTGGGCCTGGAGCCGGTGAAACGGCAGGTCAAGGCGTTGTCGGCGCAGCTGGAGATGGCCCGGTTGCGGGCCGGTCAGGGCCTTCCCGTACAACCGCCCAAGCGGCACTTCGTCTTCTCCGGCCCGTCCGGCACCGGCAAGACCACCGTGGCCCGCATCCTCGGCCGGGTGTTCTACGCGCTCGGGCTGCTCGGCGGCGACCACCTGGTGGAGGCCCAAAGGGCCGATCTCGTGGGCGAGTTCCTCGGCCAGACGGCGGTGAAGGCCAATGAGCTGATCGATTCGGCGCTCGGCGGGGTGCTCTTCGTGGACGAGGCGTACAGCCTGTCCAACTCGGGTTACAGCAAGGGCGACGCGTACGGCGACGAGGCGCTGCAGGTGCTGCTCAAGCGCGCCGAGGACAACCGCGACCATCTGGTGGTCATCCTGGCGGGCTACCCCGAGGGCATGGACCGCCTGCTCGCGACCAATCCCGGCCTCTCCTCGCGGTTCACCACCCGGGTCGACTTCCCGTCCTACCGTCCCCTCGAACTCACCGCGATCGGCGAGGTGCTGGCCGCGGAGAACGGCGACGTGTGGGACGAGGAGGCCCGGGAGGAGCTGTGCTCGATCAGCGGCCATGTCGTCGAGCAGGGCTGGATCGACGAGCTGGGCAACGGCCGGTTCCTGCGCACGCTGTACGAGAAGAGCTGCGCGTACCGGGACCTGCGGCTGTCCATGTATCCGGGCACGTTGAACCGCGAGGACCTGTCGACGCTGCGGCTCCCGGATCTGATGCAGGCCTACGGGGAGGTCCTGTCGGGCCGCGGCCCGGCGGGCCGCGATCCGCAGGAGCCTCCCCTCGGCTAGGGCGCCGCCGCCCGGTCGTTGCGGAACGCCCGGCTCAGCTCACGAGGGCCGAGTCCGGGCTCGCGGACGTCCGCGGCGCTCGTGCCGCCACCGTGACGCGGTGTGCCGGGTCGCGGACCTCGCCCACCAGCATCTCCAGCACGTCCTCCAGGGCGACGAGACCGAGCACCCGCCCGGACTCGTCGGCGACCTGCGCCAGGTGCGTCGCCGCGCGGCGCATCACGGTGAGCGCGTCGTCGAGCGGAAGCTCGGCGCGGAGCGTCGCCATCGGCCGCCAGATGTGCTGGGGCACGGGCCGCTCGCCGTCCTCCAGGTCCAGCACGTCCTTGACGTGCAGATAGCCCATGAAGGGGCCGGTGCCTCCGGCGGAGACCGGGAACCGGGAGTAGCCCGTGCGGACGGTCAGCTCCTCCACCTGCCGCGCCGTCACCGACGGCGGCACGGTCACGAGCGCGGACCGGGCGATGAGCACCTCGCTCACCGGCCTGCTGCCCAGTTCCAGCGCGTCCTCCAGACGCTCCTGTTCCGCGGGGGCCAGCAGTCCGGCCTGGCCCGCGTCCTCGACGAGCTGTCCCAGCTGGTCGCTGGTGAAGACGGCCTCCACCTCGTCCTTCGGCTCGACCCGGAAGGCGCGCAGCACCAGCTTGGCGCAGGCCCCGAGCGCCGACGTCACCGGACGGCACAGCCGCGCGAAACCGACGAGGCCGGGGCTGAGCCACATCGCCGTCCGCTCGGGCGCGGCCATGGCCAGGTTCTTCGGCAGCATCTCGCCGACGACGAGGTGCAGGAAGACGACGACCGCCAGCGCGATCACGTAGCCGAGAGGGTGGATCAGCCCCTCGGGGACACGGGCCGCGTGGAAGACGGGCTCGAGGAGATGCGCGACGGTCGGTTCGGCGACGGCGCCGAGGGTGAGCGAGCAGACGGTGATGCCGAACTGGGCGGCCGCCATCATCTGCGGCAGGTTCTCCAGACCGTGCAGGACCTGCCGGGCCCGCCCCGAGCCGTCGGCGGCGAGCGGTTCGATCTGGCTGCGGCGTACGGAGACGAGGGCGAACTCGGCCCCGACAAAGAAACCGTTCGCCAGGACCAGGAGCAGGGCGAACAGCAGTTGAACGGCGCTCATCGGGCGGCCTCCGTCAGCGCCGGTACGCCGGCGGTGCGCACGAGGCGCACGCGCTCGGCGCGATAGCGGTCGACCTGACGCACCGAGAGGCGCCAGCCGGGCAGTTCGGCCCGGTCGCCGGGGGCGGGGATGCGGCCCAGCAAGTCGGCGACGAGGCCGGCGACGGTCTCGTACGGGCCGTCGGGCACGTCGAGGCCTATGCGGCGCAGGGTGAGGACCCGGCAGCTTCCGTCGGCCTCCCAGGCCGGCCTGCCGTCCTCGGGCGCGACGGGCACGAGCTCCGGCCGGGCGTCGGCCTCGGCGTCGTGCTCGTCGCGGACCTCGCCGACCAGTTCCTCGACGATGTCCTCGAGGGTGACCACGCCGGCCGTGCCGCCGTACTCGTCGACGACGACGGCCATCGGCTGTTCGCTGCGCAGCCGTTCGAGGAGCTGCTGCACGGGCAGCGTCTCGGGAACGAGCAGCGGCGGTACGGCGATGCCGGACACCCGGATGCGCCGGCGCTCCTCGGCCCGGACCGCGAGCGCGTCCTTGAGGTGCACCATTCCGATGATCTCGTCGATGCGCTCGTGGTAGACGGGAAACCGGGAGAGGCCCGTGGCACGCGTGAGGTTGAGGACGTCGGCGGCGGTGGCGTCCGACTGGAGCGCGCTCACCTTCACCCGCGGCGTCATGACGTGCTGGGCCGTCAGGTGGCCCAGGGACAGGGTCCGTACGAAAAGGTCCGCGGTGTCCTGCTCCAGCGCGCCGGCCTGGGCCGAGTGACGGGCGAGGGACACCAGCTCGCCCGGGGTACGGGCGGAGGCCAGCTCCTCGGCGGGCTCGACGCCGAAGAGCCGTACAAGGCGGTTCGCCGCGGCGTTGAGCAGGGTGATCACAGGGCGGAAGACGGCCGAGAACAGGGTCTGCGGACCGGCGACGAAGCGCGCGACCTGCAACGGCCTGGACACCGCCCAGTTCTTCGGGACGAGTTCGCCGACGACCATCTGGACGGCCGAGGCGAGCAGCATGCCGATCACGACGGCGACGCCGGGGACGACGCCGTCGGGCAGTCCGGTGGCGGTGAGCGGTCCGTCGAGCAGCTGGGCGAGCGCCGGCTGCGCGAGCATGCCGACGACCAGAGAGGTGATGGTGATGCCGAGCTGGGTGCCGGAGAGCTGGAACGACAGCTGCCGCAGAGCGGCGACGACCCGGCGGGCGCGTTTGTCGCCTTCGGCGGCGGCACGCTCGGCGTCGGCTCGCTCCACGGTGACGAGGCCGAACTCGGCCGCCACGAAGAAGCCGTTGGCGAGGATGAGAAGGAACGCTGCGGCGAGCAGCAGAAGCGGGATGATCATGCCGCCGCCTCCTGTGAGGGGGCGGCGCAGGTACTACCGGACGATCCGTCCATTGCCGGAGGGAGTCACTCCTCGGGTCGTAGGAAAGCCCCGCCGGCCGCTCGGGGCCGCGTGGTGCGGGGCGGGGCGCACCTGGCGCCGCCGCCCACCAGAGTAATCAAGCCGGGGGCGGCGGGGGCAGATGTGGGGGGCTAGTCCTCGTCCGGGCGGGTGCCGTGGGCTTCGGCGAGGGCGCGCAGGGCGCGGGCGTCGTCGATGGCCTGAGCCTTGGCGATGCCCGGCTGGATGCCGAGGGCGGGCAGGCTCGTTCCGTCGCTGAGGTCGAGGAAGACCCACGGGTCACCGGGACGCAGGTTGACGCGCAGGATCTCGGCCCAGGCGAGCCGGCGCGTCCGGGTGAGGTTGACGACGGTCACGCCGCCCTCGTCGGCGACCACCTTCGGCCTGCTGAGCAGTGCCAGCACACCGAAGAAGAGCAGCGCGGTGAAGATGAAGCTCACCCGCTCGGGACCGCTGAGGCGTTCGAGGAGGAGGGTGACGGCGATGAGAACGGTGCACATCACCGCGCCCACGGTGAGCAGGACGATCCGGGTGCGGGTCGGCCTGAAGGTGACCGGGAGCGCGGGGACGCGGGGTGTCGTGGCGGGCATGTGTCGGGCGGTCCTCAGAGCCGGCAGGCGTGGATGGCCGTGGTGAGGATGGCCCGCGCGCCGAGGGCGTAGAGGTCGTCCATGATCCGCTGGGCCTCCTTGGCGGCGACCATCGAGCGGACGGCGACCCAGCCCTCGTGGTGGAGGGGGGAGATGGTCGGCGACTCGAGCCCGGGGGTGAGCGCGACGGCCTGCTCCAGGTTCTCGACGCGGCAGTCGTAGTCCATCATCACGTAGCTGCGGGCGACGAGGACGCCCTGGAGACGCCGCAGGAACTGCTGCACCTGCGGGTCCTCGGCGTCGGCTCCGGTACGCCGGATGACGACGGCCTCCGAGGTCATGATCGGCTCGCCGATGACTTCGAGGCCCGCGTTGCGCAGACTGGTGCCCGTCTCGACGACGTCCGCGATGACCTGGGCGACGCCCAGCTCGATCGCGGTCTCGACAGCACCGTCGAGGTGGACGACGGAGGCGTCGACGCCGTTGTCGGCGAGGTGCTTGTCGACGATGCCCTCGTAGGACGTGGCGATCGTCATGCCGCCGAAGTCCTGGACGCCCTTCGCCGTGCCGGGCTTGGTGGCGTAGCGGAAGGTGGAGCGGGCGAAGCCGAGCTGGAGGATCTCCTCGGCGTTCGCGCCGGAGTCCAGCAGCAGGTCGCGGCCGGTGATGCCGATGTCGAGCCTGCCGGAGCTGACGTAGATCGCGATGTCGCGGGGGCGCAGGTAGAAGAACTCGACCTCGTTCTCGGGGTCGACGAGGACGAGTTCCTTGGACTCCTTGCGCTGCTGGTAGCCGGCCTCATGGAGCATCTCCGCCGCAGGTCCGGACAGTGAACCCTTGTTGGGGACGGCGATGCGCAGCATGAGACGGGCTTCCTTCGTTCGCGTGGGTTGTACGTACGGGCGGGCGGGCTCAGAGGTGGGCGTAGACGTCGTCGAGGGAGATCCCGCGCGCGACCATCATCACCTGGACGTGGTACAGCAGCTGGGAGATCTCCTCGGCGGCGGCGTCCTTGCCCTCGTACTCGGCGGCCATCCACACTTCGGCGGCCTCCTCGACGACCTTCTTGCCGATGGCGTGCACACCCTTGCCCACCAGCTCGGCGGTCCGGGAGGTGGCGGGGTCGCCGTTGGCGGCCTTGTGCTGGAGCTCGGTGAAGAGCTCCTCGAACGTCTTCTTGGACATGGTGCTCCCACCCTACGCGGAAGTGGGCTCTCCTCAGCGCCAGGGTTCGGATACTGAACGCAGGATGGCCGCGGTGGCCACCGCCGCGGTGACCGCTTCGTGCCCCTTGTCCTCGTTCGACCCTTCCAGTCCGGCCCGGTCGAGCGCCTGCTCCTCGGTGTCGCAGGTCAGCACGCCGAAGCCGACCGGGACGCCGGTGTCGATGGACACCTGGGTGAGGCCCTGGGTGACGCCCTGGCACACGTACTCGAAGTGGGGGGTGCCACCGCGGATGACCACGCCGAGCGCCACGATCGCGTCGTAGCCGCGGCCGGCGAGGACCTTGGCGACGACCGGGAGCTCGAAGCTGCCGGGGACCCGCAGGAGGGTCGGCTCGTCGATGCCGAGCTCGTGGAGGGCCCGCAGGGCGCCGTCGACGAGTCCGTCCATGATCTTCTCGTGCCACTGCGCCGCGATCACGGCGACCCGGAGGTCGCCGCAGTTCTTCACGCTCAGTTCGGGTGCGCCCTTGCCGCTCACGTACGTGTCTCCTCGATGGTCTGTGAGTGTCTTACTGGTTGTTGCAGGCGGACGTGCCGGCGGCGTCGAGCCAGGGCAGGTCGTGGCCCATCCGGTCCCGCTTGGTGCGCAGGTACCGCAGGTTGTGCTCGCCGGCCGTCACGGGCATCGGCTCGCGTCCGAGGACGGCGATGCCGTGCCGGGTGAGCGCGGCGGTCTTGTCCGGGTTGTTGGTCATCAGCCGAGTGCTGCGCACCCCGAGGTCGGCGAGGATCTGCGCCCCGGCCGCGTAGTCACGGGCGTCGGCGGGCAGGCCGAGCTCCAGATTGGCGTCCAGGGTGTCGCGGCCGCGCTCCTGGAGCTCGTACGCCCGCAGCTTGGACAGCAGTCCGATGCCACGGCCCTCGTGACCGCGCAGGTAGACCACGATGCCGCGGCCGGCCTCGGTGATGCGGTCCATGGAGGCTTCCAGCTGCGGACCGCAGTCGCAGCGCAGCGAGTGGAAGATGTCGCCGGTCAGGCACTCGGAGTGGACGCGCACGAGCACGTCCTCGCCGTCGCCGATGTCGCCGTGGACGAGGGCGACGTGCTCCACGCCGTCGACGGTGGAGCGGTACCCGTAGGCGGTGAACTGCCCGTGCGCGGTGGGCAGGTTGACCTCCGCCTCGCGCTTGACGGTCGGCTCGGAGCTGCGACGGTAGGCGATCAGGTCCTCGATGGAGATGATCGTCAGGCCGTGCTTGCGGGCGAACGGGACGAGCTCGGGCAGCCGCAGCATGACGCCGTCCTCACCGGCGATCTCGACGATCGCTCCGGCCGGGCGCAGACCCGCGAGGCGCGCGAGGTCGACGGCGGCCTCGGTGTGGCCGGGACGGGTCAGCACGCCGCCGGGCTTGGCGCGCAGCGGGAAGATGTGCCCGGGGCGCACGAAGTCGGACGGGCCGGCCTGCCCGCCGGCCAGCAGCCGGAGCGTGGTGGCGCGGTCGGAGGCGGAGATGCCGGTGGTGACGCCGTAGGCGGGGCCCGCGTCGACGGAGACGGTGAAGGCCGTCTGCATCGACTCGGTGTTGTTGCCCACCATCTGGGGCAGCTCCAGGCGCTCCAGCTCGTCGCTCTCCATCGGGGCGCAGATGAGGCCGCGGCACTCGCTCATCATGAAGGCGATGATCTCGGGCGTGGCCTTCTCCGCGGCGATGACGAGGTCGCCCTCGTTCTCGCGGTCCTCGTCGTCGACGACGACGACCGGGCGGCCCGCGGCGATGTCGCGTATGGCCTGCTCGACCGGGTCGAGCGCGAGGTCCTCGAGGCTGTCGGCGGCGTACCAGGTGGGCAGGGCGGTCATGCGGCGACTCCTTCCAGAGCGGGCGCGGCACTCCGGCGTGAGCGCTGCCACCAGTCGTAGGCGCCCCAGACGACGAGGGCGAAGTAGATCACGTAGACGAGGCCGGAGAAGGCGAGGCCGCTGCTGAAGGCGAGCGGCACACCGACGAGGTCGACCAGCAGCCAGGCGAACCAGAACTCGACCAGGCCCCGGGCCTGGGCGACCATCGCGACCAGCGTGCCGACGAAGATGTACGCGTCGGCCCACGGGCTCCAGGACAGCGACGGGAACGCGGTGAACAGGCCGCCCACCGCGAGCGTGCCGAGCACCGCGCCGGCGGCGAGCCGGCCGCGCTCCTTCCAGGAGGCGAAGCGAACGGCGATGGAGCCGTCCTGGGCCTGCCGGCGGCCGCGGGTCCACTGGTGCCAGCCCCAGGCGGCCACACCGATGACCAGGAGCTGCTTGCCGACGCCGCCGCTGAGATGGGCGGAGGCGTACGCGCCGACGAGGATGACGCCGGACAGCAGCTGCGCGGGCCAGGTGAGGACGGAGCGGCGCCAGCCGAGGGCGAGCGCGATGAGCCCGATCGCGTTGCCGATCATGTCGGACCACATGATGTGCTGCCCGAAGAGGGTGAACGCCTCCGTGTTGAGCCAGCTCAGCGCGCTCACTTCGCGTTGCCCTTCGGGTCGGCGCCGAGCAGCCGCTCGACGTACTTGGCGATGACGTCGACCTCGAGGTTGACCGGGTCGCCGCTCTGCTTGACGCCGAGCGTGGTCAGGGCGAGCGTCGTGGGGATCAGACTGATCGTGAAGTAGTCGGGGCCCGCTTCGACGACGGTGAGGCTCACGCCGTCGACGGTGACGGAGCCCTTCTCGACGACGTACCGGGCCAGCTCGGCGGGGAGGGAGATCTTCACGATCTCCCAGTGCTCCGAGGGGATGCGCTCGACGATGGTGCCGGTGCCGTCGACGTGCCCCTGGACGATGTGGCCGCCGAAGCGTCCGTCGGCCACCATCGGGCGCTCCAGGTTGACGCGGGAGCCGGTGGTGAGGGCCCCGAGGCTGGACCGCTTGAGCGTCTCGGCCATCACGTCGGCGGTGAACTCGCCGTCGCCGGTCTCCACGACGGTGAGGCAGACACCGTTGACGGCGATCGAGTCGCCGTGCTTGGCCCCCTCGGTGACGACGGGTCCGCGCAGGCGGAAGCGGGAGGCGTCGCCGAGGTTCTCGACGGCGGTGACCTCACCCAGCTCTTCGACGATTCCGGTGAACACTCAAGCTCCCTTGGTGACGGTCGCGGTGATGCGCAGATCGGGCCCGATGCGCACGGTCTCGGTGACGTCGAGCCGCAACGCTTCGGCGATGGTGGTGATTCCGGCGTCGGCGAGGGCCGCGGGGCCCGCGCCGAGGAGTATGGGCGCGAGGTAGCCGACGACGCGGTCGACGGCGTTCGCGGTGACGAAGGCTCCGGCGAGGGTCGGGCCGCCTTCGAGCAGGACGGAGCGGACGCCGCGCTCGTGCAGCCCCGCGAGCAGCGCGGGCACGGACAGCCCGCCCTCGGCGCGCGGCAGGCGCAGGACGTCGGGCAGGTCGCTCTCGGCGTCCTCGGCGATCGCGACGAGCGTGGGCGCGGCCGCGTCGAGCACGCGCGCGCCGGGCCGCACCGCCGCGGCGTCGGTGTCGACGACGACCCGCAGGGGCTGGGTCGCACCCTCGACGCCGCGCACCGCGAGGTGGGGGTCGTCGGCCCGCATGGTGCCCGAGCCGACGACGACCGCGTCGGACTCGGCACGCAGGCGGTGCACATCGGCCCGGGACTCAGGCGAGCTGATCCAGCGGCTGCTGCCGTCGGCCGCGGCGATGCGGCCGTCGAGGGTGGCCGCGTACTTCCAGGTGACGTGGGGGCGGCCGAGGCGTACGGAGGTGAGCCAGGCGGCGTTGACCGCCTCGGCCTCGTCCTCCAGGAGCCCCTGTTCGACCCGGAGTCCGGCGGCGCGCAGGGTGTCGGCCCCGCCGGTGGCCTGCGGGGTGGGGTCGGCGACCGCGTACACGACGCGGGCGACACCGGCCTCGATCAGGGCCTGTGCGCAGGGGCCGGTGCGTCCGGTGTGGTTGCAGGGTTCGAGGGTGACGTACGCGGTGCCGCCGCGGGCCAGGTCGCTGGCGGCGCGCAGGGCGTGGACCTCGGCGTGCGGCCCGCCGGCACGCAGGTGGAAGCCCTCGCCGACGACGCGTCCGGCGGCGTCGGTGACGACGCACCCGACGACCGGGTTGGGGCTGGTGGAGCCGAGACCACGGACGGCGAGCGCGATCGCCCGTCGCATGGCGTCCGTGTCGGGTGTGGCCACCGGGTCCTCCTGCCTCATTCGGGCACGGACTCCGGGGCCTGTCGATGACGACAGAGAGCGGGAAACGACACCGCACCGGGGAACGCCGAGGCCGAGGGCACGGGATCGCCGCGAACGTCGACCCGTACCGTACGGCCGGCACACCCGTGAGGGTCACCCGCCGCGCACTGCCTCCCATCCGGACTTTAACCGTCGGTCCAGGAATTTCACCTGGTCAACCGGCCGCTGGCTGCGGACGGGTCGCGGACTGTAACCGCCGGTTCGGAATTGCACCGACCCCGGAGTGCGCTGCTGCTGATACAGGGCCAGTGTGCCATGCCGGGCGCTCGGCCAAGCGGGGGAACGCTGTGGGCTGACTCACACATGACACAGCCCCTGCGGGACGGTCCGGGCATACAGGCACATGTCGATCGGAAAGCGGCCCCATCCGCGCAGCGGGGCAGCGGTCTTGGGTCCTTGCCGCCGCCGGTTGCCGGGGGCAGGGGCCGGGGGCGGGGGGCCGGTGTGCTGCCGGGCCATCGCGCCTCAGGCGGCGGGGCTGCTTGTACGCGGCGCGCCCGTCGGGGCTCCGCCCTGAACCCCGCGCCTCAAACGCCGGCGGGGCTGGGGTGTCCCTATGGCCTGGCGGCCTTGGGGTGCGCCCAGCCTCACGGCCCCGCGAACAGTTCCCGTTGCGCCGCCTCGCGTGCCAGGCGCAGCGCGCCGCTGAGGACCGCCGATCCGCCCAGCTCCCCCGCGCGCACCTCCGTCCGCAGCGGCGACATCCTCGCGAGCCGTGTCTCCACGCGCGAGGCCAGCGCCGTGCCGCCCGCGTGGCCCACCTCGCCGCCGAGTACCACGCAGCCCGGGTCCAGCACCGACACGACCGCCGCCGCGCCCACGGCGATGCGGTCGGCCAGGGCGTCGAGGAAGTCGTCGCGTCCGTCGGCGACGGCGGTCGCGACCACCGCGGCGGCCAGTGGTTCCGGGTCTTCGGCCGGCGCCGCGATCGCGTGACGCTCGCCCAGCTCACAGACCGCGGCCGACCCGGCCAGCGAGTGGAAACCGCCGCCGCAGTCGACCGCCGACGGCAGGCCCGCCGTCCCCGGCACGGGCAGGAAGCCGATCTCGCCCGCTCCGCCGGACGCTCCCCTGCGCAGCCGCCCGTCCAGGAACAGTGCCGCGCCGACGCCGTGGCCCAGCCAGAGGAAGGCGAACGTGTCCCGGTCGCGGGCCGCACCGGCGCGCTGTTCGGCCAGGGCCGCGAGGTTCGTCTCGTTCTCGACGACCACCTGAGCGGGGAGCCGCTCCTGGAGCGCGGTGACCAGACGCCGGTGCCAGGCGGGCAGACCGCTGGACTCGCGCAGCTCCCCGGCGACCGGGTCGATCAGCCCCGGCGCCCCGATGCCCACGCTGTGCAGGCGGGCGGCACCGGCTTCACGGACGGCGCGCTCCAGGAGCGCGGCGGCCTGTTCGACGGCGGGTTCGGTGCCGGTGTCACCGTCGATGGGCAGCGTGGCCTCGGCCAGCGTGGTACCGAGGAGGTCGGCGACCACGACGGAGACGCTCTGGGTGCGGACGTCGAGGGCGGCGAGATGCGCGCGATCGGCGACGATCCCGTACAGGCGGGCGTTGGGCCCGCGCCGGTCGGCGCCCGCCTCGCCGACCACCCGGACGAGGCCGGCCCCCTGGAGCCGCTCCACCAGGTCGGCGACGGTCGGCCGGGACAGGCCGGTGAGGCTCTTGAGCTGGCCTGCCGTCAACGGGCCCTCCTCCTGGAGGAGTTCCAGGGCGAGCCGGTCGTTGATGGCCCGGGCGGTGCTCGGGGATGCGGGCATGCCGGAATCCTTCCAGACGGCCCGGTCGCTCGGGGGCGAGGAGCACGGAAATCCAGTATCTATCAGGAAGGCTCCCTGATAGTTTACGGCTCACCTACTCGGGGAGGGGATGTCCGCATGTCGAGGGAAATGGCCACGGAGCCGCGCCGGCTGAAGCGCGCCCGTGTCGCCGTCGCCGCCGTCTTCTGTGTGCACGGCGCCGTGACCGGCAGCTTCGCGACCCGCATTCCCTGGATCCAGGACCACGCGGGCGTCAGTGCGGGGCAGTTGGGGCTGGCGCTGGCGTTCCCGGCGCTCGGCGCGTCCGTGGCGATGCCGCTGGCCGGGGCGATCAGCCACCGCTTCGGGGCGCGGACCTCGCTGCGCGGACTGCTCGCGCTGTGGACGCTGAGCCTGGCCCTGCCGTCCCTCGCGCCGAACCTCTTCACGCTGTGCGCCGCGCTGTTCGCGTTCGGCGCGACCGCGGGCATGTCGGACGTGGCGATGAACGCGCTCGGCGTGGAGATCGAGAACCGCCTCGACCGCTCGATCATGTCCGGGCTGCACGGCATGTGGAGTGCGGGAGCACTGATCGGCTCGGCGGGCGGGACACTCGCCGCCCACCTGGGCAGCGACGCCCGCCTCCACCACCTGCTCGCAGCCGCGACGCTCACCGCGCTCGGGCTGATCGCCTGCCAGGGCGTACTGGACCTGCGCAGCACGCCCGACGAGGAGCCGCCGCCGCGCTTCGCGCTGCCGCCCAGGTCGGCGCTGGTCATCGGCGCGATCGGCTTCTGCGCGGTGTTCGCGGAGGGCGCGAGCCTGGACTGGTCAGCGGTGTACCTGCGCGACGTGCTGGACACGTCGCCGGGGCTCGCCGCCGCGTCGACCACGGCCTTCGCGCTGACGATGGCGGTGGCGCGGCTCGCCGGCGACCGGATCGTCGACCGGTTCGGGCCGGTGCGCACGGTGCGCGTCGGGGGCGTGCTGGCGACGGCGGGTGGGTTGCTGGTCGTCGTCGCGCCCCGGCCGGCGGTGGCGCTGTGCGGGTTCGGGCTGATCGGCCTGGGGGTCGCGGTCGTCGTGCCGCTGGCCTTCGCGGCCGCGGGCCGCAGCGGGCCGAACCCGAGCCAGGCGATCGCGGGCGTCGCCACCATCACCTACACGTCCGGCTTGATCGCGCCGTCGGCCATCGGCGCGGTCGCCGACGCGACCAGCCTCGTCGTCTCCTTCGGCCTGGTGACCGTTCTCGCGCTCGGGCTGGTCCTCGGCGCGGGCGTGCTGCGGACGGCCGGCCGGGAGAGCGTGAAGGTCACTCCGCGGGACGCAGCAGTGCCCGGCCGGCGTCCCTGAACCGCTCGCTCCAGGGGGCGGGCCGCAGGCTGCCGGGGTCGAGCCTGACGAGCACCCGGGAGCCCTGCGCGTAGGTCGTCGCGCCATCGGCCGAGCAGAACCGGAAGCCGTACGTCAGCCCGGTACGGCCGAGCCGGTCCAGCCACAGGTGCACGGCGTACTGCCCGGCTCGCGTGACGGGCTGCTGGTAGCCGATGCGCAGTTCCCTGACGGCGGTGCAGGCGTCACCGGCGGCGGCCCAGTCGCCCTCGTAGCGGAAGCCGCGCTCGTGCCAGTACGCCGGCCATGCCCGCTCGACAAGGAGCGGACAGCGGGCGTTGTGCAGGAGTCCCAGCGCGTCGAGGTCGTCGAAGTGGACGGTGACGGGCACGAGAACGCCGGGCAGGACGGCCGGGGCGGACGGGGTGTGGGCGGTCACGGGCGCGGCTCCTGAGCGGTCTCCGGCTGAAAACCGCCTCATCCTGAGCGAGCGCTCAGAGCGTTCCCCGCCCCGGGGTCCGGCGCCATGGTGCGGCCGTCTTCCTCCGCACCGATGCGTCCCTCCCGGCCACTACGATGACGCCCGATAGTTGACTACTGCATGAAGTGGAGCGGCCCGTGGACCTCGGCGTGCGCTGGACCCTGCACGGCGACGGGCGGACCCCCGCTCCGGGTGCCGTCGTACGACCCGACGAGCGGCTGTCCTGGCCGCGTACCGCCGGCCTCGGCGCCCAGCACGTCGTCGCCATGTTCGGCGCCTCGTTCGTGGCGCCCGTGCTGATGGGGCTCGACCCGAATCTCGCGATCATGATGTCCGGCATCGCGACCGTGATCTTCCTGCTCGCCACGCGCGGCAAGGTGCCCAGCTACCTCGGCTGCTCGCTCTCCTTCGTCGGTGTCGCCGCGACGATCCGGGCGACCGGCGGCGACAGCGCGACCGTGACCGGCGCTGTGCTCGTGGTCGGCGCGGCGCTCTTCGTCGCGGGCCTCGCGGTGCAGCGGTTCGGCGCACGTCTCATCCACGCGACCATGCCGCCGATCGTCACCGGCGCGGTGGTCATGCTCATCGGCTTCAACCTCGCGCCCGTCACCGCGTCCACGTACTGGCCCCAGGACCAGTGGACCGCGCTGCTCGTCATGCTGTTCACCGGTCTCGCGGTGGTGTGCCTGCGCGGGTTCTTCTCGCGCATCGCGATCTTCCTGGGCCTGGTCTTCGGATACGCGCTGTCCTGGGCGCTCGACCGGATCTTCGGGAAGATCCACTCCTCCGTCGGCGGCCAGGCCGTCGACCACTGGCGGCTGGACCTCTCCGGCGTGGCGAAGGCCGACTGGATCGGCCTGCCGTCGTTCCACGCCCCGAGTTTCGAGTGGTCCGCGATCCTCGTCGCCCTCCCCGTGGTGATCGCGCTCATCGCGGAGAACGCCGGACACGTCAAGGCCGTCGGCGAGATGACCGGCGACCCGCTCGACGACAGGCTCGGCACGGCGATCGCTGCCGACGGCGCCGCGTCGATGCTGTCCACCGCCGTGGGCGGCCCGCCCAACACCACGTACTCCGAGAACATCGGCGTCATGGCCGCCACCCGCGTCTACTCCACGGCCGCCTACTGGGCCGCCGCCGGATTCGCGCTCCTCTTCGGGCTGTGCCCCAAGTTCGGCGCCGTCGTGGCCGCCATCCCCGGCGGAGTGCTCGGCGGCATCACCGTGATCCTGTACGGCATGATCGGGCTGCTCGGCGCCCAGATCTGGATCAACGCCGATGTCGACCTGCGCAATCCGCTCAATCTCGTGCCGGCCGCCGCGGGCATCGTCATCGGGGTCGGCGGCGTCAGCCTGAAGATCACCGACACCTTCGAGCTCGGTGGCATCGCGCTCGGCACGATCGTCGTCATCACCGGCTACCACGTGCTGCGCGCCTTCGCCCCGGCGCACATGAAGGAGCGGATGCAGGAGCAGGAGCCCCTGCTGGACGCCGGGACCTCCTCGTACGACGTGAAGGACGCCGAGAACGCCGAGGGCGCCCCGAGCAGGCCCGGCGCGGGTTCCTAGAGGCGCCCCGTCCTCCTTTCCGGCGAAGCCGCGGCCCGTCAGCGCGCCGCCGGGCGGTGGCCTGGGACCCTGCCTCCATGGCGCAGAGTGAACAGCTCGCAGTGCTGCCGGGCCAAGGCCCGGCAGCGGTTGACTCGGTGGTGCGGCGGATGCTCGCGTACGGCTCCGCCTGGCCGGCCGGGGACGGCGTCGCGGTGTTCAACCGCGTCTATCTCGCGGTCACCCGGGAGCTCGGCCGGCACATCGAGGACGGCCTGATCGCGGACCGGCGGGCCGCCGTCACGCTCGAGGTGCTGTTCGCCCGCCGCTACCTGTCGGCGGTCGACGCGGTGTCCGAGGGGCTGCGTCCGCCGGCCTGCTGGCGGCCGCTGTTCCAGTACCGCCGCCATCCCGGCGTACGGCCGCTCCAGTTCGCGCTCGCCGGGATCAACGCGCACATCGGGCACGACCTGGCGCTCGCCGTCGTCGACACCTGCCATGCGCTCGGCTGCGAACCGGCCGACCTGGAGGGCGCGTTCGACCGGGTGGGCGACGTGCTCGTGCTGCTGGAGGAACGCATCCGCGAGGACGTGATGCCCGGGCCCGACCTGCTGCAGATCGCCGACCCCCTGACGCACCTCGTCGGCTCGTGGAGCCTGGAGCGCGCCCGGGAGGGGGCGTGGTCGGCGGCGCGGCTGCTGTGGGGGCTGCGTGATCTGCCGGACCTGGCCGAGGAGTTCACCGAGCGCCTCGACGCGGGCGTCGGTCTGGTGGGCCGCTGCCTGCTGACCCCCTGGCGCTGACGCGCCCCGGCTCCACGGGCAGTCGGCCGGGAGCCGGGGCGGCGGTTCAGTCCTCCGGCAGTTCGACGGGCGCGATCTCGTCGTAGAGGTCGCCGGGACCGGGGTTGGACGGGTCGGTGGACCCGCCGAGGTGGTTCATCACGCCCCAGACGGCGTTCAGCGCGGTCTGCACGGCGCCCTCGGCCCAGCCGGCCGTCCACGAGATGTCGTCGCCGGCGAGGAAGATGCCGCGCTTGTCCTCGGGCAGCGCGTCCTGCATGAAGTGGGTGAACAGGCGGCGCTGGTAGCGGTAGTGGCCGGGCAGGTTCGCCTTGAAGGCGCCCATGAAGTAGGGCTCGTTCTCCCACGACACGGTCACCGGGTTGCCGATGATGTGGCTGCGGATGTCGACGTTCGGGTAGATCTCCCCGAGCGACTTGAGCATGACCTCCATCCGCTCGTTCGCGGACAGCGGCAGCCACTTCAGGCTGTCGTCGCACCAGGTGTACGACAGGCAGATCACGGCGGGCTTGTCGGGACCGTCGTCGAGGAGGTACGTGCCGCGGGTCATGCGGTCGGTCAGCGTCATCGACATCGTGTCGCGACCGGTGACCTCGTCCTTGTCCAGCCAGAACGGCCGGTCCACGGGCACGAACAGCTTGGAGGACTCCATGTAGTGGGTCCGCTCCATCGCCGTCCAGTGGTCGATCGGGAAGAGCGAGTCGTCGCAGGCGATCTTGGAGAGCAGCATCCAGGACTGCGCGGTGAAGACGGCGGCCCGGTACGTGCGGATGTCACCGGACGCGTCCGTGACCGTGATCCGGTTGCCCGCGGTGCGGTTCAGCCGGGTGACGGCGGGCCGCGGCTCGCCGTCGTGCAGCGACGACAGCGAGGTGCCGAGCGGCCAGTGGACGATCTTCTCGGGCTCGCGGTCCCACAGGCGCAGCGGGAGCTGCTGGCTGCCCTCGACGATGCCGCGGTGGTGGTCGTCGGCCTCGGAGTAGACGACGCGCAGGATCTCCAGGATGGAGTTCGGGAAGTCGGTGTCCCAGCCGCCGGTGCCGAAGCCGACCTGGCCGAAGATCTCGCGGTGGCGGAAGGACTTGAAGGCCTCCGACTCGCACAGGAAGCCGTAGAAGGTCTGGTTGTCGAGCTTCTCGACGAGCTTCGCCCAGATCTCGCGGATGCGCGGGACGTCGCGCTCGCGCATGGCGCGGTTCATGTCGGAGAAGTCGGCGCCCTCCTCCAGACAGGCGTTCCAGGCGTCCATCACGTCGCGGTAGACCTGCGGCAGGTCGTCGATGGTCTCGGCGTAGTGCGACTCGCCCTTGAGGTCCACCACGGTGGAGGGGGTGCAGGGCGCGAGCGGGTTGGGGAACGGCTTGGTGGTCAGGCCCACCAGGTCGATGTAGTGCTGCAGGGCCGTCGAGGAAGGCGGGAAGCGCATCGCGCCCATCTCGGCGCTCAGCTCGTCCGTGCCGGTGCCCTCGAAGCCCACGGTGCGCAGGCGGCCGCCGATGCGGTCCGCCTCGTACACGACCGGCTTGAGGCCCATCTTCATCAGCTCGTACGCGGCGACGATGCCGGACAGACCGCCGCCGACGACGGCGACCTCGGTGCCGTGCTCGGTCGCGGGTATCTGGCCGAGTCCCGCCGGGTGCGCGAGGAAGTCGTCGTAGGCATAGGGGAAGTCCGGACCGAACATGGTGATCGGCGGCAGGGGGCGCCCCTGGCCGGACGCCGGGGGAACGTCGCTGTGCTGGACGGCGGTGGTGGGCACCGTGGACGTCATGGGGTACGGACTCCTTGCACGGAACGGTGAGGCGTGGGGAAGCGGGGAGGGGGGCGGCGGTCAGACCAGGGAGCGGTAGAGGCCGGGCCGGCGGTCGCGCAGGTAGGGGTTGTTCTCGCGCGAGGCGGCGAGGAGCGCCGGGTCGACGTCGCCGACGACGAGTTCCTCGCCTCGCCCTGCGCGGGTGCGGACGGCGCCGTCGGGGCTCGCGAGCGAGCTGAGTCCGACGAACTCGAACTCGCCCTCGGGGCCGGTCCTGTTGACGTACGCGATGTACATCTGGCTCTCGAACGCCCGCACCGGCACCAGCGATTCGGCGACGAACTGGAAGGGGTGCATCTGCGCGGTGGGCACGAGGAGCAGGTCGGTGCCGGCCAGCGCATGGGCCCGCACGTTCTCGGGGAACTCCACGTCGTAGCAGATCAGCAGCCCGATGCGGATGCCGTCGAGCTCCGCCTGCACGACGGCGGTGTCACCGGGGGTGAACCACTGCTGCTCGAAGCAGCCGAAGAGGTGCGTCTTGCGGTAGTTCGCGAGGCTCTCGCCGTCCGGGCCGATCAGCTGAGCCGAGTTGTGGATCAGGTCGCCGGCGCGCTCCGGGTAGCCGTAGTGGACGGCGACGCCGTGGCGCACCGCGATCTCGGCGACCGCGCGGGCGCCGGGGCCGTCGGCGGGCTCCGCCAGCTTCGGCACGTCGTCGCCGATCGCGTACCCGGTGAGGAACATCTCGGGACACACCAGCAGGCGCGCGCCGGCGGCCGCGGCGCGGCCCGCGGCCTCGTCGAGCACCTTCAGGTTCTCGGCGACGTCACCGGGCCGTCCGGAGCTCTGGAGCAGGGCGGTGCGCAGCGACGGCATCGGCAGACCTCTGTCGTGAAGGGGGGCGGAGGGGGAGGTGTCGGTGGGACGTCAAAAACGGTACGTTTTCGCGCTCGGCCGGGACAAGACGCAACCATTGCGGACCGATGGACGATCCGTTGCGTGACCCGTGCCTGCTGCGGCGATTCGTTGCGCGTCGCCCCCCGCGCGGCGATTCATCGCCACGCTCTTTCGCGGGCGGCTACGCGGGCGCGCCCGACGAGAAGCGCCGCAGCAGCGGTGAGAGCACCAGCACCGACTTGGTGCGCTCCACGAAGGGCTCGCCCGCGATCCGTTCCAGTACCCGCTCGAAGTGGCGCATGTCGGCGGCGAAGACCTGGACGATCGCGTCCGCGTCACCGGTGACGGTGGAGGCGGACGCGATCTCCGGGTAGCGCTTGAGCCCGCGCTCGATGGCCTCGGGCGAGGTGTTGCGACTGCAGTAGATCTCGATGAAGCCCTCGGTCTCCCAGCCGAGCGCCGCCGGGTCCACCCGTACGGTGAATCCGGTGATGGCACCTTCCGCCCGCAGCCGGTCCACCCTGCGCTTCACGGCGGGGGCGGAGAGGCCGACCATCGCTCCGATGTCGGCGTAGGAGCGGCGGGCGTCCTCGGCGAGGGCGTGGACGATGCGTTCGTCGAGATCGTTCAGTCGCACTGCGGGCGGGTCACTTCTCTGCTGTGGCGAGTCGGGAGCGGCGAAGGCCGTACAGGAAGTAGAACACGAGGCCCGCGGCCATCCAGGCACCGAAGACGACCCAGGTGACGGAGTCGAGGCTGAACATGTTGTAGACGCAGAAGCCGAAGCCGAGCACCGGGAACAGCCAGCCGAGCGGCACCGTGAAGGTCCGCGGCATGTCGGGCCGGGTGCGGCGCAGCACGATCACCGCGACGTTGACCAGCGCGAAGGCGAAGAGGGTGCCGATGCTGGTGGCATCGACGAGCTTGCCCAGCGGAATGACGGAGGCGAGGGCGCCGCAGAAGAGCGACACGATGACGGTGTTGACGCGGGGGGTGCCGGTCTTGCCGCTGACCTTGCCGAACACCCTGGGCACCAGGCCGTCACGGGACATGGCGAACAGCACGCGGGTCTGGCCGTAGAGCACGGTCAGGACGACGCTGGCGATGGAGATGACGGCGCCGGCCGCGAGCAGCGTGCCCCAGAAGGTCTGGCCGCTGACGTCGTTCATGATCGCGGTCAGGGAGGCCTCGGAGCCCTCGAAGTCCTTCCAGTGCCAGGCACCGACGGCGACGGCGGCGACCAGGACGTACAGCGCGGTGACGATGATCAGCGACAGCATGATCGCGCGGGGCAGGTCGCGCTGCGGGTTCTTCGCCTCCTCACCGGCGGTGGAGGCGGCGTCGAAGCCGATGTACGAGAAGAACAGGCTGGCCCCGGCGGCGCTGACGCCCGCCATGCCGAGCGGCATGAAGTCGGCGTAGTTGCCGGACTTGAAGCCCATGAAGCCGATGGCGCAGAACAGGACCAGCGCGCCGATCTTCACGACGACCATGATGGTGTTGGCCCGGGCGGACTCCTTGGCGCCGCCCAGCAGGAAGACCATGGCGAGCAGGACGACGATCAGGCCGGGCAGGTTGATGATGCCGCCCTCGCCGGGCGCCGAGGAGAGCACGCCCGGGATGGTGACGCCGATCGTGCCGTTCAGCAGCTCGTTGAGGTACTCGCCCCAGCCGACGGCCACGGCGGCGACCGACACGCCGTATTCGAGGACCAGACACCAGCCGCAGACCCAGGCGACGAGTTCGCCCATCGTCGCGTACGCGTACGAGTAGGAGGAGCCGGCGACCGGTATGGTGCCGGCCAGCTCCGCGTACGAGAGGGCGGAGAAGAGCGCGGTGAGTCCGGCGAGGACGAACGCCAGAGTGACGGCGGGGCCGGCCTTGGGGACGCTGTCACCCAGCACCACGAAGATGCCCGTGCCGAGCGTCGCGCCGATGCTGATCATCGTCAGCTGCCACATGGTCAGCGAGCGGCGGAGCGCTCCGCCCTCACCCTGACCGCCCTCGGCGACCAGCCGCTCGACGGGCTTGCGGCGCATCAGCCGCGCGCCGAGACCGGGGCCGCGGGTGGGATTCGGGGAGGACGGTGACTCGGTCGCGGGCGGCGCTGCTCCGTGGTCAAGCACGTCGAGGGCTCCTTCATCGCTGCGGGGATGGGCGCGGGGGGACCTCCGGCGGCCCGCAGGCGTGGAACCACGCAGGGGGAAAGGGACCGCCGAGCAGACGGTCACCGCCACTCCTGGTACGGGGCCCGAGCCTACGAGTCCGCAGCTCACGCCCGTAATGCACCGTTGTTGCGCATCGGCGGCCGATCATTGCGCGCTGACGCGGCACACGGGGAAACATTGCACCCGGGTGAACGAGAAGATCACGGAGGGCGTCGCAGGGGGTGTGCGGCGAGACACCCTCATAGACGCGCGCGGACCGGGTAGGCGAGCGATTGATGAACGCACAGCGCCATGTGGTGATCGAGGAATCACCGCATCCGGAGAGCATGGACACCGCGGGGGCCCGAACGGCCACTGCGGAGTTCCTGCTGCGCCACTGTCCCTGGGCGGATCCGGACGCCGTGCTGCTCGTCGTCTCGGAGCTGATCTCCAACGCGGTCCGGCACACGGCCGGCTGGTGGCGCCTGCACCTGACGGCAGGGGCGGACACGCTCGTGGTGGGGATCGAGGACTCCAGCCCGCTGCCGCCCGTCGCGCGCCCGCCCTCCTTCTCGGGCGAGGGCGGATTCGGCTGGCACCTGGTGCAGCGGCTCGCGGGCCGTGTCGAGGTCTGCCCGCAGTCGTGCGGGAAAACGGTCCAGGCGACCTGGATGCGTCCGGCCGCGGCGCCCTGCTGACGCTCTCCCGCCACCCACGCAGGAAACCGCTTCTCTCACGTCACTCACGTACGGAAAACGGCGTGTCTCACGTCCCTGAGGTACAGAAACGGCGTCCTGGTCTGCCAGGACGCCGTTTCTGCCGTGGGGGGAATGTGGCTTCGGGACGGGCGGCGGTCTGTGCCGCCGCCCGCTTCCCTCGGGTGGTGTCACTCCACCACGAGCAGCCCCTCACGCAGCCGCCCGGTGATCCGGGACAGCAGCCGCGACACGTGCATCTGGGACACGCCGAGCTCCTCACCGATCTCCGACTGGGTCATCTCCTCGCCGAAACGCATGCGCAGGATCCGCCGGTCGCGGTCGTCGAGCTCCTCGATCAGCGGCTTGAGGGCCTGCACGTTCTCCGCCGTCTCCAGGTCGGCGTCGGGTGCGCCGAGGCGGTCGGACAGCGGTACCGCGGCGTGGTCGGAGGCGTCGTCCATGGGCATGTCGATGGATCCGGCCGTGTAGCCGTTGCTGGCGACGACGCCCTCGATGACCTCCTCCTCCTCCAGCCCCAGGTGCTCGGCGAGTTCGGCGGTGGTCGGCGTGTGGTCCAGCTTCTGGGAGAGCTCGTCGACGGCCTTCGCCAGGTCGATCCGCAACTCCTGGAGCCGGCGCGGCACATGGACGGCCCAGCTGGTGTCGCGGAAGAACCGCTTGATCTCACCGACGATGTACGGGACGGCGAACGTCGCGAACTCGACCTCGCGGCTGAGCTCGAAGCGGTCGATCGCCTTGATCAGGCCGATGGTGCCGACCTGGACGATGTCCTCCATCTGCTCGGCGCGGTTGCGGAAGCGGCCGGCCGCGTACTTGACCAGAGCCAGGTTGAGCTCGATCAGGGTGTTGCGGACGTACTGGTACTCATGGGTGCCTTCCTCGAGTGAGGCGAGCCGCTCGAAGAAGACCTTGGAGATCTCGCGGGCGTCCTTGGGTGCAACCTCCCCCGGATTCCGCACATCCGGAAGATTCAGCTCCGCCATATCCGGGCGCTGAACTCCAGGCTGCGTGAGTTCGGTCGGGACCGTGCTCGCCGTGGACACTTCATCCTCCCCTGCTCCGATGTCAGTGCGAAGGCGCGCCTACCCCGGATGTCCCCGCGCATGCTTGGAATTTCGGGAAAGCGGAGAACGCCGCGCGGAAACGCGACGTCCGGCCCCCGCAACTGGTGCGGAAGCCGGACGAGTCGGTCACAGAACGCATCAACTCCAGCTGGCGTGCAGCGGCTTGCCCTCCGCGTA
The DNA here is from genome assembly GCF_040675505.1 of Streptomyces sp. NPDC049597. Taxonomy (NCBI): domain Bacteria; kingdom Bacillati; phylum Actinomycetota; class Actinomycetes; order Kitasatosporales; family Streptomycetaceae; genus Streptomyces; species Streptomyces sp. NPDC049597. The sequence continues at coordinate 81,932 of NZ_JBFAOY010000003.1, forward strand.
ACCGGCGGCGCTCTGGACGCCCACGATCGCCTTCTCGGCGAACTCCTCGAGGGAGCCGGCACCGGCGTACGTGCAGGAGGAGCGCACTCCCGCGATGATCGAGTCGATCAGGTCCTCGACGCCCGGGCGGGCCGGGTCGAGGAACATGCGCGAGTGGGAGATGCCCTCCTCGAACAGCGCCTTGCGGGCCCGGTCGTACGCGGACTCCTCGCTGGTGCGGTTGCGCACGGCACGCTTGGACGCCATGCCGAAGGACTCCTTGTACAGGCGCCCGTCGGCGGTCTGCTGGAGGTCGCCCGGGGACTCGTACGTCCCGGCGAACCAGGAGCCGATCATCACGTTCGACGCGCCGGCGGCCAGCGCCATGGCGACGTCGCGCGGGTGACGGACACCGCCGTCGGCCCACACGTGCTTGCCGTACTTCTTCGCCTCGGCGGCGCATTCGAGGACGGCCGAGAACTGCGGGCGGCCCACGCCGGTCATCATGCGGGTGGTGCACATGGCGCCCGGTCCGACACCGACCTTGACGATGTCCGCGCCGGCCTCGACCAGGTCGCGCACGCCCTCGGCGGCCACGATGTTGCCCGCGACGACCGGCACCTGGGGGTCGAGGCCCCGCACGGACCTGACCGCGCTGATCATCGACTCCTGGTGGCCGTGCGCGGTGTCCACGACCAGCGTGTCGACACCGGCGTCGAGCAGCTGCTTGGCCTTGCCGGCCACATCGCCGTTGATGCCCACGGCGGCGGCGATGCGCAGCCTGCCCCGCGCGTCGACGGCCGGGGTGTAGAGCGTGGCGCGCAGCGCGCCCTTGCGGGTGAGGACACCGGCCAGCCTGCCGTCGCCGTCCACCGCGGGGGCGTAGCGGCGGTTGGCGCCGTCGAGCCGGTTGAACGCCTCGCGCGGGTCGATGTCCGCGTCCAGGAGCAGGAGGTCCTTGGACATGACCTCGGACAGCTGGGTGAAGCGGTCCACGCCGGCCAGGTCGTGCTCGGTGACGATGCCGATGGGGCGGTGCTCGTCGTCGACGACGACACCGGCGCCGTGGGCGCGCTTGTGCAGCAGCGACAGGGCGTCGGCGACGGTCTGGTGCGGCGCGAGGACGATGGGGGTGTCGAGCACGTGGTGGCGCGTCTTGACCCAGGAGATGACGTCGGTGACGACGTCGATCGGGATGTCCTGGGGGATCACGACGAGTCCGCCGCGGCGGGCGACCGTCTCGGCCATCCGGCGGCCGGCGATGGCCGTCATGTTGGCGACGACCAGCGGGACGGTCGTGCCGGTGCCGTCGGGGGAGGACAGGTCCACGCCCTGGCGGGAACCCACCGCCGAACGGCTCGGCACCATGAACACATCGTCGTACGTCAGGTCGTACGGCGGCTTCTGGTCATTGAGGAAACGCACGTGCTGAACATCCCAGTCGATCGGAGGATCCCCGGGCATGGCAGCCGGGGAAAACGCACGTACTTCATTCTCCCATGCCGGACCCGTTGTCATGCCCCGGCGAAAGCTCCAGTCACGGCGCCGCGCGTCGAGCGGATCCTCCAAACGACCGGTCTCACGGGGGCCGGCGGACCGCGATACGAGGCGCGGCCCGCCGCCCCGTCAGTCGTCCGGGTCCGCGCGCTCCAGGGCGGGCCGCTGGCCCGGTTCCGACGTCAGCAGCAGGTCGGCGGCCGCGGTGTCCGTGACCAGGCTGGTCACGAGACCGGAGCGCAGCACCGCCGCGATGGCCTCCGCCTTGCGCTGGCCGCCCGCGATCGCCACGACCTCGGGGATGCGCCGGAGCCGGTCGGCCTCGACCGTGATGCACCGCTCCCCCAGGTCGCGCCCGACGCGGCGGCCCTGCGTGTCGAAGAGGTGCGCCGACATCTCCGCGGCCACGCCGAGCGAGGCGTAGTGCGCGCGCTCCTCGTCGGAGAGCATGTCGTGGACCGTCGAGATGCCCGGCTCCCAGGAGCCGATGGAGACGCAGGCGACGGTCACCTTGTCGAAGTAGTCGAAGGCGCGTGCGATCCCCGTCTGGTGGCGCAGCGCCGCCGCGGTCGCCGGGTCCGGCAGCAGCATCGGCGCGTAGATGGGGTGGGCCTCGCCACCGGAGACCTGGGCCGCCCGCCGTACCGCCTCGACGGAGCCGCGCTCGGCGGTCCCCGCGTCGTAGACGCCCGTCAGCTGCACGACCGTGCACGGCGGCAGCCGGTCCAGCGCCGCCGCCATGTGGATCGTCGAACGGCCCCAGGCCAGACCCAGGACGTCGCCCTCGTTCACCAGCTCGCCGAGCAGGTCCGCGGCCACCTCGCCCAGGTTCTCCGGGTCGGGCGACTCGTCCGCCTCCGCCGGGGACTCGACGACGACCGCGTGCCGCAGTCCGTAGTGGGCGCGCAACGCGTCCGAACGCTCGGCGTCGAGCTCGGCGGGCACGCGGATCTCGATCCGTACCAGATCACGTTCGAGGGCGGTCTCGAGGACCCGCGCGACCTTGAAGCGGCTGACGCCGAACTCCTCCGCGATCTGGATCTTCGACTTGCCCTCGAGATAGAAGCGACGTGCCATGGCCGCCGCCTGCACCAGCTCAGCGGGTCCCATCCGCAGGGCGGACCGTCCCGCCGGCCTAGCAGTCACCGCGATCTCCTCACTGCTGTACACACGTACACACACTCCCGGGTCCGGCCATCCTGTCAGATCCACCGGTCCTTGATCAGCCCTGATGGGCCAACATCGGTTGAACAAGCGCGGCCATCGGAGCGCTTCCTCAGTGGCCGCACGCCCAGGCCGCGGAGGCGGTGGCCGCCGAGGCCTGGTCGCGGAGCATCCGCACCGCCGCGGCCGGGTCGTCCGCGTTGTAGACCGCGGAGCCCGCCACGAAGACGTCGGCGCCCGCCTCCGCGCACCGTTCGATCGTCGACGCCGACACCCCGCCGTCGACCTGCAGCCACAGCTCGAGACCGTGCTTGGCGATCAGCTCCCGGGTGCGACGGATCTTCGGCAGCATGATGTCCAGGAACGCCTGCCCTCCGAAGCCCGGCTCCACGGTCATGATCAGCAGCATGTCGAGCTCGGGCAGCAGGTCCTCGTACGGCTCGATCGGCGTCGCCGGCTTGAGCGCCATGGAGGCGCGCGCACCCTTGGCGCGGATCTCACGGGCGAGACGCACGGGAGCCGCGGCGGCCTCGACGTGGAAGGTGACCGAGCCGGCACCGGCCTCGACGTACTGCGGAGCCCAGCGGTCGGGGTCCTCGATCATCAGGTGGCAGTCCAGCGGGGTGTCCGTGGCCTTGGCGAGCGACTCCACGACCGGCACGCCCAGCGTCAGATTGGGCACGAAGTGGTTGTCCATGACGTCGACGTGGAGCCAGTCGGCGCCGGCGACGGCCTCCGCCTCCTCCGCCAGTCGCGAGAAGTCGGCGGAGAGGATACTGGGATTGATCTGAACGGCCATGTGCCAAGCCTGCCATGTTCTGAGGCGCTTCCCCTCCCCGGGACGGTACTCGGTACGGACCGGACTCGGGCAGGATGCGCACAGCCCACCGCAATACCGGCCATTCGACCGGCCGCTCGTCCTCCGGAGCACCCTTGCCGGACGCCGAGCGGCGCATCGCACCCGAAGTGGTGGCCCCACCTCACGGGAAATAGCGGCGGACCCACCGCCGCGGCCCGGCCCGGCTGACGGACCGGGCCGCCGGGCGGCTACGCGGTGCGGCGCAGCAGCGCCAGGTACATCGCGTCGGTCCCGTGCACATGCGGCCACAGCTGGACGTCGGGGCCGTCGCCGAGCGCCGGGACGCCGGGCATCAGCGGCCGCGCGTCCACCAGCTCCGCCTCGGGCGCGGGTCCGCCGCGCCCGCGCAGCACGTCGTCCACGACGACCCGCGTCTCGGCGAGATGCGGCGAGCAGGTGGCGTACCCGACCACGCCGCCGACCCGCACGGCCCTCAACGCCTCGCGCAGCAGGCCCCGTTGGAGCGGCGCGAAGCCCTCCAGGTCCTCCGGGCGGCGGCGCCAGCGGGCCTCGGGCCGGCGGCGCAGCGCGCCGAGACCCGAGCACGGCACGTCGACGAGCACCCGGTCGAAGGACCCGGGGCGCCACGGCGGGCGGGTGCCGTCCGCCGCGATCACCTGGTACGGGCCGGGGTTGCCGGTCAGGGCGCGGTCCACGAGCCGTGCGCGGTGCGGCTGCTTCTCCGAGGCCAGCAGCATCGCGCCGCGAGCGGCCGCGAGGGCACCGAGCAGCGCGGCCTTGCCGCCGGGCCCGGCGCAGCCGTCGAGCCACCGCTCGTCGGATCCTTCCAGCGGGGCGTTGGCCAGGGCGATCGCCACGAGCTGGCTGCCCTCGTCCTGGACGCCGGCCCGCCCCTCGCGCACGGCCGCGATCGCGCCGGGCTCGCCGCCCTCCGCGAGCCGGACGGCGTACGGGGACCAGCGGCCCGGCAGAGCCGACTCCTCGCCCAGCACGTCGAGCAGTTCACCGGTCGTCGTGCGGCCGGGCCGGGCGACCAGGGTCACCTCGGGCCGCTCGTTGTCCGCCTCCAGCAGGTCCTCGATCCCGGCGCGACCACCGCCGAGCGAGTCCCACAGCGCGGAGACCACCCATCGCGGGTGCGAGTGCACGACCGCGAGGTGGTCCTCGGCGTCCTCGTCGTACGGCGGGGCGACGCGCTCCACCCAGGTGTCCAGGTCGTCCTGCGAGATCTTGCGGAGCACGGCGTTGACGAACTTGGCCCGTCCGTCGCCGAGCACCACCCGCGCGAGCTCCACGCTCGCCGACACCGCCGCGTGCGTCGGGATCCGCGTCCCCAGCAGCTGATGCGCGCCGAGCGCGAGCACGTCGAGCACGGGCGGGTCGACCTCGCGCAGCGGCCGGTCGATGCAGGCGGCGATGATCGCGTCGTACGTGCCCTGGCGGCGCAGTGTGCCGTAGACGAGCTCCGTGGCGAGCGCCGCGTCCCGCGCGTCGAAGTCGTCCTTCTCGCGGGCCTTCTTCAGCAGGGGCGGCAGGACCAGGTTCGCGTACGCGTCCCGCTCGTCGACGGCCCGCAGCGCCTCGAAGGCGAGGATCCGGACGGGGTCCTTCTTGGGCCGGCGGTACGGCTTGGGGGGACGGCGACGGGACTGCTCGCTCAAAAGGTGCTCCGCGTTCGAAGAGGGTTGAACCCTGCCAGCCTACGCCGCGGCGCGGCGCCTCCCGCCCGGACACCCCAGGTCCTCGTCTTCCCGATCGGGCCGGATCAGAGGGTGGGAGTCCCCCACGGTCCCCCTCGCCGCAGGGCGTAGGGGAAGGGTCGTGCACGGCGTCTCCCGGGGCCCGCAGGGGACGCCATGAGGTTCCCCGGGCCCGCAAGCTCACTGCATGAGTTCGCCCTGGCCGGGCACCGGACCGCAGGGGGTGTCCCGAGGCCGGTACGGGCCTGAAATCTCCGCAGGGCCCGCCGGGGCCCGTGGGACGCATCGCAAGGCGGTGGACGGGGGCCGCCGCCCGGCCGGAGCCCCCCGGCTGCCGCTGGGAGGTGCCCCCTGGGGAGAGTCCCCTCGGAGCGTCGGCGACCGACGACGACGCCGGGGCGCCTCCCCATGCCCGAAGGGCCCCGGGGAGACGGAGAGAATCGCGGTGCCGGCACGCGCGGGCCCGCCAGGAAGCCGAAAGGCGGTGTGCCACGCGCGCGGCCGGCAGGAGCCGCAAGAGAGGGCCTACGCGCCGAGCCTCTCGCCCGGGGCGATGCGCACCCCGCGCGCCCAGTCCGCCGCCCGCATCGGCTTCTTGCCCTGGGGCTGGACCCAGAGCAGCTCGACGGCGTGCGATCCGGTGCCCGCGTAGACGTTGTTCTTGCCCGGGTCCAGCTCGCCGGGGGCCAGGTCCGTGCGGTCGGGGAGCAGCGTGACCTGGATCAGCTTGAGCCGCTCACCGCGGAAGAGCGTCCATGCGCCGGGGGCGGGCGTGCAGCCGCGGACGACGCGGTCGACGCGCAACGCGGGGGCGGCGAAGTCCACGTGGGCGTCCTCGACGGTGATCTTCGGGGCGAGGGAGACTCCGTCGGCGGGCTGCGGCACGGGCTTCAGGGTGCCGTCCTCGATGCCGTCCATCGTCGCCGAGAGCAGCCCGGCGCCGGCGAAGGCCAGCCGCGTCAGCAGGTCACCGCTGGTGTCGGTGGGCCGTACGGGCTCGGTGATCACGCCGTACACCGGCCCCGAGTCGAGGCCCTCCTCGATCTGGAAGGTGGCGGCACCGGTCATCTCGTCCCCGGCGAGGATCGCGTGCTGGACCGGGGCGGCTCCGCGCCAGGCCGGCAGCAGGGAGAAGTGCAGGTTGACCCAGCCGCGGGCGGGCACGTCGAGCGCCGCCTTGGGCAGCAGCGCCCCGTAGGCGACGACCGGGCAGCAGTCGGGGGCGATCTCGCGCAGCCGCTCCAGGAACGCCTCGTCGCGCGGCCTGGCCGGCTTGAGCACCTCGATCCCGGCCTCCTCGGCGCGCTGGGCGACCGGGCTGGCCACCAGGTGCCTGCCACGTCCGGCGGGCGCGTCCGGCCTCGTGACCACGGCGGCGACCTCGTGCCGTCCGGAGGAGAGCAGGGCGTCCAGGGCGGGGACGGCGACCTCGGGGGTACCTGCGAAGACGAGCTTCATCGGTGGCTGACTGCCTCTCGGACGTGTGGGGTGCGTACTGGTGCGACGAGCAGCTCACCAGTCTATGGGGCAGGGCCGCAGGGGGCGTACGGGAGACCGTGCGCCCTGCGCATAAGCACATACGCCCCGAAGCGTGACCAGATCGGCGGCTGGGACGTTGGTCAAGAGAGATTGACCGAAGCGGGCCGCCCGGATGCGGCCCGACCCCTTTCAACGCCGGTTCGAGAGGCTTGTCAATGGCCGACCACGCAACCCATGACGCCCAAGCCCGGGCAAGTCTGCACCTGTTGGTGCGGGACATCGAGCGGGTCCGCCGGCAGGTGGACGCATTGCGCACGCTCACCGCCCAGCTGGGCAATGTCTACCGCCCGCGCCGCTCCGGCCCGTCCACGGGCTTCGTCGTCTACGGCAGGGCCCCGGCGCCGACCGTCCGTCTCGCGCAGGAGCTGCGCGACAGCGTCGAGACGCTGGTGACCGCGGCAGTGGACTTCGACCGTTCGCTGGGCTTCTCCTGGGACGCGGTGGGCTCGGCGCTCGGAGTCACGAAGCAGGCGGTGCACCGCCGTTACGGCGCCCGCAGGGCGACGCCCCAGCCAGGCGCCGCGGAGGCCGAGCCGGCGACGACCCGCACACTGCCGCCCATGCCGGCTGTTCCGGCCGCACGCTCGATGCCTCCGCAGCCGGCCGACCCGCGCCCGGGCGCGTTCCCCGGCCCGCGCAACGGCTGACGCCTGGCTGGGGCTGACGTCCCCGCCCCGCAGCCGCCCGCGTCCGAGGACCGGAGACCACTGCCGTGGACGCGACCGGCAGCCGCAACGGCCTCCTCCGGCAGGAGAGGTCGCGTGGGGAGAGCCCGGACGTCAGACGTCGCGAGAGGCGTGACGTCCGGCCGCCGGAAAGCCGTCCGGGTCCCCCACTCCCGAGGCCCCGGCCCCGTGCCCCGGGCGCCCGGCCAGGGCCCCGCGGTCGGCCCGCCCTCAGCCGATGTCCGGCGGGTCGATCCTGATCCGGACCGGGTCCGTGCCGCCGCGGGCGAGCCGCGAGACCTGCGCCGACTTGAGAGCAGCCGCCAGCGCCGCCCCCCGGCCCGGCGGCACCCGCAGCAGCGCCCGCTCCCAGCGCTCCCCCACCGGGGCCTCCCCGGGCCTGCGCGCCCGCCCGGCGTCGGTCACCGGGAGCGGGACAGGCCCCAATACCTCGGCCTCCTCGGGCAGTTCGGTGGCGAGCAGGAACGACGCGACCGCCTCCGGACGGCCCACCACCTCCGCCATCCGCGACACCGGCGGAAAGCCCAGCTCCGACCGCTCGGCGAGCTCCCGCAGCGCATGGCCGACCGGGTCCCACCGCACGAGCGCCTGGACCGGCCGCAGCGTCGGCTCGGCGACGACGACGACCGTGCCGCCCTCCTCCTGGCCACGCACCAGCGAGGCCGCGGCGATCCAGCGGCGCAGCGCCTCCTCGCCCGCGCGGAGATCGGGCCGCCCGAGCATGGCCCAGCCGTCCAGCAGCAGCGCGGCGGCGTACCCGCCCTCGGCCACGGGCTCGGCGCCCGGGGTGGAGACCACAAGCGCGGGGCGTCCCGGCACGGCGTCCAGGACGTGGTCCCGTCCGGAGGTGCGCACGGGCACGGCGGGGAAGGCGCGGCCGAGTTCCTCCGCCGTACGGCGCGCGCCCACGATCCGTGCCCGCAGCCGGACGGAGCCGCACGCGACGCAGTGCCACCCGGGCTCGCCCTGCCCGCACCACGCGCAGCGCAGCTCGCGCTCGTCCGGCGCCTCCAGCGGCCCCGAGCAGTGCCGGCAGCGCGCCGGCGTGCGGCAGCGTTCACAGGCGAGCCGGGGCACATAACCGCGACGGGGGACCTGGACCAGCACGGGTCCGCTGCGCAGCCCGTCCCGTACCGCCTGCCAGGCGAGGCTCGGCAGGCGGGCCGCACGCGCGGCCTCGTCCCGCGCGAGGTCCTGGTCGCCGACGGTGCGCACCAGGGGCGCCGCGGCCCTGACCCGAGCCCGGTCGGCGACGAGCGGCATGGCCCAGCCGCTCTCGACGAGCTGGGCGGCCTCGACCGTGCAGCTGGTGCTGCCCAGCAGGAAGGCGCATCCGTCATGGGCCGCGCGCAGCTCCAGGACCTCGCGGACGTGGGGGAAGGGGGCGTTGTCGTCGCTGTGGCTCGCGTCGCCGTCGTCCCAGACGACGACCAGGCCGAGATCCCGCACGGGCGCGAACATGGCGGCCCGGGTGCCCACCACGGCCCGCACGGAGCCCCGGCGTACGGCGAGCCACTGCCGGTAGCGCTTCTCGGGCCCGGATTCGGCGGTCAGGAGGGCGTGGCGGCCCTCGCCCAGCAGAGCCGTGAGGGCGGCGTCCACGCGGGCGGCGCGCCGCCCGTCGGGCACGACGACGAGCGCGCCGCGCCCGGACGCCAGCGTCGCGGCCACGGCGCGGGCCAGCTCCTCCGGCCAGTGCGGGCCGGGCAGCGCGGTCCACACGGCACGTGGGGTGCCGCCCGTGGCGAGGGCGTCGATGAAGGCGGCCCCCCGCCCGTACCGCTCCCAGGAGCCCGCGCCGGGGGGTGCGGGCGGCGGCAGGGGCTCCGGCGACGGCTTGGCCTCCGCCCGTCCGTTCCTCGGCGGCACCGCGAGCTGCAGCACGTCGGCGAGGCTGCCCGCGTACCGGTCGGCGACAGCGCGGGCGAGGCGGAGCATCCGCGGGCCGAGGACGGGCTCGGGGGAGACGACGTGGGCGAGTGCCGCGAGGGGTCCGGTGTAGTCGGTCTCGGCCAGGCGCTCGACCAGGAAGCCGTCGATGAGCCCGCCGCCCTCACGGCGCCCCTCCCGCACCCGGTGCGCCCCCGCCCCGAACCGTACGCGCACCCGCACACCGGGCTGTGCCGCCGCGTCGAGCTCCTCGGGGACGGCGTAGTCGAAGAACTGGTCGAGGTGCAGGACACCCTTGTTGACGACGACCCGGGCGACCGGCAGCTCCTTGGCGAGCGCCGCCCCCCGCCAGGTGCGCGGCTTGGCCTTGGGCACCTTGGCCCTGCGCACGGTCTCCCTGATGAGCGCAAGCTGCTCGGGCCCGCTCGCGGCGGACTCCTCCGGCTGCTCGTCGTCGCTGCTCACAGCCCCATTCCTACCAGAGCCCGCTGACAGTGCTCGGGCCCGTCGACGAGGCCGGCACCCCTCCGGCCTCGGCTCTGCGGACAGCTCGGCCCCGCGGGCCGCCCGCCCCGCCGACTACTGCCCGGAGCCGCCCGCGCACGCGCGAGGGCCCCGGACCGACACGGTCCGGGGCCCTCGGAGAAGCCGTCGGGCTACTGGCTCACAGCCCCGCCGCCGCGCGCAGCGCGTCGACGCGGTCCGTGCGCTCCCAGGTGAAGTCGGGGAGCTCGCGGCCGAAGTGGCCGTACGCCGCGGTCTGGGCGTAGATCGGACGCAGCAGGTCGAGGTCGCGGATGATCGCGGCCGGGCGCAGGTCGAAGACCTCGGCGATGGCCTGCTCGATCTTCTCGACCTCGGTCGTCGCGGTGCCGAACGTCTCCACGAACAGACCGACGGGCTCGGCCTTGCCGATCGCGTACGCGACCTGGACCTCGCAACGGGCCGCGAGGCCGGCCGCGACGACGTTCTTCGCCACCCAGCGCATCGCGTAGGCGGCCGAGCGGTCCACCTTGGACGGGTCCTTGCCGGAGAAGGCGCCGCCGCCGTGGCGGGCCATGCCGCCATAGGTGTCGATGATGATCTTGCGGCCGGTCAGACCCGCGTCGCCCATCGGGCCGCCGATCTCGAAGCGGCCGGTCGGGTTCACCAGGAGGCGGTAGCCGTCGGTGTCGAGCTTGATGCCGTCCTCGACGAGCTGCTTGAGCACGTGCTCGACGACGAACTCGCGGATGTCGGGCGCGAGGAGCGAGTCCAGATCGATGTCGGACGCGTGCTGCGAGGAGACCACCACGGTGTCGAGGCGGACGGCCTTGTCACCGTCGTACTCGATGGTGACCTGGGTCTTGCCGTCCGGACGCAGGTAGGGGATGGTGCCGTTCTTGCGGACCTCGGACAGGCGGCGCGAGAGCCGGTGCGCGAGGTGGATCGGCAGCGGCATCAGCTCGGGCGTCTCGTCGCACGCGTAACCGAACATCAGGCCCTGGTCGCCGGCGCCCTGCTTGTCGAGCTCGTCCTCATCGCCCTCGACGCGCTTCTCGTACGCCGTGTCGACGCCCTGCGCGATGTCGGGAGACTGCGCGCCGATGGACACCGACACTCCGCAGGAGGCGCCGTCGAAACCCTTCTTCGAGGAGTCGTAACCGATCTCCAGGATCTTGTTGCGCACGAGGGTGGGGATGTCGGCGTACGCCTTGGTGGTCACCTCACCGGCGACGTGCACGAGGCCGGTGGTGATCAGGGTCTCCACGGCGACCCGGGAGGTCGGGTCCTCCCGCAGAAGGGCGTCGAGAATCGTGTCGCTGATCTGGTCGGCGATCTTGTCGGGGTGGCCCTCGGTCACGGACTCCGAGGTGAAGAGACGGCGGGACACATCGCTCCCTGGGGTTGCAGCGGCTGCTGGCTGATCATTGACGGACCGGCAGGGGGCTGCGCCCCGCGACGTTCCGCGAACCAGTTTATCGGTCGCTTTCCATCGCCGGACAACCGTCTCGCAGCTTGGGAGCCCCCTGACCTGTGGTCCATGGCCGAGACGCTATGACCATAGCGCCTACAGGCTGAGCGATTCGCCACATTTCGCTGGTTTCTCACCCGCGGGCCGTCGCCGGAAATTCGCCCAGAGTTCGTCACACGGCCCGCGACGCCCCTCAGCCGAGCCGGGGGACGACGAGGTCCCAGACCGTGTCGGCGAGGGCCTCCTTGGGCCCGTACGGGACGGGGGTCTCGGCGCCGTCGGCGGCCAGGACGACCGCCTCGTTCTCCTCGGCCCCGAAGGTCCTGCGCTCCCCCACCTCGTTGACGACGAGCAGGTCGCACCCCTTGCGGCGCAGCTTGTCGCGTCCGTTGGCGAGGACGTCGTCGGTCTCGGCCGCGAAGCCGACGACCACCTGTCCGGGGCGGGCGCGGTCGGCCGAGATCTCGGCGAGGATGTCGGGGTTGCGCACGAGCGCGACGGTCGGAGCCTCGACGCCGTCCTTCTTCTTGATCTTGCCCGTGGCGTACTCGGCGGGCCGGAAGTCGGCGACCGCCGCCGCCATGACCACGGCGTCGGCGTCGGCGGCGGCCTTGAGGACCGCCTCGCGCAGCTGGACCGCCGTGCCGACGTGGACGACGTCGACGCCCGCCGGATCGGGGATGCCGGTGTTCGCCTCGACGAGGGTGACGCGCGCGCCCCGGGCGGCCGCGGTACGGGCCAGGGCGTAGCCCTGCTTGCCGGAGGAGCGGTTGCCGAGGTAGCGGACCGGGTCGAGCGGCTCGCGGGTGCCGCCGGCGCTGACGACGACGTGGCGGCCGGCGAGGTCGGGCGCGGTCACCCCGCGGGCGAGCACCCGGCGGCACACCTCGAAGATCTCGCCCGGCTCGGGCAGCCGGCCCTTGCCGGTGTCGACGCCGGTGAGCCGGCCGACGGCGGGCTCGATGACGACGGCGCCGCGGCGGCGCAGCGTGGCGACGTTCTCCTGGGTGGCGGGGTGCTCCCACATCTCGGTGTGCATCGCGGGCGCGAAGACGACCGGACAGCGGGCCGTGAGCAGCGTGTTGGTGAGCAGGTCGTCGGCGAGGCCGTGAGCGGCCTTGGCGAGCATGTCGGCGGTGGCGGGCGCGACGACGACGAGGTCGGCGTGCTGGCCGATGCGGACGTGCGGGACCTCGTGGACGTCGTTCCAGACCTCGGTGGACACGGGGTGGCCCGACAGCGCCGACCAGGTCGCGGCTCCGACGAAGTTCAGGGCCGACGCGGTCGGCACGACCCGGACGTCGTGGCCGGACTCGGTGAGCCTGCGCAGCAGCTCGCACGCCTTGTACGCGGCGATGCCGCCGCTGACCCCGAGGACGACCCTCGGCCTGACACTCGCGTCCACTGCGTCCACTGCGCGCCTCCCCGCACTCGGTTGGTTCCCCCATGCTGCATCACTCCGTGGGCACGGCCTTGCGCGCCCCCGGACAGACCACAGGCCCGGCGGACGCTCCGCCGGGCCTGTGGTGAAGAACGATGGGTCGCGCCTACTGCGCCGGGCCCTCGATGGCCTCGGAGGTCAGCAGACCCGCGTTGATCTCACGCAGGGCGATCGACAGCGGCTTCTCGTGGACGTGGGTGTCCACCAGCGGACCGACGTACTCGAGCAGGCCCTCACCGAGCTGCGAGTAGTACGCGTTGATCTGGCGCGCGCGCTTGGCCGCGTAGATCACGAGGCTGTACTTCGAGTCAGTCGCCTCGAGCAGCTCGTCGATCGGCGGGTTGATGATGCCCTCGGGCGCGGTGATGGAAGAGGACACTCTAAGCCTTCCGAAGAACGTGCAGAAAGATCGGACAAAAGATCAAACAACTGCCATCAAGGCTAGCAGCTCGCGCGCCACGTCCTCGACGGAGGTGTTGACCAGGGTCGTGTCGAACTCCGACTCGGCGGCGAGTTCGACCTTGGCGGCCGCCAGCCGGCGCTCGATGACCTCCGCGGACTCGGTGCCGCGGCCGGTGAGCCGGCGGACCAGCTCGTCCCAGCTCGGCGGGGCCAGGAAGACCAGCTGCGACTCCGCCATGGACTCCTTCACCTGCCGAGCACCCTGGAGATCGATCTCCAGCAGCACCGGCTCGCCCGCCTCCAGGCGGTCGAGGACCGCGCGACGGGGCGTGCCGTAGCGGTTGCCCGCGAACTCGGCCCACTCCAGCAGCTCGCCGTTGGCGACCAGCTTGTCGAACTCCTCGTCCGTGACGAAGAAGTACTGGACACCGTGCTTCTCGCCGGGCCGCGGCTTCCGGGTGGTCGCCGACACCGAGAGCCAGACCTCGGGGTGGACCTTGCGCATATGGGCGACGACCGTGCTCTTGCCGACCCCGGAGGGGCCGGAGAGCACGGTCAGCCGCGGACGTACCTCTGCTGCCATGCAGCGATTATCCAGGTTCCCGGGAGTGCCCGGGAACGTCAGGCGGCGCCGCCGCCGAACTCACGCTCCAGGGAAGCGATCTGGTTGGAGCCGAGACCACGGACCCGGCGGCTCTCGGAGATGCCGAGCCGCTCCATGATCTGCTTGGCGCGGACCTTGCCCACGCCCGGCAGGGACTCGAGGAGGGCGGAGACCTTCATCTTGCCGATGACGTCGTTCTCCTGGCCCTGCTTGATGACCTCGTGGAGGGAGGCGCCGGAGTGCTTGAGTCGATTCTTGACCTCGGCCCGCTCCCGGCGAGCCGCGGCGGCCTTTTCGAGCGCGGCTGCGCGCTGTTCAGGGGTAAGGGGCGGAAGAGCCACGCCTACGTCACCTCGGATGTCGAACTGTCGGATACGGACCGGTGAGGAACCTAGTCGCCCCACACCAGGGGAGCAACGAGCAACGCAGGACGCCTTTGCGGGACGCTGCCTGCACGTTCGCTCTTCGACGGAGACTAGCGGCCATCACCGCTCCAGTCAGCGAGAACAGACGAAAAGTCCTGGTCAGCATCGACCGACCAGGACATTTCAGACATAACGACCCGCTTTTCGGCCGAGAAGTCCTGCATGGACCGACGGCCGGGCGTCTCGGCGGTCACTCAGCGCGTGCGGACGGTGCCCCGCAGCGCACGCGCTGCCCGATGTCGCCGGTCAGACCCCGGCCGACGCCACCGCCTCGCGCACCTCGTCCGTGAACCGCTCGGCGGCTGCCCGCAGCGCGGCCGGGTCGGGGCCGTGCCTGAGCACACCGCGGCTGACGCTCGGCAGCACGCTGCCGACGGCCGAGCCGAAGACACCGGGGAGGTCCGCCGGGGTCGCCCCCTGGGCGCCGATCCCCGGAGCCAGCAGCGGGCCGTTGATGTCGAGGTCCACACCGGCGTCGCCCAGCGTCGCGCCCACGACCGCGCCGACCGAACCGAGCGGCTCGGCACCCTCGTTCTCGGCGGCCATGTGGTTCAGCATCAGCTGCGCCAGGGACGTGCCGTCCGCCGCCGTGGAGCGCTGCACCTCGGCGCCCTCCGGATTGGAGGTCAGGGCCAGGACGAAGACGCCGCAGCCGCTCAGCACGGCCTGGTCGAGCGCGGGTCGCAGCGAACCGAAGCCGAGGTACGGGGACACCGTGACGGCGTCCGAGAACAGCGGCGAGTCCTTGCGCAGGAACGTCTCCGCGTACGCGCCCATGGTCGAGCCGATGTCGCCGCGCTTGGCGTCCATGAGGACCAGCGCGCCGGCGGCCCGTGCCTCCTCGACGGCCTTCTCCAGGACGGCGATGCCGCGCGAGCCGAAGCGCTCGAAGAACGCGGACTGCGGCTTCAGTACGGCGACCCGGTCGGCGAGCGCCTCGACCGTGGTGCGGGTGAACCGCTCCAGGCCGGCGACGTCGTCGTTCAGCCCCCACGCGGTCAGCAGCGAGGCGTGCGGGTCGATGCCGACGCACAGCGGGCCACGGGTGTCCATGGCGTGGCGCAGTCGTGCGCCGAAGGGCTCCAGAGGACTCATGCGGTGACCTTTCGCGTCTCGGCGCCGACGGCATCGGCGAGGGTGGCGTACGGGCTGGCCGCGAGGCGTGCGGCGAGGCCCTTGTGGATCGCGCGGGCGTAGAAGGGGCCCTCGTAGATGAAGGCGCTGTAGCCCTGCACGAGGGTGGCACCGGCGAGGATGCGCTGCCAGGCGTCCTCGGCGTTCTCGATGCCGCCGACGCCGACGAGGGTGATGCGGTCGCCGACGCGGGCGTACAGGCGGCGCAGGACCTCCAGGGAGCGCGCCTTGACCGGTGCGCCGGACAGGCCGCCGGTCTCCTTGACCAGCTCGGGCGAGGACGTCAGCCCCAGGCCCTCACGGGCGATCGTGGTGTTGGTGGCGATGATGCCGTCGAGGCCCAGCTCGAGGGCGAGGTCCGCCACGGCGTCGACGTCCTCGTCCGCCAGATCGGGGGCGATCTTGACCAGGAGCGGGACGCGGCGGTCGGTGACCGTGCGGTCCGCCGCCTCGCGCACGGCGGTGAGCAGCGGGCGCAGCGACTCGGTGGCCTGGAGATTGCGCAGGCCGGGGGTGTTGGGCGAGGAGACGTTGACGACGAGGTAGTCGGCGTGGGCGGCCAGGCGCTCGGTCGACTTCACGTAGTCGGCGGCGGCCTCGGCCTCCGGGACGGCCTTGGTCTTGCCGATGTTGACGCCGACGACGGTCCTGAAGACCGGCACCCGGGTGCGCAGTCGTTCGGCGACCGCGGCGGAGCCCTCGTTGTTGAAGCCCATGCGGTTGATCAGGGCGCGGTCCGGGACCAGCCGGAAGAGCCGCCTCTTGGGGTTGCCCGGCTGGGCCTCCCCCGTGACCGTGCCGATCTCGACATGGTCGAAGCCCAGCATCGCCATGCCGTCGATGGCCACGGCGTTCTTGTCGAAACCGGCCGCGAGCCCGAACGGGCCGTGCATGCGCAGTCCGAGGGCCTCGGTGCGCAGCTCCTCGTAGCGGGGGGCGAGCACCGCGGCGACGAAGGTGCGCAGAACGGGGACGCGGACCGCGAGGCGGATCCACCGGAAGGCCAGGTAGTGGGCCTCCTCCGGGTCCATGCGCTTGAAGACCAGGTGGAAGAAGAACTTGTACATGGGAAGTGGTGTCCTCATGAGGAGGGGGACACCGTTTCCGGTGTCCCCCTCATGGGTTGCTAGTCGCGGGCCGCGATCAGGTGTTCCGCGTGTTCCTGGAGCGATCGGACGCCCACGCCGCCGTGGTTGAGGGCGTCGATGCCCTGGACCGCCGCGGCGAGCGCCTGGACCGTCGTGAGGCACGGTACGGAGCGGGCCACCGCCGCCGTACGGATGTCGTAGCCGTCGAGGCGGCCGCCGGTGCCGTACGGGGTGTTGACGATGAGGTCGACCTCGCCGTCGTGGATGAGCTGGACGATGGTCCGCTCGCCGTCCGGCCCCGGGCCCTCGGACTGCTTGCGCACGACGGTGGCGTTGATGCCGTTGCGCTTGAGCACCTCGGCCGTGCCGGACGTGGCGAGCAGTTCGAAGCCGTGGGCGACCAGCTCGCGCGCGGGGAAGATCATCGAGCGCTTGTCGCGGTTGGCGACGGAGACGAACGCGCGTCCCTTGGTGGGCAGCGGTCCGTAGGCTCCGGCCTGCGACTTGGCGTACGCCGTGCCGAAGACGGAGTCGATGCCCATGACCTCGCCGGTGGAGCGCATCTCCGGGCCGAGGATGGTGTCCACGCCGCGACCGTGCACGTCGCGGAAGCGGCTCCACGGCATGACGGCCTCCTTGACGGAGATCGGCGCGTCCAGCGGCAGGGTGCCGCCGTCGCCGCTCTTCGGCAGCAGGCCCTCCTCGCGCAGCTCGGCGATGGTCGCGCCGAGCGAGATGCGCGCGGCGGCCTTCGCCAGCGGCACCGCGGTCGCCTTCGAGGTGAAGGGGACGGTCCGGGAGGCGCGGGGGTTGGCCTCCAGGACGTACAGGATGTCGCCGGCCATCGCGAACTGGATGTTGATCAGGCCGCGGACCCCGACGCCCTTCGCGATCGCCTCGGTGGAGGCGCGCAGGCGCTTGATGTCGAAGCCGCCCAGGGTGATCGGGGGCAGGGCGCAGGCCGAGTCACCGGAGTGGATGCCGGCCTCCTCGATGTGCTCCATGACGCCGCCGAGGTAGAGCTCGTGGCCGTCGTAGAGCGCGTCGACGTCGATCTCGATCGCGTCGTCGAGGAAGCGGTCGACCAGCACCGGGCGGGTCGGGGAGATCTCGGTGGACTCGGCGATGTACGCCTCCAGCCGCGCCTCGTCGTAGACGATCTCCATCCCCCGGCCGCCGAGCACGTACGACGGGCGGACCAGGACCGGGTAGCCGATCTCGTCGGCGATGTCCTTGGCGCCGGCGAAGGTGGTGGCCGTGCCGTGCTTGGGCGCGGGCAGACCGGCCTCGGCGAGGACCTGGCCGAAGGCGCCGCGGTCCTCGGCGGCGTGGATGGCCTCCGGAGAGGTGCCGACGACCGGGACGCCGTTGTCCTTCAGCGCCTGGGAGAGACCCAGCGGCGTCTGGCCGCCGAGCTGGACGACGACACCGGCGATGGGACCGGCGAGCGACTCGGCGTGCACGATCTCCAGCACGTCCTCGAGCGTGAGCGGCTCGAAGTACAGGCGGTCGGAGGTGTCGTAGTCCGTGGAGACGGTCTCCGGGTTGCAGTTGACCATCACGGTCTCGTACCCGGCGTCGTGCAGCGCGAAGGAGGCGTGGACGCAGGAGTAGTCGAACTCGATGCCCTGGCCGATGCGGTTGGGGCCGGAGCCGAGGATGATCACGGCGGGCCGGGTGCGCGGGGCGACCTCGGACTCCTCGTCGTAGGACGAGTAGAAGTACGGGGTCCGGGCGGCGAACTCGGCGGCGCAGGTGTCGACCGTCTTGTAGACCGGGCGGATGCCGAGCGCGTGCCGCACCTCGCGCACCACGTCCTCGCGCAGGCCGCGGATGTCGGCGATCTGGGCGTCGGAGAAGCCGTGGCGCTTGGCCTCGGCGAGCAGCTCCGGGTAGAGCTTCTCGGCGGCGGCGAGCTCGTCGGCGTACTCCTTGATCAGGAACAGCTGGTCGACGAACCAGGGGTCGATCTTCGTCGCCTCGAAGACCTCCTCGGGCGTGGCGCCCGCGCGGATGGCCTGCATGACGGTGTTGATCCGGCCGTCGGTCGGGCGCACGGCCTCGCGCAGCAGCTCGTCCTTGTCACCGGGCTCGCCGGTGAAGGAGAACTGGCTGCCCTTCTTCTCCAGCGAGCGCAGGGCCTTCTGGAGCGCCTCGGTGAAGTTGCGGCCGATGGCCATGGCCTCGCCGACCGACTTCATGGTGGTGGTGAGGGTGGAGTCCGCCTGCGGGAACTTCTCGAAGGCGAACCGCGGGGCCTTGACCACGACGTAGTCGAGGGTCGGCTCGAAGGAGGCCGGCGTCTTCTCCGTGATGTCGTTCGGGATCTCGTCCAGCGTGTAGCCGACGGCGAGCTTCGCGGCGATCTTGGCGATCGGGAAGCCGGTGGCCTTGGAGGCGAGCGCCGAGGAGCGGGAGACGCGCGGGTTCATCTCGATGACGATGATCCGGCCGTCCTCTGGGTTGACGGCGAACTGGATGTTGCAGCCGCCGGTGTCCACGCCGACCTCGCGGATGATCGCGATGCCGATGTCGCGCAGGCGCTGGTACTCGCGGTCGGTGAGGGTCATCGCCGGGGCGACGGTGATGGAGTCACCGGTGTGGACGCCCATCGGGTCGAAGTTCTCGATGGAGCAGACGACCACGACGTTGTCGTTCTTGTCGCGCATCAGCTCCAGCTCGTACTCCTTCCAGCCGAGGATGGACTCCTCCAGGAGCACCTCGGTGGTCGGGGAGAGCGTGAGGCCCTGGCCGGCGATGCGGCGCAGCTCGTCCTCGTCGTGCGCGAAGCCGGAGCCCGCGCCGCCCATGGTGAAGGAGGGGCGGACCACGACGGGGTAACCGCCGAGCGTGTCGACGCCCTTGATGACGTCGTCCATCGAGTGGCAGATGACCGAGCGGGCGGACTCGCCGTGGCCGGTCTTGCGCCGGACCTCCTCGACGACCTCCTTGAACAGGTCGCGGTCCTCGCCCTTGTTGATGGCCTCGACATTGGCGCCGATCAGCTCGACGCCGTACTTCTCCAGCACACCCTGCTCGTGCATGGAGATGGCGGTGTTGAGCGCGGTCTGGCCGCCGAGGGTGGGCAGCAGCGCGTCGGGGCGCTCCTTGGCGATGATCTTCTCGACGAACTCGGGCGTGATCGGCTCGACGTAGGTGGCGTCGGCGATCTCCGGGTCGGTCATGATCGTGGCCGGGTTGGAGTTGACCAGGATGACGCGCAGGCCCTCGGACTTGAGGACGCGGCAGGCCTGGGTGCCGGAGTAGTCGAACTCGGCGGCCTGGCCGATGACGATCGGGCCGGAGCCGATGACCAGGACGGACTGGATATCGGTGCGCTTAGGCACGCTCGGCCTCCATCAGGGATACGAAGCGGTCGAAGAGGTACGCGGCGTCGTGCGGGCCGGCGGCCGCCTCGGGGTGGTACTGGACGCTGAAGGCCGGCTGGTCGAGCAGCTGGAGGCCCTCCACCACGTTGTCGTTGAGGCAGACGTGGGAGACCTCGGCACGGCCGTAGGGGGTGTCGGAGACCTTGTCGAGGGGGGCCTCGACGGCGAATCCGTGGTTGTGCGCGGTGACCTCGACCTTGCCGGTCGTGCGGTCCTGCACGGGCTGGTTGATGCCGCGGTGGCCGTACTTCAGCTTGTACGTGCCGAAGCCGAGCGCGCGGCCGAGCAGCTGGTTGCCGAAGCAGATGCCGAACAGCGGGGTCCGGCGTTCCAGCACCGCCTTGATGACGGTCAGGTCGGCGGTGGCGGGGTCGCCGGGGCCGTTGGAGAGGAACACGCCGTCGGGGTTCACCGCGTAGACGTCGTCGGCGGTGGCGGTCGCGGGCAGGACGTGCACCTCGATGCCGCGCTCGGCCATGCGGTGCGGGGTCATGCCCTTGATGCCCAGGTCGAGGGCGGCGACGGTGAACTTCGCTGTACCGACTGGGACGGCTTCGCCGTCGGGGCCGATGGCCGGGACGACGTACGCCTCGGTGGTGGCGACCTCGGCGGACAGGTCGGCGCCCTTCATCTCGGGCGCCTGCTGGACCCGGGCGAGCAGGCCGGCGTCGTCGGCCAGCGCGTCGCCGGAGAAGATGCCGACGCGCATGGCGCCGCGCTCGCGCAGGTGGCGGGTGAGGGCGCGGGTGTCGATGCCGCTGATGCCGACGATGCCCTGGGCGGCCAGCTGCTCGTCGAGGGAGCGGCGGGAGCGCCAGTTGGACGGGATGCGGGCGGGGTCACGGACCACGAAGCCGGCGACCCAGATCCGCTTCGACTCGTCGTCCTCGTCGTTGACGCCGGTGTTGCCGACGTGCGGCGCGGTCATGACCACGACCTGGCGGTGGTACGACGGGTCGGTCAGGGTCTCCTGGTAGCCCGTCATGCCGGTGTTGAACACCGCCTCGCCGAAGGTCTCCCCCACGGCCCCGTAGGCACGTCCGCGGAAGGTGCGGCCGTCCTCCAGGACGAGTACGGCGGGAGACGCCTTCTGCCTCAAGGCGGATCCCCTGGTGGAGGTCGTCATCGTGCGGTGCCTTCCGTCGTCTTGATCATGTTCTCGGGGGTGCCGGGGGTCGTGCCCCGGACGAGTGCCGTGAGGGCGTCGGCCCAGGTGCTCTGCTCGGCCGCGTGGTCGAAGCGGAAGCCCGAGTCGATGAGCTTGCCGCCGTGTTCCCAGGTGACGATCAGCAGACCGCCCTCGGCGAGGACCTTGCCGGCGATGCCCTTGTCGAGCCGGGCCTCGCGCAGCGCCTCCTTCGGTACGAAGAAGTCCACGGCACCGGGCCGTACGACAGCCAGTCCCTCGTCCGTCAGGGTGAGCTCGGCCCGGCTGCGCACGCCCAGGCCGTGGGCGACGATCCGGTCGAGCCACTGGCCGGCGGTCGTGGAGCCGTGGTACCGGCCGCTCATCGTCAGTTTCGCCTCATTGAGCCGCTCCGGCACGGCCGGGAGCTCGGGCAGGTCGGACTGGAGGCTGCCGCGCCATTTCCAGCCCTGGCGCATCAGCCAGTAGACGAAGGCGATGAAGAGCAGCAGTCCGGCGACCCAGCCGAGGCGGGCCGCCCAGTCGGTCACCTCCGCGGACTTCCGCTCCGCCGCCATGGTGATGAGTGCAGGTGTCACGCCAGCTTCCCGTCCACGACCGTCGCACGGCCCCGCAGGAAGGTGTGCGTGACGCGTCCCGGCAGCTCACGGCCCTCGTAGGGGGTGTTGCGGCTGCGGGAGGCGAAGCCGGCGGGGTCCACGACACCACGGTATGCCGGATCGACCAGCGTGAGGTTCGCGGGCTCACCTGCCGAGACGGGCCGCCCGTGCCCGGCCGCCTGTCCGATGCGCGCGGGCGCGTACGACATGCGGTCGGCGACGCCTGCCCAGTCGAGCAGCCCGGTCTCGACCATCGTCTGCTGGACCACGGACAGGGCGGTCTCCAGACCGACCATGCCCATGGCGGCCGCGGCCCACTCGCAGTCCTTGTCCTCGTGCGGGTGCGGGGCGTGGTCGGTGGCGACGATGTCGATCGTGCCGTCCGCCAGCGCCTCGCGCAGCGCCATGACGTCGCGCTCGGTGCGCAGCGGCGGGTTGACCTTGTAGACCGGGTTGTAGGAGCGCACGAGCTCGTCGGTCAGGAGCAGGTGGTGCGGGGTGACCTCGGCGGTGACGTCGATGCCGCGGGACTTGGCCCAGCGGACGATCTCGACCGAACCTGCGGTCGACAGGTGGCAGATGTGCACCCGGGAGCCGACGTGCTCGGCGAGGAGCACGTCCCGGGCGATGATCGACTCCTCGGCGACGGCGGGCCAGCCGCCGAGGCCGAGTTCGGCGGAGACGATGCCCTCGTTCATCTGGGCGCCCTCGGTGAGCCGGGGCTCCTGGGCGTGCTGGGCGACGACGCCGCCGAACGCCTTCACGTACTCCAGCGCGCGGCGCATGATCACGGCGTCGTCGACGCACTTGCCGTCGTCGGAGAAGACGGTGACGCCGGCCGCGGACTCGTGCATCGCGCCGAGCTCGGCGAGCTTCTTGCCCTCCAGGCCGACGGTGACGGCGCCGATGGGCTGCACGTCGCAGTAGCCCGACTCCTTGCCGAGCCGGTAGACCTGCTCGACGACGCCGGCGGTGTCCGCGACCGGGAAGGTGTTGGCCATGGCGAAGACGGCGGTGTAGCCGCCGCTCGCGGCGGCGCGGGTGCCGGTGAGGACGGTCTCGGAGTCCTCGCGGCCGGGCTCGCGCAGGTGGGTGTGCAGGTCGACCAGGCCCGGCAGCAGGATCTGCCCGTGGGCCTCGATCACCCGGGTGCCCTCGTCGGAGAGCCCACTGCGCTCGATATCGCCCTGCCGGGCGGTGGCCACGGCCTCGATCGTCTCGCCGTCGATCAGGACGTCCTGCGCCTCGCCGCCGAGTACCTTCGCACCGCGGATAAGGATCTTGCTCATGGTCTTACTTCTCCTCGGTACGGGGGTTGGGGGCGTCGGATTCGTTGCCGCCGAGCAGCAGGTAGAGGACGGCCATGCGGATGGAGACGCCGTTGGCGACCTGCTCGACGACCGTGCACCGGTCGGAGTCGGCGACCTCGGCGGTGATCTCCATGCCGCGGACCATCGGTCCGGGGTGCATCACGACGGCGTGCTCGGGCATCCGCGCCATGCGGTCGCCGTCCAGGCCGTAGCGGCGCGAGTACTCGCGCTCGGTCGGGAAGAACGCGGCGTTCATGCGCTCGCGCTGGACGCGCAGCATCATCACGGCGTCGGACTTGGGCAGGGTGCTGTCCAGGTCGTAGGAGATCTCGCAGGGCCAGGTCTCGACGCCGACGGGCACGAGCGTGGGCGGCGCGACGAGCGTGACGTGGGCGCCGAGGGTGTGCAGCAGGTCGACGTTGGAGCGGGCGACCCGGCTGTGCAGGACGTCTCCCACGATCGTGATCCGCTTGCCGGCCAGGTCCTGGCCGAGCCCGGCGTCCCTGCCGACGAGCCGGCGGCGCATGGTGAAGGCGTCGAGCAGGGCCTGGGTGGGGTGCTGGTGGGTGCCGTCACCGGCGTTGATGACGGGCGCGTCGATCCAGCCGGAGTTGGCGAGGCGGTAGGGGGCGCCGGAGGCGCTGTGCCGTATGACGACGGCGTCGACGCCCATGGCCTCCAGGGTCTGGGCGGTGTCCTTGAGGGACTCGCCCTTGGACACGCTCGATCCCTTGGCGGCGAAGTTGATGACGTCGGCGGACAGGCGCTTCTCGGCGGCCTCGAAGGAGATCCGGGTGCGGGTCGAGTCCTCGAAGAAGAGGTTGCAGACCGTGCGGCCGCGCAGTGCGGGGAGCTTCTTGATCGGCCGGTCGGCGACCCGGGCCATCTCCTCGGCGGTGTCGAGGATGAGGACGGCGTCGTCGCGGGTGAGGTCGGCGGCCGAGATGAGGTGGCGCATCATCTGGGTGGTGTCTCCAGGTCTGTGGAGGTTCGTAAGACATGCGGGCGCGCAGCAGCGCACGCCGTACGAGGGGTGGTCGTACGGAGGTGCTACCGCTCGCCGGCCGCGGCGGTCTCCCGCAGGCCGAGCAGCACGGTGTCGCGACCGTCCTCCTCGGCGAGCTGGACCTTGACCGTCTCGCGCAGCGACGTGGGGAGGTTCTTGCCGACGTAGTCGGCGCGGATGGGCAGTTCACGGTGGCCCCGGTCGACGAGGACCGCGAGCTGCACGGCGCGCGGGCGCCCGATGTCGCCGAGGGCGTCGAGCGCGGCGCGGATGGTGCGGCCGGAGAAGAGCACGTCGTCGACGAGGACGACGAGACGGCCGTCGATGCCGTCACCGGGGATCTCCGTCCGGGCCAGCGCGCGGGCGGGCTTCAGACGCAGATCGTCGCGGTACATGGTGATGTCGAGGGAGCCGACCGGCACCTTCCGGCCGGTGATGCCTTCGAGCTTGTCGGCGAGCCGGCGGGCGAGGAAGACGCCGCGGGTGGGAATGCCGAGGAGCACCACGTCGTCGGCACCCTTGGCGCGTTCGACGATCTCGTGGGCGATACGGGTCAGTACCCGCGCGATGTCGGGAGCCTCGAGAACGGGGCGGGCCGCATCGGAGTTGTGCGTGTCCATACGAAACGGACCTCCTTCTCCGCCTCACGGGACGGTTCTTAAAGGACGTCGGAATTGCGCCGTCCACGTTACCAGTGCTTGATAGGTGTACTGATCCGGGTAGGCCGGCCCGTGGCCGAAACCGGTCCGGATCATTCGGCTTGACTCAGCCAAGTCACGCTGCGTAACCTCACAGTGAGTTACCAGTCGCGCGGCGGAGCCGCACGTTGTCACAGCGTCCGGGGAGCTATATGTCCAGCGAATACGCAAAACAGCTCGGGGCCAAGCTCCGCGCCATCCGCACCCAGCAGGGACTGTCCCTCCACGGCGTGGAAGAGAAGTCCCAGGGCCGCTGGAAGGCCGTCGTGGTCGGCTCGTACGAGCGCGGCGACCGCGCCGTGACCGTGCAGCGCCTGGCCGAGCTCGCGGACTTCTACGGCGTCCCGGTGCAGGAGCTGCTTCCGGGCACGACGCCGGGCGGGGCCGCCGAGCCGCCGCCGAAGCTCGTCCTGGACCTGGAGCGCCTGGCCCACGTCCCGCAGGAGAAGGCGGGCCCGCTGCAGCGCTACGCGGCGACGATCCAGTCGCAGCGCGGCGACTACAACGGCAAGGTGCTCTCGATCCGCCAGGACGACCTGCGCACCCTGGCCGTGATCTACGACCAGTCGCCCTCGGTCCTGACCGAACAGCTGATCAGCTGGGGCGTGCTGGACGCGGACGCGCGTCGTGCGGTCGCGCACGAAGAGAGCTGATCCCACTTTTTTGAAAAAACGTCACGTCGAAGGGCGGGACCGGCTCGGACCGGCCCGCCCTTCGTCATGCGGGCACGGCCGGCCGAGAAGACGGCGAGCGCGGTGTGCGGCGCTGCCGCGCCCCGGCGGAGCGCCGTTGTGCGACGGGACCGTCATCGCCGGCCACACGTCCCGGCAATACGGAGGCCCTGGCCATCGAGCCCCGGAGCGGCCTGGACGCGGGCGCCGTGTCTCGCGGGCACCTGGAAGGCCGGATGCCGGGCTCCGGCGCGGGGTGGGGGCTTGCGCCCGCCGAGCGGATCCCAGGCAAGCGGGATGGTGGGCGGCGGCCCTTCGGACACGAGCCGTCCACGTGCCTCGCACGGCCACATTCCGGGCCGCGACCACGTCGTGGGCCGAGCGGCCCCCAGCGCAGCCGGAAGCCGGACAACAGCCCTTCGGACACGCCCCGGCCGCAGGCCCTCGCACGGCCGCATCCCGGGCCGTGACCGCGTCGCCGAGCAGACCCCGACGGGAACACGGGCGGCGGCCCCTCGGAGACGAGCCGCCCACAGACCCTGGCACGGCCGCACATCATCGGGCCGTGGCCACGTCGCCGAGCGGGCCCCAGCGCGACCGGAACAGGGGCGGCGGCCCTTCGGAGACGAGCCGCCCACGGGCCTCGCACGGCCACACCCCCGGCCGCACCACGTCGTGGGCCGAGCAGCCCCCAGCGCAGCCGGAACGCAGGCGGCGGCCCCTCGGGCACGCCCCGGCCGCAAACGCTCGCACGGCCGCATCCCGGGCCGCGACCACGTCGTGGGCCGGGCAGACCTCAGCGCAGCCGGAAGCCGAACGGGGGTCCCGCGGGGCAGCTCGGGCCCGGCCCGGCGGGCCGGAGACGGCTCCGGCGGCGGCGCTGCGGGCGCCCCCGGCGCCACATCGGTGCGCACGGAATCCTCACAGGGCCCACCCGTGGCCGGATCCTTTCGGCGCGTGGTCGGGGCGCAGCGTGCTCGGCGTGGCCGGAAAGCACCGGGCCCGGGCAGAAGACGATCGTCTTCTGCCCGGGCCCGGTGAAGCCGGTCGCGCCGCCGCGCGGCTCAGTCGCGGCGAAGGCTCGGCTTGAGGTCCTTGAAACGGCCCAGCAGGCCGTTCACGAACGACGGCGACTCGTCGGTGGAGAACTCCTTCGCGAGCTGCACCGCCTCGTCGATCACCACCGCGTCGGGCGTCTCGTCCATCCACACCAGCTCGAACGCACCGAGCCGCAGGATGTTGCGGTCGACGACCGGCATCCGGTCCAGCGTCCAGCCGACCGCGTACGTGGCGATGAGCTCGTCGATGCGCTCCGCGTGCTCCGCGTAGCCCTCGACGAGGTCCATGGTGTACTCGGCGACCGGCGGCTGACGGTCGTCGGAACGGGCGTGCCGGACCCAGTCCGCGAGGACCGTCCGCACGGACGCCCCGCGCTGGTCGGCCTCGAAGAGGATCTGGAAGGCCCGCTTGCGGGCCTTGTTACGGGCAGCCACGGTTAGCTGTTCACCCGGCCGAGGTAGTCGCCCGAACGGGTGTCGACCTTGATCTTCTCACCGGTGGTGATGAACAGCGGGACCTGGATCTCGTAGCCGGTCTCCAGGGTGGCGGGCTTGGAGCCGCCGGTGGAGCGGTCGCCCTGCACACCGGGCTCGGTGTGCTGGATGGTGAGCTCGACGGCGGCCGGGAGCTCGACGTAGAGCACCTCGCCCTCGTGCTGCGCGACGCTCGCCGTGAAGCCCTCGATGAGGAAGTTCGCCGCGTCGCCCACCTGCTTGCGGTCGATCATCAGCTGGTCGTAGGTCTGCATGTCCATGAAGACGAAGTACTCGCCGTCCATGTACGAGAACTGCATGTCGCGGCGGTCGACGGTGGCCGTTTCGACCTTCACGCCTGCGTTGAAGGTCTTGTCGACGACCTTGCCGGAGAGCACGTTCTTGAGCTTGGTGCGCACGAAGGCCGGGCCCTTGCCGGGCTTGACGTGCTGGAACTCGACGACGGACCAGAGCTGGCCTCCGTCGAGCTTGAGCACCATGCCGTTCTTGAGGTCGTTCGTGGAAGCCACGGTTGCGGAATCTCCTGGACTGACGCTGGTGGACGACCCAGTGGCTGCGGAGGCGCGCACTAGAGCGCGAGCAGCTCCTTGGTCGTGATGGTGAGTAGCTCGGGGCCGCCGTCCGCCTCCTGGCGCACGACGAGCGTGTCATCGATCCGGACGCCGCCCCGGCCCGGGAGGTGGACCCCCGGTTCGACGGTGACCGGCACGCAAGCGTCCAGTTTACCCATGGCCGCAGGGGCGAGCTGCGGGTCCTCACCGATTTCGAGCCCGACGCCGTGCCCCGTGCGGGGTTCGAGGTCCTCGCCGTGGCCCGCGGCGTCGAGGATGTGGCGGGCCGCGTGATCCACTTCGCGGTAGGCCGTGCCCGGCAGCAGTGCCTCGCGGCCCGCGCGCTGAGCGGCGAAGACGAGGTCGTAGAGCTCGACCTGCCAGTCCGCGGGCGTCGTGCCGATCACGAAGGTGCGGCCGATCTCGCAGCGGTAGCCACGGTAGTTCGCGCCGAGACAGACCGACAGGAAGTCGCCCTCCTCGACACGGCGGTCGCTGGGGCGGTGACCGGGCCGCCCGGAGTTCGGACCGGTGGCCACGGACGTGGGGAAGGCGGGGCCGTCGGCGCCGTGGTCGACGAGACGGCGCTCCAGTTCGAGGGCGAGATGCCGTTCGGTGCGGCCGACGAGGATGGACTCGAGGAGTTCGCCCACGGCCTGGTCGGTGATCTCGGCAGCGATGCGCAGACAGGCGATCTCGTCCTCGTCCTTGACGATGCGCTGCTGCTCGACGGCGAGACCGAGGTCGGTGATGCGCAGGTGCGGTGCGACGGACTGCAGCGCCCGGTAACGGGCGACGGTCAAGTGGTGCTCCTCCACGGCCAGCGCGTCCGCCGAGGAACCGCGCGCCAGCTCGGCGGCGGCGACGACCGGGTCGCCGGCGGACGCGGGGAGCACGGTCAGCCGCAGCTCCTCGTCGGGCCGCCCGTCGACGGGGTCGCCGGTGGGGGTGCGGGGGCACAGCAGGGCGTCCTCGTCGGGGCCGAGCAGCAGTACGGCGCCGGGCGGGGAGGTGCCGGCGAGATAGCGGACGTTGGCGGGTCGGGAGATCAGGACCGCTGCGCTGCCGGTGACCGCGCACCGGTCGCGCAGCCGACCGCGTCGGGCGCCAAAGACCTCGGACATTCTCCGAGCGTACGAGCCCGATGGCGGACCGGCCCGGTGACGCGGCCGAGCGGGGCCCTTCCGGTGCGCGGGGGCCACGGGCACGGCGCCGCCGCGGGGGCGCTTCCCCTCCGGCCGCCCTTGCGCTACGGCCCGGCGGCCGTGGGCAGCACCTCCGTCCCGGAACCGGCCACCGCCTGACCAGGGACCCGACGGCCATACGGCCGCAACCCCGGCCCGGCGGCCGGGCCTCCGGCTGGCCGCTGCGTGGGTGCCGCTGCGCTGGGGTTCGCCTCCGCCACCCCGAGACCGGGGCGGCGCCCCGGGCCCTTCGAGGGCGGCTGTGGGCGGTCCCGTCGGTGCTTGAGACCTGTGCCAGGCATGACCAGCCCCGCCGGCGACTGATTGAGGCGCGGGGTTCGGGCGGAGCCCCGGCGGGGATTTGGGCGACTACCAGGTCGGGGGGCTGGCGATCGCGCGGGCCAGGACGTCGTCCAGTACGCGGGACGTCGTTTCCACGTCGTACTTCGAGTTGTCGATGATCGGCAGGCCAGAGCCGTACCAGCCCGCCATCCGGCCGTGGATCCCCGCGACCTCCTCGTCCGACAGACGGCGGTTGCCCGTGCGTTCCGCGTTCCGTTCGAGGACGATCTCCAGGCCCGGGAGCAGCACCACCGGCAGCAGCCCGGGGCCCACATGGCGCTTCCAGCCGCCGAGGCCGACGACCGGGCGGTCGGGGAAGACCGCGTCGTCGAGGATGCAGGAGATCCCGTTGGCCAGGAAGTTGCGTGCGGCGAAGCCGCAGGTGCGGCGGGCGAGGCGGTACTGGGCCTCGGAGTTGTCGTTCCAGCCGTCCTGGGGGTCGGCGAAACCGGAGCAGACCCATTCGCGTACGTCGTCGAGGCTGATGTGCGCCGTGGGCACGCGGCGGTGCTTCGCCCAGTGGCGCGCCACCGTCGTCTTGCCCGCGCCGGCGGGGCCGATCAGCAGCACGGCGAGCATGGCCGTCCCCGTGCCCATGTCCGCCGGAGGCGGGTCGGGTATCGGGACGGGCTGCGCCGGCGGCAGTTGGACGTGGCCCGTCGTCTCACGGGACGGCGATGCGGACGGGTGCTGTGGGCCGGACGGGTGCTGCGGCGCGGCGGGCCACCCGGGCTGCGCCGGACCGGACATCGGAGGAGGAGGCGGCGGGGGCGGCGGGGGCCCTGCGGGAGGGCCGGGAACCGGACCCGGGTGGTGGGCGCCGGGTGTCCAGGCGGCCTGTCCCTGCCCCGGGCGGTGGTGAGGCGGCAGCGGAGCCCCCACTGCGTGCTGCATCCGGTGCCACTCCGTCTCGTACGACTGACGCTGATCTACCGAACGGTACCCTCCCGGAGCCGTTCGGATGTGCGACCGCCCCCGGCCGCTGTCGCCACAACGGCCGAGGGCGGCGAGAAGTGCCCGGTCCCGGCGTTCAGCCGTCCAGTTCGTCGGCCAGCGCGCGCAGCGCGAGCCGGTAGGAGCCGATGCCGAAGCCCGCGATGGTCCCGCTGGCGACCGAGGCGACCACGGACGTGTGCCGGAAGGCCTCGCGGGTGTACGGGTTGGAGATGTGCACCTCGATCAGCGGCGCGGTCCGCTGGGCCGCCGCGTCGCGCATCCCGTACGAATAGTGCGTGAACGCACCGGGGTTGAGAACGACCGGAATCGATCCGTCTGCCGCCTCGTGGAGCCAGCGGATCATCTCGCCCTCGTCGTTGGTCTCCCGGACCTCGACGTCGAGACCGAGTTCCTTGCCGAGCGCCTGGCAGGTCTCCACGAGCCCGGCGTACGACGTCGCGCCGTACACGTCCGGCTCGCGGGAGCCCAGGCGGCCGAGGTTGGGGCCGTTGAGCACCAGCGTCCGGCGGCTCATGCGGAGACCTCCCCGTACGCGGCGAGCAGCACCGCCGGGTCGGGCCCCTCGAGGACGGTCGGCTTGGCGAGGCCGTCGAGGACGATGAAGCGCAGCAGGTTGCCGCGGGACTTCTTGTCGACCTTCATGGTCTCCAGCAGCTTGGGCCACTGGTCGCCGCGGTAGGTCAGCGGGAGCCCGACGGACTGGAGCACGGCGCGGTGCCGGTCGGCGGTGGCGTCGTCCAGCCGCCCGGCGAGGCGGCCCAGTTCGGCGGCGAAGACCATGCCGACCGAGACGGCCGCGCCGTGGCGCCACTTGTAGCGCTCGTTCTTCTCGATCGCGTGGGCGAGCGTGTGACCGTAGTTGAGGATCTCGCGCAGGCCGGACTCCTTGAGGTCGGACGAGACGACGTCCGCCTTGACCTGGATGGAGCGGACGATCAGCTCGTGCGTGTGCGGGCCCTCCGGCGTGCGAGCGCCGGCGGGGTCGGCCTCGATGAGGTCGAGGATCACCGGGTCGGCGATGAAACCGGCCTTGATGATCTCGGCCATGCCGCTGACGTAGTCGTTGACCGGCAGCGAGTCGAGCGCGGCCAGGTCGCAGAGCACGCCGGCCGGCGGGTGGAAGGCGCCGACGAGGTTCTTGCCCTCGGCGGTGTTGATGCCGGTCTTGCCGCCGACGGCCGCGTCCACCATGGCGAGCACGGTCGTGGGGACGGCGATCCAGCGCACACCGCGCAGCCAGCTGGCCGCGACGAAGCCGGCGAGGTCGGTCGTGGCTCCGCCGCCGACGCCGACGATCACGTCGGTGCGGGTGAAGCCGGTCTGTCCGAGCGCCTTCCAGCAGTAGGCGGCAACCTCGGCGGTCTTGGCCTCCTCCGCGTTGGGCACCTGGATGGCGACGGCCTCGTAGCCCTGGTCGGCGAGGTCCGCGCGCAGGGCCTCACCGGTCTCGGCGAGCGCCTCGGGGTGGATGACGGCCACGCGCTGCGCCTTGGGCCCGATCAGCCCGCCCAGCTCGCCGAGGAGCTGCCGGCCGACCAGCACCTCGTACGGGTCGGTGCCGGCCGTGCCGCCGACCTGGATACGCGTCACTGCCTGGTCAGTCACTTCTTCTCCTGCCGGGGTTCCGGGGTCTCGTCACCCGGGATTACCGTCTTCAGCTCCAGTGCGTCGAGGACCGCGCGGGCGACCTCGTCAGGTGTGCGGTCGTCCGTCGCGACGACGACGCGGGCCACCTCGGTGTACAAGTGGCGGCGGGCGTCCATGAGTTCGCGCCAGCTGCGCCGCGGGTTGACGGCGAGCAGCGGACGGGCGGTGTTGAGTCCGACGCGCCGCACCGCTTCCTCGACATCCATCGACAGATAGGCGACGGGCAGTCCGGCCAGCAGCTCCCGGGTGCCCTCGTCGAGGATCGCGCCGCCGCCGAGGGCCAGGACGCCGGTGTGCTCGGCGAGCGCGGCGCGCACGGCCGCGCGCTCCAGCTCGCGGAAGTACGGCTCGCCCTCGTCGACGAAGATGTCGGCGATCTCCCGGCCCTGCGCGGCCACGATGTCGGCGTCGGTGTCCCGGAACCCGACGCCGAGGAGCCCGGCCAGCAGCTCGCCGACCGTGGACTTGCCCGAGCCCATCGGCCCGACGAGGACGATCAGCGGGGCGTTCACCGGATGTGCAGGTTGTCGAGGTACGACTGCACGTTGCGGCGGGTCTCGCCGACGCTGTCGCCGCCGAACTTCTCGGCGACGGCGTCCGCGAGGACCAGCGCGACCATGGCCTCGGCGACGATGCCGGCGGCGGGCACGGCGCACACGTCGGACCGCTGGTGGTGCGCGGCGGCCGGCTCGCCGGTGGTGACGTCCACCGTCCTGAGCGCGCGCGGCACGGTCGCGATCGGCTTCATCGCGGCCCGGACGCGCAGCAGCTCGCCGGTCGACATGCCGCCCTCCGTACCGCCGGAGCGGCCGGAGCTGCGGCGGATGCCGTCCTCCCCGGGCACGATCTCGTCGTGCGCCTGGGAGCCGGGCACGCGGGCGAGCTCGAAGCCGTCACCGACCTCGACGCCCTTGATGGCCTGGATGCCCATGAGCGCGGCGGCGAGCCGGGCGTCGAGGCGGCGGTCCCAGTGGACGTGCGAGCCGAGCCCGACGGGCACGCCGTACGCGAGGACCTCCACGACGCCGCCGAGGGTGTCGCCGTCCTTGTGGGCCTGGTCGATCTCCGCGACCATCGCCTTGCTCGCGTCGGCGTCCAGGCAGCGGACGGGGTCCGCGTCCAGGCGTTCCTCGTCGGCGGGGACGGGGACGACGCCGTACGGCGCCTTGGCCGAGGCGAGCTCGACGACGTGGGAGACGATCTCGATGCCCGTCGTCTCCTTGAGGTACGAACGGGCCACCGCGCCGAGCGCGACGCGCGCAGCGGTCTCACGGGCGCTCGCCCGCTCCAGGACCGGCCGGGCCTCCTCCAGCGCGTACTTCTGCATGCCGGCGAGGTCGGCGTGGCCGGGGCGGGGCCGGGTCAGCGGCGCGTTGCGCGCCAGCTGGGCGAGCTCATCGGGGTCGACGGGGTCGGCCGCCATGACCTTCTCCCACTTCGGCCACTCGGTGTTGCCCACCATGACGGCCACCGGGGAGCCCATGGTGAGACCGTGCCGGACGCCGCCGAGGAAGGTCACCTCGTCGCGCTCGAACTTCATCCGGGCACCGCGCCCATAGCCGAGGCGCCGCCTGGCAAGGTGGTCCGCCACCATCTCGGTGGTGATCGGCACACCGGCGGGAAGACCCTCCAGCGTCGCCACCAGTGCGGGTCCGTGCGACTCGCCCGCGGTCAGCCAACGCAACCTGCTCAACGGTGCTCCTCATGCTCGCGCGTGGAACTGCGACGGCGCGGCCTGGGGAAACCTCCCGGCAGGGGCCGGGGAGGCGCGGCCCTGGCCCGCCTGACTCGATCCTCCCACGTCCGCGCCCGGCTCCCGGCCACCGGTCCACCTGGCGGACGCCCGTGGACGGCCGGCAGCGGGTCGTCAGTGGCCGTCGCGGCGCTGCTGGGGCGCGTACGACCCGAGGTAGTCCGCGCCGCTGGGCTGCTGCGGAGCGGCCTGCGGGGCCGGCTGGGCGGGGGCGTACTGACCGAGGTAGTCCGCGCCACTCGGCTGCTGCGCAGCCTGCTGCGCCGGGGCGTACTGACCGAGGTGATCCGCGCCGCTGCCCTGGCTGCCGAGGGCCGTGGGCACCGGCTGCGGGTTCCGCGCCGCACGGCGCCGCGCGATCTTCTTGCGGACCGACGACACCCAGCCGAGGACGATCAGCAGGATGATCAGGCACAGAATCGGGATCTGCAGCCAGTCGGGCAGGAACTGGACGATGCCCTCGAAGATGTTCTTGGCGATCGACGCCTGCGGCTGACCGGTTTCCATGGCCGGACTCCCCCTGTGCTATTGACGTGCTCCTGATCGAACGCGCAGATCCTAGCGGGCTTCGAGCGCGCGTTCACCGGCGATTCGCATCGCCCGCAGGGGCGCAGGTGAGCGGCCGGTCATCTGCTCGACCTGGAGCACCGCCTGGTGCACCAGGAGGTCGAGGCCGCCGACCACCGCGCCTCCCCTGCCGGACCATGCGGCCGCGAGCGCCGTGGGCCACGGCTCGTACAGCACGTCGAACAGCGTGCCCGGCCGCTCCGGCACCTCGGCCGCGAGTGCGTCGGTCGTGCCGGCGGGGGTCGTGGCGACGACCAGTGGAGCGCTCAGCCCCTCGGCGGCGTCGGTCCAGTCGGCGACGCGGACGTGGACGCCGAGGCGCTCGCCCCAGCCGCGCATCTCATCGGCACGGGCCGCGCTGCGCACGTACGCCGTGACCGGCCCGGCACAGACCTGCGCGAGGGCGGCGAGTGCGGACGAGGCGGTCGCGCCCGCGCCGAGGACGGCGGCGGACTCGACCTTGTCCACGCCGCGTTCCCGCAGTGCGGCGACCATGCCGGGGATGTCGGTGTTGTCGCCGAGGCGACGGCCGTCGTCGGTGAACACGACGGTGTTGACGGCCTCCACCGAGGCGGCGGTGTCGCTGACGCCGTCGAGCAACGGGATGATCGCCCGCTTCAGCGGCATCGTCAGCGACAGGCCCGCCCAGGACGCGTCCAGCCCCTCCACGAACGCCGGCAGCGCCGCCTCGTCGACCTCGAACCGGTCGTAGGACCAGTCGTCGAGGCCGAGTTCGGCGTAGGCGGCGCGGTGCAGCACCGGGGAGAGAGAGTGGGCGATCGGCGAACCGAGTACGGCCGCCCTGCGGGCTCCGGCCCTAGCTGGCATTGAACTTGTCCCTCAGTACCAGGAACTCGTCGTAGGTCTTGGCGAATTCCGTCTTGTTCATTCCGTCGGTTGCGACGAAGTAGATCCAGCCGTCGTTCGTCGGGTTCAGCGCCGCGTTGATCGCCTCGTTGCCCGGGTTGCTGATCGGCCCCGGCGTCAGACCCTTCTGCGTGTACGTGTTGTACGGGTCCATGTTGCTGTTGATCTCGTCCTCAGAGATGTCGATCTCGCTCTGACCCTTGAGGTAGTTGAAGGCCGAGTCGAACTGCAGGAGCTGGTTGGTCTCGGTGTTGGTGGGCTTGAGGCGGTTGTAGACGACCTCGGACATCTTGCGGAAGTCGTCATGCGTCTTGCCCTCCTCCTGCACCAGGCTCGCGACGGTCAGCAGCTCCCACGGGTTCTTGAGCCCCAGCTCGGCCGCCTTGGACTCCAGGCCGGCCTTCTCGTACTCCTGGTTGGCGCGGGCCACCATCTTCTTGAGGACGGCCTCGGGCTTGGTGCCCTTGGCGGCCGGATAGCTGGCCGGGAAGAGGAAGCCCTCCAGAGGGTCCTTCAGATCCTCGTGGCCGGTGGCCCAGTCGGGCAGACCGAGCTTGTCCGCCTGCTTCTCGGCGACGTCCTCGGTGGTGCCCGGCTTGAGTTCGAGCTGCTTGTCGATCGCCGCGTAGATCTGGGCGTTGCGCAAGCCCTCGGCGATGATCAGGTTGTTGCGGCTGGCGGGGCTCAGCATGAGCTCGACCGCGCTCGCCGCCGACATCTGCTTCTTCAGGAGGTAGACACCGTCCTGGATGGTCTTGCCCTTCGGGTTCTCCTCCTGGGCGGCGACGAAGGCGTCGACGCTCTTGACGACACCGGCCTCCCTGAGGATGTTGCCGATCTCGTAGCCGCCGGCGCCCCTCGGGATCTCCACCTGGACCGAGCCGGTGCCGGCGCCCGCGTAGTCCTCGGGCGCGCCGAAGTGGTCCTGCCAGAACTGGTATCCGACGTAGCCGACGCCGCCGAGGCCTCCGACGAGGACTGCCGCGACCACCAGGCAGGCCAGGCCGTTGCGGCTCTTCTTCTGGCCCTTGCCGCGCCGGTCGCGGCCCCCGCCGCGCGGCTCCGCGTCATATCCGTCGTCGCCGTCGTCACGGCGCCCGACGTCACCGCGCCCGTCGTCCCGCCGCCCGTCGTCACCGGTGAAGAACGGGTGGGTCTCCTCCTGCGCCGCCTCGTGCTCCCAGTCGACGGCCGGTTCGGGCTCCCGCTGCCGACGGCCGGGGGGCTGCGGCGGGGGATACGCCTCGGACGTGCTGTAGTTTTCGGACTCCTGGGCACTGCCGTAACCGGCGGGATGACCGCCGTGGCCGCCCGCGTGATCGGCGCCGTAGGGCATGGCCGTCTGCTGTCCGGTGTCCCAGCCGCCGTCGTACTGTCCCCCTGGGCCCTGCGGCCCGGGAGGCGCCCCCAGCTGGTAGGGGTCGTGCGCCTGCTGGTAGGGGTCCTGCGTGCCGTACTGCTGCTGGTACCCGCCCTGTTGCGTGCCGTACTGCTGCTGGTACGCGTCCTGCTGCGTGCCGTACTGCGGCGCCTGTGGGTACTGCTGCTGCGGCTGGCCGCCGTACGGAGCGTGGCCGGCCGGGGCCGCCTGGCCTCCCCATCCCTGGTCCCCGTACAAGGGGTCCTCGGGATGCCACGGTTCGGAGCCGGGGCTCCGGCCATACTCAGTCATCGATCCCCTAGGGCCGCGAGACGGCGCGAAACGATCCGCCTCTCTTGTCTGCGGCGGTTGTTCGAACACGCCGCATCCCGCGGAACGTTACCGTATCGCGATCAGACAACCACTTCGATGGCCTCTCCCGGAGCAATACCGGACGCCCGTTCGGACTCCAGAGCGTTCTGGAGGATCACCACAGCGGCAGCCTGATCGATGACGGACCTGCCCTTTTTGGACTTCACACCCGAAGCCCGCAGGCCCTGGGTGGCCGTCACTGTGGTCATCCTCTCGTCCACCAGTCGTACCGGGACCGGCTTGATGCCCTGGGCGAGCGTCTGTGCGAAGCTACGGACCTTCTTCGCCGCCGGTCCCTCGCCGCCGCTGAGCGAGCGGGGCAGACCGACGACGACCTCGATCGGCTCGTACTCCTCGACGAGCCGGCGCAGCCGCCGGTGGGCGGCCGGGATGTCGCGTCCCGGCACGGTCTCCACCGGCGTGGCAAGGAGCCCGTCGGGGTCGCACGAGGCGACCCCGATCCGGGCGTCCCCGACGTCGATGGCGAGACGACGTCCTCTGCGCATCGTCATCAGGCCGTCTCGGCGACGAGACGCTCGACGGCGGCGATCGCGTCGCCGACGGCGTCCGGGTTCTGGCCGCCGCCCTGGGCGACGTCCGGCTTGCCGCCGCCGCCGCCGCCCAGCGTCTTGGCGGCGGTGCGGACCAGGTCGCCGGCCTTGAGACCGCGCTCACGGGCGGCCTCGTTGGTGGCGATGACGGTGAGCGGACGCCCGTTGGCGGTGGTGAACACGGCGACGACGGCCGGGCGGTCGCCGGGGATGCGGCCGCGCACGTCGAGGACCAGCTTGCGCAGGTCGTCGGCGGACGTGCCGTCCGGGACCGTGCCGGTCACCAGGGCGACACCGCGGACGTCCTTGGCGCTCTCGGCGAGACCGGCGGCGGCGCCCAGCACCTTCTCCGCACGGAACTTCTCGATCTCCTTCTCGGCGTCCTTCAGCTTGCCGAGCATGGCGGCGATCTTCTCCGGCAGCTCCTCGGAGCGGCCCTTGACCAGCTCCTGGAGCTGGGCGACGACCGTGTGCTCCTTGGCGAGGAAGTTGTACGCGTCCACGCCGACGAGGGCCTCGACGCGGCGTACGCCGGAGCCGATGGAGGACTCGCCGAGCAGCTTCACCAGGCCCAGCTGGGCGGTGTTGTGGACGTGCGTACCGCCGCACAGCTCCTTGGAGAAGTCACCGATGGTCACGACGCGCACCCGCTCGCCGTACTTCTCGCCGAACTCGGCGATGGCGCCCTGCTTCTTGGCCTCGTCGATGCTCATGACCTCGGCGTGCACGTCGAGCTCACGCGCGAGGACCTCGTTGATCTTCTGCTCGACGTCGGTGAGGACCGTGCCGGGGACGGCGTTCGGCGAGCCGAAGTCGAAGCGGAAGCGGCCCGGCGAGTTCTCCGAGCCGGCCTGGGCGGCGGTCGGGCCGAGGGCGTCCCGCAGCGCCTGGTGGGTCAGGTGCGTGGCGCTGTGGGCGCGGGCGATGGCCCGGCGGCGCCGTACGTCGATGGCGGCGTAGGCGGAGGCGCCGACGGTGACCTCGCCGACCTGGACGACGCCCTTGTGGACGCTGACGCCGGGGACGGGCTGCTGGACGTCGCGGACGTCGATGACGGCACCGGTGTCCAGCTTGATCCGGCCCTGGTCGGCGAGCTGGCCGCCGCCCTCGGCGTAGAACGGCGTGCGGTCGAGGACGACCTCGACCTCGTCGCCCTCGGAGGCGGCCGGGGAGGAGACGCCGTCGACGAGCAGGCCGACGACGGTCGACTCGCCCTCGGTGGAGGTGTAACCGGTGAACTCGGTGGTGCCGGAGGTGTCGGCGACCTGGCGGTAGGCGGACAGGTCGGCGTGGCCGGACTTCTTGGCCTTGGCGTCGGCCTTGGCCCGGTCCCGCTGCTCCTTCATCAGACGGCGGAAGCCGTCCTCGTCCACGCTCAGGCCCTGCTCGGCGGCCATCTCGAGAGTGAGGTCGATCGGGAAGCCCCAGGTGTCGTGGAGCAGGAACGCCTTGTCGCCGGGGAGCACGGTGCCGCCGGCGGCCTTGGTCTCGGTGACGGCGGTGTCGAGGATGTTGGTACCGCCCTTGAGGGCCTTGAGGAAGGCGGCCTCTTCGGCGGCGGCGACGGTCTCGATGCGCTTGCGGTCGGTGATCAGCTCCGGGTACTGCTGCCCCATCGTCTCGATCACGACGTCGACCAGGTCCTTGACCACCGGGCCGGTGGCGCCCATCAGGCGCATGTTGCGGATGGCGCGGCGCATGATGCGGCGCAGCACGTAGCCGCGGCCCTCGTTGCCCGGGGTGACGCCGTCACCGATGAGCATCACGGACGTACGGATGTGGTCGGCGACGACGCGCATCGAGACGTCCGACTCGTGCTTGTCGCCGTACCGGACGCCGGTCAGCTCCGTGGCCTTGTCCATGACGACGCGCAGGGTGTCGGTCTCGTACATGTTCTGCACGCCCTGCAGGATCATCGCGAGGCGTTCGAGGCCGAGACCGGTGTCGATGTTCTTGCTCGGCAGGTCGCCGAGGATCGGGAAGTCCTCCTTGCCCTCGCCGGCGCCGCGCTCGTACTGCATGAAGACCAGGTTCCAGATCTCCACGTAGCGCTCGTCGTTGACGGCCGGGCCGCCCTCCTCGCCGAACTCCGGGCCGCGGTCGTAGTTGATCTCGGAGCACGGTCCGCAGGGGCCGGGGACGCCCATCGACCAGAAGTTGTCCTTCTTGCCGAGGCGCTGGATGCGCTCGGCGGGCACGCCGATCACGTCGCGCCAGATCGTCTCGGCCTCGTCGTCGTCGAGGTAGACCGTGATCCAGAGCTTCTCCGGCTCCAGGCCGTAACCGCCCTTGTCCCGGGGGCTGGTGAGCAGCTCCCAGGCGAGCTTGATGGCGCCTTCCTTGAAGTAGTCGCCGAAGGAGAAGTTGCCGCACATCTGGAAGAACGTGCCGTGGCGGGTGGTCTTGCCGACCTCTTCGATGTCCGGGGTGCGGACGCACTTCTGCACGCTGGTGGCGCGCGGGGCCGGCGGCTTGGTCTCACCGAGGAAGTACGGCTTGAACGGCACCATGCCCGCGTTGACCAGCAGCAGAGTCGGGTCGTCCGCGATGAGCGACGCCGAAGGCACGACGGTGTGCCCGCGCTCCTCGAAGAAGCTCAGCCAGCGGCGGCGGATTTCAGCCGACTCCATCAGTGGTCCTCATTCCGGTTGTACGAAGTCTCGGGGCCCGAGGCTTCGGTGGTGTCCTTGGTCGTGCGGTAGGGGTCTTTGGTCCTGCTGTGCAGGTACGTGATCGGCGCGGGCCGGCCGTGCTCGATCTCTGCCCGGCGCCCGGCCGCGGGGAGTTCACCGCCGGGTGCCGCGTTCAGCCCCAGGACCTCGCCCAGTTCGGCCTCGCGCTGCAGCATCTGGGCGCGGATGTCGACGGCGATGTCCTTGAGACGGTGGCCCGCGTCGATCGCCTTGTTCGCCGCCTGCGCGGCGAGGCTCTCGGGGGTGAGCTGCTTGAGCTTGCGGTTGACCTTGGTGGTGGCCCAGACGCCGGCTGCGGCGCCCGCCGTGAACCAGAACGTGCGGCGGAACATGGCGCCTCAGCCCTTCCGCTTCTTGCGTCGCGCGGAGGGCACGGACCGGCCGACGATCACGGTGCGCCTCGGGTCAGGGGCCGGGGCGTCCTCGCCCCTGCGGCTGAGAGCCTGCCGTACGCCGTACCCGAAAGCGGCGACCTTGACGAGCGGGCCGCCGAACGTCGAGGCGACGGTCGTGGACAGCGCCGAGGCGTTGGAGGTGACCTCCTGGACGTCGCTCGCGATGGCGTCCACCCGCTCGAGCTGGGCCTGTGCGGAGCGCACGGTCGCGGAGGCGTCCGCCAGCAGGGGCACCGCCTGTTCGGTCACGTCCGCCACGAGTCGGGTGGTCGCTCTGAGCGTCTGCGCCAGCCTCACCAGCACCACGGCGAGGAAGGAGACCAAGATCGCCCAGAAGACGGCCACCAGAATCCCGGCAACCTCTCCACCGGTCACTGCGCACCGCTCTCTGCTGTCGTCTGGCACCTGAAAAGTCGTATCCCGACCCTATCGCGCCCGGGGTGGCACCCCGTACCGCATTAGCGGTCGGCGAGCGGCGCCATGGGGAACCGAACTGTACGCAATGCTTCCGTATCGGTACGCTGCGTGCCCTGCTCGATGGTCCCCTCGCGCCGGCTCCCCACCGGCCGACCGGATGCCCCCTGGGGACGGTCCTCCGCGCGGAACCGAGCCACCTCGTGGGCAGGGCGGACGAGCTCGCAGCAGTCGGCCACGCGCCCGGCCGCTCCCGACCGCTCCCGGCTGCTCCCGGCTGCTCCCGGCCGGTGACAGCGGTCGTCGCCGGTGAATCGGCACGTCGCCGCTCCTCGCGGCACGCGACGGCCGGCCTGCGGTTCACGGTGCTGACCGCCTGCGCCCGCGGCGGCCGACCCGCGGTGTCACGCTGCTGACCGCCGGCGCCGGCGGCGCCCCGCCACCGGACCCGCGTACGGCCGCGGCCCCGAGAACGCGGAAGCCCGCCGGCTCCCCCACCGGAAACGGTGGGGAAGCGGCGGGCTGAGGCGCGGGGGAGTTACTCCGCCGGCTGCCGCTGGGAGGGTCCCAGGATCAGCGGGCGTAGTACTCGACGACCAGCTGCTCGTCGCAGATGACCGGGATCTCCTTGCGCTGCGGGTCACGGTCCAGGCGGAACGCCAGGGCCTTCAGGTTGACCTGCAGGTAGCGCGGGGTCTCACCGTCGGCGGCGAAGCCACCCTCGCGAGCGACCTGGAACAGGGCCTTGTCGCGGGAGCGCTCGCGGACCATCACGACGTCGTCGGGACGGACACGGAAGGACGGCTTGTCGACCTTGCCGCCGTTGACCTCGATGTGGCCGTGGACGACCATCTGACGGGCCTGGTAGATGGTGCGGGCGATGCCCGAACGCAGGACCAGGGCGTCGAGGCGGCGCTCGAGCTCGATGACGAGCGCGTCACCGGTCTTGCCCTCGGCCTTCTTGGCGCGGTCGTAGGCGCGCGCCATCTGGCGCTCGCTGATGTCGTACTGGGCACGCAGACGCTGCTTCTCGAGCAGACGGACCTTGTAGTCCGAGTTCTGCTTGCGGCCACGGCCGTGCTCGCCCGGCGGGTAGGGGCGGGCCTCGAAGTACTTGACGGCCTTAGGCGTCAGCGCGATACCGAGCGCACGGGACTTCTTGACCTTGGGACGCGACTGGTTAGGCACGTTCTCCAGACCTCCGTTGTAGGTTAGGTTAGGCTCACCTTACTCAAGGAGATCGCATGTCTCGCCCTGGGAACACCAAGCGCATCACGGACAGCACGAAGAACGCCGACGCTTCGTCGAGCGCCGAGGTGACGGAGGTCCGATCAGCTCATGGTCAGCCGCGTCCCAGCGGGCTTGAAATCACCCGGATGCCGTCAGCAGCCGAGCGCACACGAACTCTCGTACAGAGTACATCCTCGGCGGTACTGCTCGTTCCCGGAGTCGAGGGGGCCCGGTTCGACCAGCTGAGCCCGCAGGCCAGGGCTTTCGGCACGGACGGCGAGGTGTTCCTCCTCTTCCCCGTGGACTCCCCCGTCGTCCGGGCGGCGACCCACGCGCAGGACGACGAGCTCTCGGCCGTGCTGGAGATCACCGACGTCGCGCCGGTCGCCGTGCCCCACCGGATCCGCGGCCGCGCCTGGGTCTCCGGCTGGCTGACCTGCGCGCCCGGCCTCGCGACCGAGCCCGGCTCCATGATGCTGCGCCTGGAGGTGGGCGAGGCGAGCGTCGACGACCTGTGGGGCGCGTCCGCCGTCGAGGCGGAGGAGCTGGCGCGGGCGTCGGCGGATCCGCTGGTGGCCCACGAGACCGAACTGCTCCAGCACCTGGACACCGCGCACTCGGACCAGGTGCAGGCGCTCGCCGGACTGCTCGGCGAGCGCGGCGCGGACACGGGCGCGGGCGCGGGACGGCGGGCGGTGCCGCTGGCGCTCGACCGCTTCGGACTGCGGGTGCGGTTCACCGGCGACAAGCCGTTCGACGCCCGCTTCGACTTCCCGGAGCCCGTGCGCGACATCACCGCACTGCGGCGCGCGATGCACACGCTCTTCGAGGCCGCCGCGCACTGACCGGCACGGTGCGGGCTACTTCGCGTCCCCGCGCAGCCGCTCGCGCACCTTCTCCACCACGTCCGCGTACCGCGCCTCGGCGCCGTAGCGCGTCGGCTCGTAGTACCGGCGGCCGTGGACCGCGTCCGGCGCGTACTGCTGGGCGGCGATGCCTCCGGCGACGTCGTGCGGATAGACATAGCCCTGGGCGTGGCCGAGCTTCCTTGCCCCCTTGTAGTGGCCGTCGCGCAGGTGCGGCGGGACGGGGCCGGCGAGACCGTCGCGGATGTCCTGCTGGGCTGCCTGGATGGCGAGGGTGGCCGCGTTCGACTTCGGGGCGAGTGCCAGCGCGATCGTCGCGTGGCTGAGCGTGAGAGCGGCCTCGGGGAAGCCGATCATGGCGACGGCCTGGGCGGCCGCCACGGCGGTCGGCAGGGCCGTGGGGTCGGCGAGACCGATGTCCTCGCTGGCCGAGATCATCAGCCGGCGGGCGATGAACCGGGGG
Organism: Streptomyces sp. NPDC049597; assembly: GCF_040675505.1. NCBI lineage: Bacteria > Bacillati > Actinomycetota > Actinomycetes > Kitasatosporales > Streptomycetaceae > Streptomyces > Streptomyces sp. NPDC049597. The sequence continues at coordinate 124,840 of NZ_JBFAOY010000003.1, forward strand.
TCCTCCCCCGCCTCGATCATGCGGGCCAGATAGTGCAGCGCGGCGTCCACGTCCGAGCCGCGGATCGACTTGATGAGCGCGCTCGCGACGTCGTAGTGCTGGTCCCCGTCGCGGTCGTACTTCACGGCGGCGCGGTCGACGGTCTCCTCGACGGTCTCGAGGGTGATCTCCTCCTCGCCCTTGTCGATGGCCGCGCCGGCCGCCGCCTCCAGGGCGGTCAGGGCCCGCCGGGCGTCGCCGCCCGCGATGCGCAGCAGGTGCGCCCGCGCGTCCTCCCGCAGGGCGAGCGCGCCACCGAGCCCGCGCTCCTCGGTGAGCGCGCGCTCCAGCAGAGCGGCGATGTCCTCGTCGGTGAGCGGCTCCAGGGTGAGCAGCAGGGAGCGGGAGAGCAGCGGGGAGATCACGGAGAAGTACGGGTTCTCCGTGGTGGCGGCGATCAGCGTGACCCAGCGGTTCTCCACGGCGGGGAGCAGGGAGTCCTGCTGGGCCTTGGAGAAGCGGTGGATCTCGTCGAGGAAGAGGACGGTCTCCTTGCCGAAGCCGCCGGCGGCCCGGCGGGCGCCGTCGATGACGGCCCGGACCTCCTTGACGCCCGCGGTGATGGCGGACAGCTCGACGAAGCGCTTGTTGGTCGCCTTGGAGACGACGTACGCGAGGGTGGTCTTTCCGGTGCCGGGCGGTCCCCAGAGGATCACCGAGGAGGCGCCCGCCGGGCCCGAGCCGCCCTCGCCGACCAGCCTGCGCAGCGGTGATCCGGGCTTGAGCAGATGCTGCTGGCCGACCACCTCGTCCAGGGTGCGCGGGCGCATCCGGACCGCCAGGGGGCTGCTGGTCGGGTCCTTCTCCTGGCGTTCTTCGGCTGCGGCGGTGAACAGGTCGGGCTCCACATCGTGAAGCCTATGTCAGAGCACTGACACCGCCCATGGGCCGGTCAGCCGGTCCAGAAGTCCCACCAGCGGGTCAGCACCAGCATCCCGATGATCCCGATGTGCAGCACCGGCAGCACCCACGTGAACTCGTCCAGGAACCCCCGCACCGCGGCCGGCGCCGGCAGCAGACCGTGACGGACGTTGTGCGAGGTCACGTACCAGAACATGACGATCGTGGCGACCCACGCCAGGCAGCACCACAGGCACAGCGCGTTGATCTCGTACAGCGACTGCTGCATCAGCCACGTGCAGAACCCGACGCCGAAGAGCGTCCCCGCGTTCAGCCCCAGCCAGTACCAGCGGCGGTAGCGGGCGCCGGCGAGCAGTGCCGTGCCGATCGCGATCACCATGCCGTACGTGACCAGGCCCAGCATCGGGTTCGGAAAGCCGAACACCGCCGCCTGCTCGCTCTTCATGATGTTCCCGCACGACACCACCGGATTCAGACTGCACCCGGGCGTGAACCCCGGGTCCTCCAGCAGCTTGAACTTGTCGAGCGTGATCACCCACGCCGCGAGCAGCCCCGCCGCACCCGTGACCACCAGCATCCACGCGAACCCACGCCCCGCTCCGACACGCCCGCGCGCGTCGTCCCCCGTCCCGGAGGACACGCCGTCAACCGCTGCAGTCGTCATATCGCCGTTCCATCGTTCGCCGGTCTGCTGGGCACCGCCATTCTGCCGCACCGCACCCGGTTCTCTCCGTTCGCTGCGGATAAGGAAAACCCCCGGGCGACGCCGCGGGAACGGCACAACGGCGAAGGGGCCCGCGGCAGTTGACGCCCCGGGCCCCTTCGCGGCGCGCTGTCAGCCGAGCTCGGCGCGCAGCCTGGCGACCACGCCGTCCAGCGCGACGGGCTGCTGCTCGCCGGACTCCATGTCCTTGAGCTGGATCATGCCCTCGGACAGATCGCGCTCGCCCGCGACGAGGGCGTACCGGGCGCCCGAGCGGTTGGCGTTCTTCATGGCGCCCTTGAGGCCCTTGCCTCCGTAGCTGAAGTCGGCGGCGACGCCGGCCTTGCGCAGCTCGGTCACCACACCGAACAGCACACGGCGGGCCTCCTCGCCGAGCGGGACCGCGTAGACGCTGGTGGCCTCGGGCAGGTCGAGCTCGACGCCCTCGGCCTCCAGCGCGAGGACCGTGCGGTCGACGCCGAGAGCCCAGCCGACGGAGGGCAGCGCCGGGCCGCCGATCATCTCGGACAGGCCGTCGTAGCGGCCGCCGCCGCCGACCGCGGACTGAGAGCCCAGGCCGTCGTGGACGAACTCGAACGTGGTGCGCGTGTAGTAGTCGAGGCCGCGCACCAGCTTCTCGTCGTCCTCGAAGGCGACGCCGGCCGCCGTCAGCAGCGCCCGCACCTCCTCGTGGAACGCCTTGCACGCGTCGCACAGGTAGTCGCGCAGCATCGGCGCGCCCACCAGCTGCTTCTGCACGTCGGCGCGCTTGTCGTCGAGGACCCGCAGCGGGTTGATCTCCACCCGGCGGCGGGTGTCCTCGTCGAGGTCGAGGTCCCGCAGGAAGCCCTGGAGCGCCTCGCGGTAGACGGGACGGCACTCCTTGTCGCCCAGGGAGTTCAGCAGGATGCGGAAGTCGCGCAGACCGAGCGAGCGGTAGGCCTGGTCGGCCAGGATGATCAGCTCGGCGTCCAGCGCGGGGTCCTCCGCCCCGATCGCCTCGGCGCCGACCTGCGAGAAGTGCCTGTAGCGACCCTTCTGCGGCTTCTCGTAGCGGTAGTACGAGCCCGAGTACCAGAGCTTGACGGGCAGGTTTCCGGCCTTGTGGAGGTTGGCCTCCAGGGCCGCGCGCAGCACGGAAGCGGTGCCCTCGGGGCGCAGCGCGAGCCGGTCGCCGCCCTTGGTCTCGAAGGCGTACATCTCCTTGGAGACGATGTCGGTGGACTCGCCGACACCGCGCGCGAACAGCTCCACGTTCTCGAAGCCGGGCGTCTCGATGTAGCCGTAGCCGGAGTTCTTCAGCGGGGCGGAGATCGCGTCGCGCACCGCGAGGAACTTCGCGGAGTCCGGCGGGATCAGGTCGTACGTGCCCTTGGGGGCCTGGAAAACACTCACGGAAAGTCTCGTCACATTCCTCGTCGGGGAGCGGGCTGGGTGCTCCCGAGGCCGGCCGCCACCTCGCGCAGATACGGGTTGGTGGCGCGCTCACGGCCGATGGTCGTCTGGGGACCGTGGCCGGACAGCACCACGGTCGAGTCGTCGAGCGGCAGGCACACCCGGGCCAGCGACTCGAGCATCTCGTCCATGTCGCCGCCGGGCAGGTCCGTGCGTCCGATGGAGCCGGCGAACAGCAGGTCGCCCGAGAAGAAGACGGACGGAACGTCCGCGGACTCGGGCATCCGGAAGGTCACCGACCCCTTGGTATGGCCGGGCGCGTGCGAGACGGAGAAGTCGAGGCCGGCGAGGCTGAGCGCGGCGCCGTCGGTCAGCTCCTTGACGTCGTCGGGCTCCCCGACGGTCAGCTCGCCCATGAGCGGCATGCCGATGGAGCGGCCGAGGGCCTTCTCGGGGTCGCTCATCATGTAGCGGTCGGCCGGGTGGATCCAGGCCGGCACGTCATGGGCGCCGCAGACGGGCACGACGGAGGCGACATGGTCGAGGTGGCCGTGCGTGAGCACGACGGCGACGGGCTTGAGCCGATGCTTCCTGAGCGTCTCCTCGACCCCCTCGGCGGCCTGGTGGCCCGGGTCGATGATCACGCACTCCTCGCCGGCGGCGGGGGCGACCAGGTAACAGTTGGTCCCCCAGGCCCCGGCGGGGAACCCGGCAATAAGCACGATCGTCCTCAGTTCGGTCGTCGAGAGGCATGCGGCGGATCGGCGCGCGGCTGTGCCGCGCCGATCACAGCAGTTCAGAGCCTACCGGCGCTGCTCACCACACAGCCAACCCGTATACGGTACGGGGCTGAGGCCGTCCGGCGGATCAGGCCGGACAGCCCCTGAGCCCGGCGGTCGGCATCCCGCCACGTGCACGGCACCTCGACGGACACGACGTTTCGACGTTCTCGACCCACAAGGAGAAGACCCGGTGGTCAGCAGCGATCAGCGGCGGCGGCAGCTCGCCAGGGAGAAGTTCGAGCGCCAGCAGCAGCGTCGGGAGCAGGCGCGGAAGAAGGCGAAGCAGCGCAACGCGATCATCGCGGCCGCACTGGCCGTCGTGCTCGCCGCCGGCGGCGCCGTCTACGCGGGCGCGGCCCTGAGCGACGGCGACAAGGACAGGAACGACAGCGCCTCGCCGGACGCCTCGCCCAGCGCGACCCCGTCGCCGTCCGAGAGCAGCTCGCCCGAGCCCGCCATGTCGATCGACAAGAAGGCGAAGTACACCTTCGCCCTCAAGACGAACGAAGGCGCCATCACGATCGCGATGGACGCCGCGAAGACCCCGCGCACGGTCAACTCGTTCAAGTCGCTGGCGGACAAGGGCTACTTCGACGGCACCAAGTGTCACCGCCTCACCACGCAGGGCATCTTCGTCCTGCAGTGCGGCGACCCGAAGGGCGACGGCACCGGCGGTCCGGGCTACACGATCCCGGACGAGAACCTCACGGCGCTGGGCAAGGCGGGCGCCGACGGCACCGTGACGTACCCGGCGGGCACGGTCGCGATGGCGAACACCGGCCAGCCGAACTCGGGCGGCAGCCAGTTCTTCCTCGTGTACAAGGACAGCAAACTGCCGCCCACGTACACGCCGTTCGGCACGATGGACGACAAGAGCCTCAAGGCCGTCCAGGCCGTGGGCGAGGCCGGTGTCGAGGGCGGCGCGAGCGACGGCGCGCCCAAGAAGGCGGTCAGCATCGAGAAGGCCACCGTCCCCAAGGTGTGAGCCGGGGAATTTCGGCCGCGCTGAGTGCGGACAGCCAGGCGGCCGGTCGCCTAGATTGGCGTTGTGCAGCGCGGGCCGGCTTCGCGTTGTTCAGGACGGGCGAGGCCCGTCCCAGGAAACTGTGGACGATGCCCGGGGGCGAACTCCCTCGTGGGCATCAGGTTGAGGAGGCGCTGTGAGCAGCGACCCGTGGGGCCGCGTCGACGAGACGGGCACCGTGTACGTGCGTACTGCCGAGGGCGAGAAGGTCGTCGGATCGTGGCAGGCGGGCTCTCCCGAGGAGGCGCTGGCCTACTTCGAGCGCAAGTACGAGGGCCTGGTGGTCGAGATCGGCCTCCTCGAGCGGCGGGTGAAGACCACCGATCTGTCGGCCAAGGACGCCATGGCGGCGATCGACCACCTGCGTCAGCAGGTGGACGAGCACCACGCCGTAGGGGACCTCGACGCCCTGCGCGTGCGTCTCGACGCCCTCGTGGCGACGGTCGACAAGCGCCGCGAGGAGCGCAAGGCGCAGCGCGCGAAGCAGAGCGACGAGGCGCGTCAGGCCAAGGAGGCCCTGGTCACCGAGGCCGAGGAGCTGGCGCAGAGCGACCAGTGGCGGGCCGCCGGTGAGCGGCTGCGGGCACTGGTGGACACCTGGAAGGGCCTGCCCCGGCTCGACCGGAAGTCCGACGACGAGCTGTGGCACCGCTTCTCGCACGCCCGCTCGGCGTTCTCCAAGCGCCGCAAGGCGCACTTCGCGTCGCTGGACGCGCAGCGCGAGGAGGCCCGTCAGACCAAGGAACGGCTGGTGGCCGAGGCCGAGGCCCTGTCCGGATCGACGGACTGGGGCCCCACCGCCGCCCGCTACCGCGACCTGATGGCGCAGTGGAAGGCGGCGGGCCGTGCCCAGCGCGAGGCCGAGGACGACCTGTGGAACCGCTTCCGCGGTGCGCAGGACGTCTTCTTCGCCGCCCGCAGCGGCGTCTTCGCCGAGCGTGACGCCGAGCAGGCGGAGAACCTCAAGCTCAAGGAGGAGCTCGCCGCCGAGGCCGAGAAGCTGGTGCCGGTGACGGACCTCAAGGCCGCCCGCGCGGCGTTCCGGTCCATCAACGAGCGCTGGGAGGCCATCGGCCACGTGCCGCGCGACGCCCGGCCGAAGGTCGAGGGCCGGATGCACGCCGTGGAGCGGGCCCTGCAGGAGTCCGAGGAGAACGAGTGGCGCCGGACGAACCCGGAGGCGCGTGCGCGTGCCGCGGGTCTGACGGGCCAGCTGCAGGCGGCCGTGGACAAGCTGCGTGAGCAGATCGACTCGGCGCGCGCGGCGGGCAACAACGCCAAGGCGGACAAGCTCGCCAAGGAGCTCGAGGGCCGTCAGGCGCTGCTGGACCAGGCGCTGAAGGGGCTGGAGGAGTTCGGCGGCTGAGGCGCCGGCTCGGGCTCACGGACAAGGCCCCGGTACGCGATGCGTACCGGGGCCTTGCCGTGCACAGGGCGCTGTCGCTGGGGGTGAGCCCCTGCGAGCCGGCTCAGCCTGCGCGATCGAGCCGTCTCGGGGCCGCCGGCGTGGTCGCGGCCCGTCAGGGCCGACGCGCGGAGGTGACGCGGTAGACGTCGTACACGCCCTCCACGCTGCGGACCGCCTTCAGCACGTGGCCGAGGTGCTTCGGGTCGCCCATCTCGAAGGTGAAGCGCGAGGTGGCCACCCGGTCGCGGGAGGTCTGCACGGCCGCCGACAGGATGTTGACGTGCTGGTCGGACAGGACGCGGGTCACGTCCGACAGCAGCCGGGAGCGGTCCAGGGCCTCGACCTGGATGGCGACGAGGAAGACCGACGACTGGGTGGGAGCCCACTCGACGTCGAGGATCCGTTCGGGCTGCTGCGAGAGCGAGTCGACGTTGACGCAGTCCGCGCGGTGCACGGACACGCCGCTGCCACGGGTCACGAAGCCGATGATCGGGTCGCCGGGGACGGGCGTACAGCAGCGGGCCAGCTTGACCCACACGTCCTCGACACCCTTGACGACCACGCCCGGGTCCGCGCTGTTGCGGCGCTTGCTGCGGCTGCGGGAGGGCGGGGTGGACTCGGCGATGTCCTCGTTGGCGGCTTCCTCGCCGCCCAGCGCCTGCACCAGTTTCTGCACGACGCCCTGCGCGGCCACATGGCCCTCGCCGATCGCCGCGTACAGCGAGGAGATGTCGGGGTAGCGCATCTCGTGCGCGAGGGTGACCAGGGAGTCGCCGGTGAGGATGCGCTGGATCGGCAGGTTCTGCTTGCGCATGGCGCGCGCGATGGCGTCCTTGCCCTGCTCGATGGCCTCGTCGCGGCGTTCCTTGGAGAACCAGGCGCGGATCTTGTTGCGGGCCCGCGGTGATTTGACGAAGCCGAGCCAGTCGCGGGAGGGACCCGCGCCCTCGGCCTTGGAGGTGAAGACCTCCACCAGGTCGCCGTTGTCGAGCGTCGACTCCAGCGGGACGAGCCGGCCGTTGACCCGCGCGCCTATGGTGCGGTGACCGACCTCGGTGTGGACGGCGTAGGCGAAGTCGACGGGCGTGGCGCCCGCCGGGAGCGCTATGACGTCGCCCTTGGGCGTGAAGACGAAGACCTCGTTGCGGGACAGGTCGAAACGCAGGGACTCCAGGAACTCGCTCGGGTCCTCGGTCTCCTTCTGCCAGTCCAGCAGCTGCCGCAGCCAGGCCATGTCGTTGACGGTGTCCTGGCCCGCGGTGCCCTTGCCGGCCCTGGGGACGTCCGTACGGATCTTGGAGGCCCCGGCGACGGTCTCCTGCTTGTACTTCCAGTGGGCCGCGATGCCGTACTCCGCGCGGCGGTGCATGTCGAAGGTGCGGATCTGCAGCTCGACCGGCTTGCCGTTGGGGCCGATGACCGTCGTGTGCAGCGACTGGTACATGTTGAACTTCGGCATCGCGATGTAGTCCTTGAACCGGCCGGGGACCGGATTCCATCGCGCGTGCACCGTGCCGAGAGCCGCGTAGCAGTCGCGGACCGTGTCGACGAGGACGCGGATGCCCACCAGGTCGTAGATCTCCGCGAAGTCACGGCCGCGGACGATCATCTTCTGGTAGACGCTGTAGTAGTGCTTGGGGCGGCCGGTGACGGTGGCCTTGATGCGCGCCGCGCGGAGATCGGCCTGGACCTCGTCGGTCACTATGGCGAGGTATTCGTCGCGCTTGGGCGCCCGCTCGGCGACCAGGCGCACGATCTCGTCGTACATCTTGGGGTAGAGGATCGCGAAGGCGAGGTCCTCCAGCTCCCACTTGATGGTGTTCATGCCCAGCCGGTGCGCCAGCGGGGCGTAGATCTCCAGCGTCTCGCGGGCCTTCTTCTCCTGCTTCTCCCGCTTGAGGTAGCGCATGGTGCGCATGTTGTGCAGGCGGTCGGCGAGCTTGATGACCAGGACGCGCGGGTCCTTGGCCATCGCGACGACCATCTTGCGCACGGTCTCCGCCTGCGCGGCCTCGCCGAACTTGACCTTGTCCAGCTTGGTGACGCCGTCGACGAGCAGGGCCACGGAGTCGCCGAAGTCGCGGCGCAGCTGGTCGAGGCCGTACTCGGTGTCCTCGACGGTGTCGTGCAGCAGGCCGGCCATCAGCGTCGCCGGGTCCATGCCGAGCTCGGCGAGGATGGTGGTGACGGCGAGGGGATGCGTGATGTACGGGTCGCCGCTCTTGCGCTTCTGGCCGCGGTGCCAGCGCTCCGCGACCTGGTAGGCGCGCTCGATCTGGCGCAGCGTGGAGGTCTCGATCTTGGGGTCGTTGCTGCGCACGATCCGCAGCAGCGGCTCCAGCACCGGGTTGTACGGCGACGAGCGCTGTACGCCGAGACGGGCGAGGCGGGCGCGTACCCGGTTCGAGGAGCCGCCGGACCGCGACGTGGCGGGCGGTACGGGCTTGGGCGCGGAGACGGGCACCTGGCTCACGCGCTCGGGCGTGGCGGGCTGCGGCCGACGGTCCGGCTTCGGCTCGGGCGTGACAGGGGCTGCCGCGGCCTTCTCGGCCTTCTGGCCGGGCTGCGCGGCGGCGGACTGGGCCTCGTCTGGCAAGGGCACTCCTCTGGGGGTTCCCCCGGACGGAGTCTGGGGGAGGTTCCGGGTCCCCCGGTCAGGCCCGGAAAGCCCATGGTATCGACCCGGCAGTCCAGGTGCGTACGAGGCGGTGGAGAGGCATGCGCCACAGGTGCCGCCCGGGGCCACGACGGAACGGCGACGGGTGCCCCGGAACAGATCCGGGGCACCCGTCGTGTGCCGTGCGGCCGCCGTGCGGCCGGCCGTCAGAGCGTGATCAGCGCCTCCAGAGGCGCCCCGCCCAGGGCGCCGTTCAGCCGGTCACGGCCACCGAGGAAGCCGAGCTCCATCAGGACCGCGACACCCGCGACCTCCGCGCCCGCCCGCCGGATGAGCTCCAGCGAGGCCTCGGCGGTCCCGCCGGTGGCGAGGACGTCGTCGATGACCATGACGCGGTCTCCCGCGCTCAGGTCCTCGGCGTGCACCTCGATCTCGGCGGTGCCGTATTCCAGCTCGTAGGCCTGTCCCAGCGTCGCCCCGGGGAGCTTGCCGGCCTTGCGCACCGGGATGAACCCGACGCCGGCGCGGACGGCGACCGGTGCCGCGAGGATGAAGCCCCGTGCCTCGAGACCGACGATCTTCGTCGCGCCGTGGCGGACGCAGAACTCGGTGAGCGCGTCCGTCAGCGCCGTGAAGGCGACCGGGTCGGCGAGCAGGGGCGTGATGTCCTTGAACACCACTCCCGGCTTCGGGTGGTCGACGACGTCGCGGATGCGGCTGAGCAGCAGCTCCCGGATGTCGGCGGCGGTCACCGGCGCCTGCCCGAGGGACGTCCGCGCCCGCGGCCGCGCTGGCCGACGACGGCGCCGGCCGGCGCCGCATCCTCCTGCACGTCGTCGGTGTCGTCGGCGCCGTCGGTCTGCTCGGACTCCGCCGGCTCGCCCTTGGCCGCGGCGGCCGCGCGCTTGGCGAGCACCCGCTTCTTCAGGGCCTTCATCTGCGGCTCGCGCTCCTTGAGGTCGGCGACCAGCGGAGTGGCGATGAAGATCGAGGAGTACGCACCGGCGGCGAGACCGACGAACAGCGACAGCGAGATGTCGTTCAGCATGCCGGCGCCGAGGACACCGCCACCGATGAACAGCAGGCCGGCGACCGGCAGCAGGGCGACGACCGTGGTGTTGATCGAACGCACCAGGGTGCTGTTGATGCTGCGGTTGGCGACCTCGCTGTAGGTCCAGCGGGTCTGCTTGGTGATGTCCTTCGACCCCTCCTTGAGGGAGTCGAAGACGACGACCGTGTCGTACAGCGAGTAACCGAGGATCGTGAGCAGACCGATCACGGTGCCCGGCGTAACCTCGAAGCCGACGAGCGCGTAGACGCCGACGGTGATGGTGATGTCGTGGATCAGCGCGACCAGGGCCGCGACCGCCATGCGCCACTCGAAGGCGATGGCCAGGTAGATCACCACGAGGATCATGAACACACCGAGGCCGGTCCACGCCTTGTTGGCGATCTGCTCGCCCCAGCTGGGCCCGACGAGCTCGGCGTTGATCCTCTCGGCGTCGACGTCGAGCGTCTCGGAGAGCTCGGCGGCGACCTTGTCGGCCTGCTGCGTGTCCAGCTCACTGACCTGGATGCGCATGCCGCCGGTGCCGAGCTCCTGGACGATCGCGGGGTGGCCGGAGGCCTCTTCCGCGGCTTCCTGGGCCTGGGCGACCGACACGCTGGTCTTCGGAGTGGTGAAGACGGCACCGCCCTTGAACTCGATGCCCATGTTGAGGCCCTGGACCACGAGGCCGAGGACGGCCGTGATGGTGATCAGGATCGAGACGCCGTACCAGATCTTGCGCTTGCCGACGAAGTCGTAGCCGACCTCGCCCTGGTACAGCCTGGCACCGAGGTTTCCGAGTCGTGACATCTCACGCCTCCTTCAGGTCGGTGGGGGCGGAGACGCGACGGGAGCGGCGCAGCGGCGGCTTGGCGCCGAGCCGCTTCGGGTCCAGTCCGGACCACGGATGGCCGCTCGCGAAGAACTTCTTGCGGGCGAGGATCGTCATGACCGGCTTGGTGAACAGGAAGACGACCACCACGTCCAGGAGGGTCGTCAGACCCAGCGTGAACGCGAAGCCCTGGACCTTGCCGACGGTGACGACGAAGAGCACGGCGGCGGCGAGGAACGACACGAAGTCGGAGACCAGGATCGTGCGCCGGGCACGCGGCCAGGCGCGCTCCACGGCCGGACGCAGGGTACGGCCCTCGCGGATCTCGTCCCTTATGCGTTCGAAGTAGACGATGAACGAGTCGGCGGTGATGCCGATCGCCACGATGGCGCCGCAGACGGCGGGCAGGTTCAGCGCGAAGCCGATGCCCGGGCCGAGCAGGGCCATGATCGTGTACGTCAGGATCGCGGACACCATGAGGCTGAGGATCGCGATCAGGGCCAGGCCGCGGTAGTAGACGACCAGGTAGATCACGACGAGCGCGAGGCCGATCGCACCGGCGATCAGACCCGCCTGGAGCTGCTCGCCGCCGAGGGCGGCGGTGACCGTGGTGACGCTCTGCTCCTCGAAGGACAGGGGCAGGGCGCCGTAGGACAGGATGTTGCCCAGGTTCTGGGCGGACTCCTGGGTGAAGTTGCCGGTGATCTCGGCGCTGGCGCTCAGCGTCTGGTTCACCTGGGGGGCCGAGACCACTTCACCGTCGAGGACGATGGCGAACTGGTTCATCGGGGGCTGCTGCTGGGACAGGCGGCCGGTGATCTTCTGGAACTTCTTGGCACCGCTCTCGGTGAAGTCCATCGTGACGATCCACATGCCGCGCTGCTGGTCGAGCTGGCCCTTGGCGTCGTCGACGTCCTTGCCGTCCACCTCGGCCGGGCCGAGGATGTACTTCTCCCACTGGCCCACGCTGTTCTTGCCGCAGGCGAGGGCGGTCTCGGTCGGCTTGACGCCGTCACCGAGCCTGCCGCGGGCCTTGGCGTCCGTGCAGTCCAGAGCGGTGAACTGCTTTTCCAGCGCGGCGGCGCCCGGGTCGCTGGAGGGCGTCGGCTCGGGCTTGTCCGAGGGCTTCGGGCTCTCGGAGCTCTTCGGCTTGTCCGATGCGGACGGCGTGGGGCTCGCCGCGGGGGCCTTGAGGCCCTCGGTCACGGCACGGCCCTGGGTGGTCGCACTGGCCGACGGAGCGGCGGAAGGGGAGCCGGAGGGGGCACCGGCCTTCGGCTTGTCCGTGGCCTTGTCGTCCTTGGGCTTGCCGCTGGGCGACGCGCTCGGGGAGGGCTCGGGGGCCGCGGGGGTGCCGGCGGCGACGGTCAGCACCGGCCGGAAGAAGAGCTGGGCGGTGGTGCCGACCTGCTCACGGGCCTGCTCGGAATTCGTCCCCTTGGGGATGTTGACGATGATGTTCCGGTCGCCCTGGGTCTGGACCTCGGCCTCGGAGACACCCAGACCATTGACACGGCGCTCGATGATGCCGACCGCGGTGTTCATGTTGGTCTCGTTGACGGCGTTCTCTTTGCCGGGCTCGCTCTTGGCCTCGAGCGTGATGGTCGTACCGCCCGCCAGGTCGATGCCCAGACGCGGCGTGAGCTGCCCCGCCCAGAACATGCCGCCCGTGAGCGCGACCATGGCGATCAGGATCAGAACCAGGGAACGTCCTGGCTTGCCCTGAGCCCCCGCGGGCCTTCGGCCCCTGTTCGGTGCTGCCACCTTCTCGTTTCTCCCTGTCCAACCGCCCGCGCCGGGTGTGCGCCGAGGCGGCCACGAAGTGTTGTGGGGACCTGCCCCCGAAGGTCAGTCGGCACAACCGTGGGACCGCGCGGCGCCGGTGGGCGCCGCCGCGGTCCCCGATCGTGACTACTTCGCGTCGGCCTCGCCGTCGGTCTTGCCGTCCTTGGCGTCGGCGTCCTTCGCCTCGGCGTCGTCCGCGTCCGTGCCGGCCTTCTTGCCGAGGTCGATCTTGCCGGTGTCGGTGGCCTCGTCGGCGGCGGTGTCGCCGCTCAGCGAGGAGACGTCGTCGGGGACGACGGTGGCGTCGTCGGTCTTGACATCGTCGTCACCGTGGACGATGCGGTTGTACTCGTCGTCGGCCAGGACCGCGCCGATGGCGTTCTTCGCGAACACCAGGTGCACGCCGGGGGCCGCCTCGAGGAGGACCGTGTCGTCGTTGACCTCCTTGACGGTCGCGTAGAGGCCACCGATGGTCCGCACTCCGGTGCCGGGCTGCATCTGGTCGCGCATCTGCGCGGCCGCCTGCTGCTTCTTCTTGGCGGAGCGGGTCATCAGGAACATGGCCCCGATGAGCACGATGAAGGGGAGGAGGGTCAAGATATCCACGGCGGGGAATTCCTTCGCACGACCGCGCTGATGAACGGCCTGATCTACGGGGGTGGGCATGCCGACCCGGAAGGTCGGCATCGGCGGAGTCTAAGCGAGTCCGCATCACTGGAACAACGCCCAGCATCCCACCGTGGTTCCGCAGGAGACGACTCCCCTCGCCGTCACGCCCCGAACAGCCCCTGTTGTCCACTTGCGCCCTGCTGAGGGGGCACGAGCCCCAGGTGCGACCAGGCCGCGGGTGTGGCCACCCGGCCCCGGGGCGTCCGGGCCAGCAGACCCTCGCGTACGAGGAAGGGCTCGGCCACCTCCTCGACCGTCTCGCGTTCCTCCCCCACAGCGACCGCGAGGGTGGACAGACCGACCGGGCCGCCCCCGAACAGCTTCAGCAGCGCCTGCAGCACCGCCCGGTCCAGCCGGTCCAGGCCGCGGCTGTCGACCTCGTACACGCCGAGGGCGGCCGCGGCCACCTCCCGGGTGATCAGGCCGTCCGCCTTGACCTGGGCGTAGTCCCGGACACGGCGCAGCAGGCGGTTGGCGATGCGCGGCGTGCCGCGTGAGCGGCCGGCGATCTCGGCGGCGCCCTCCGCCTCGATGTCGACATCGAGGAGCTGCGCCGAACGGTGGATGACGCGCTCCAGTTCGACGGGCTCGTAGAACTCCATGTGCGCGGTGAAGCCGAAGCGGTCGCGCAGCGGCGGCGGGAGCAGACCGGCCCTGGTCGTGGCGCCGACGAGGGTGAAGGGGGGCAGCTCCAGGGGGATGGCGGTCGCCCCCGGGCCCTTGCCGACGATCACGTCGACGCGGAAGTCCTCCATCGCCATGTAGAGCATCTCCTCGGCGGGCCGGGACATGCGGTGGATCTCGTCGAGGAAGAGGACCTCTCCCTCCTGGAGCGAGGAGAGAATGGCGGCGAGATCGCCCGCGTGCTGGATGGCGGGGCCCGAGGTGATGCGGATCGGGGCGTTCATCTCCGCCGCGACGATCATCGACAGGGTGGTCTTGCCGAGGCCGGGGGCACCGGAGAGCAGGACGTGGTCGGCGGTGGCGCCGCGGGCCAGGGCCGCCTTGAGCACGAGGTCGAGCTGCTCGCGCACGCGCTCCTGGCCGACGAACTCGGCCAGCGACTTGGGCCGCAGGGCCGCCTCGACGGCCTGGTCCTCGCCGTCGGCGGCGCCGCCGACCAGCCGCGGTTCCGTCTCGGCGGTGGTCTCGTCGTCCCAGTTCACGTGGTGTCTGCCTTCTCGGTTCGTACGGTTGCGTGCGGGCCGGCGGGGCTGCGGGGTCTTCCCCTACCGGCCCCTTCCCGAATGGGGGCTTCACCCCCGGACCCTCCCTCTACGGCCTGGCGGCCGTGGGAGGCACCCCCATCCCGAGGCCGGGGCGAGCCCCGGCCTCCGTACCGCGCCTCGCGCGGTGTCCTCGATCTCTCCCTGGGCGCCCCCGCACGGGCTGATGCGCCGCAGGCAGATCACGCCCCGCTGGGGGCACTCCCCCGGCGTCGCCGGGATCCCCACTCATGGCCGCCAGGCCGTCGGGGGAGATTGAGGCACCGGGGCCCCCACCTGGGGGTACCTCCCACGGCGGCCGAGCCGTGGGGCGCGTTGCGGAAAACACCCCGCGGGCATCTCAGCGTGCCCTGTTCAGGGTCTGGAGTGCCGCTCGGAGCAGGGGGCCCACCTCGGGGGCCGGGCCCAGGGACTCCGCCTGAGGGGCCACGGCGGACACCGCCTCGTCCGCCTCGCGGGTCGCGTAGCCGAGACCGATCAGCGCGGCGTGCAGCTGGTCGCGCCAGGACTGGCTGACCGGCGCGCCGACCGCCGGCGTGGAGCCGACCGGTGCGCCGAGGCGGTCCTTCAGCTCCAGCAGCAGCTTCTGCGCGCCCTTCTTGCCGATCCCCGGTACCGCCGTCAGCGCCTTCTCGTCGCCGCTCGTGACGGCCACCCGCAGCGCGTCCGGTGTGTGCACGGCGAGCATCGCCTGAGCCAGGCGCGGGCCCACACCGCTCGCGGTCTGCAGGAGCTCGAACACCTGGCGCTCGTCGTCGTCGGCGAAGCCGTAGAGCGTCAGTGAGTCCTCCCGGACCACCAACGACGTGGCCAGTCTGGCCTCCTGACCGATCCTCAGCTCGGAGAGGGTGTTCGGTGTGCACTGCACCGCCATGCCGACGCCGCCGACCTCGATCACGGCCGTCGTCGGGGTGAGGGCGGCCACCGTGCCGCTCACAAAGGCGATCATGCGGTCCGGCCTTTCGTTGCGTGATGGGCGGCGACTGCCCGCTGCAGGCGGTTCTGCACGGGGGCGCGCCAGATGTGGCAGATGGCGAGGGCGAGGGCGTCCGCGGCGTCGGCCGGCTTCGGCGGTGCCTCGAGCCGCAGCAGCCGGGTCACCATGGCGCCCACCTGCGCCTTGTCGGCCCGTCCGCTGCCAGTGACCGCCGCCTTGACCTCGCTGGGCGTGTGCAGGGCGACGGGGATCCCGCGGCGGGAGGCGCAGAGCATGGCCACGGCGCTGGCCTGGGCCGTGCCCATCACCGTGCGGACATTGTGCTGGCTGAACACGCGCTCCACGGCGACGTATTCGGGGCGGTGCTCGTCGAGCCACTGCTCGATGCCCTGCTCGATCGCGACCAGCCGGTGGCCCAGATCGGCGTCCACCGGGCTCCGTACGACTCCGACGGCGCGCATCGTCAGCGGCCGGCCGGCCACGCCCTCCACGACGCCGACACCGCACCGGGTCAGCCCAGGGTCCACCCCGAGAACGCGCACGCGTCCCACCCCTCCTTCGCTCAGCTGTTTGTGCAGGCTATCGGCTGCCACCGACAACCGCCGACAACGCGACGGGCCGACGGGGATGTGCCCCGTCGGCCCGTCGCAGAGCGTGGATCAGGCGTCGACCTTCTCCATGACCTCGTCCGAGACGTCGAAGTTGGCGAAGACGTTCTGCACGTCGTCGCTGTCCTCGAGCGCGTCGATCAGCTTGAAGATCTTGCGCGCGCCCTCCTCGTCCAGCTCGACCTGCATGGTCGGGACGAAGTTGGCGTCGGCCGAGTCGTAGTCGATGCCGGCCTCCTGGAGGGCGGTGCGGACCGCGACCAGGTCGGTGGCCTCGCTCAGCACCTCGAAGGACTCGCCGAGGTCGTTGACCTCCTCGGCGCCCGCGTCCAGGACGGCGCCGAGGACGTCGTCCTCGGTCAGCTCGCCCTTGGGGACGATGACGACGCCCTTGCGGTTGAACAGGTACGAGACGGAGCCCGGGTCGGCCATCGAGCCGCCGTTGCGGGTCATGGCGACCCGCACGTCGGAGGCGGCGCGGTTGCGGTTGTCGGTGAGGCACTCGATGAGCACCGCGACACCGTTCGGGCCGTAACCCTCGTACATGATCGTCTCGTAGTCGACACCGCCGCCCTCGAGACCGCCGCCGCGCTTGACCGCGGAGTCGATGTTCTTGTTCGGGACGGACTGCTTCTTCGCCTTCTGGATGGCGTCGAACAGCGTCGGGTTGCCGTCGGGGTCGGCACCGCCGGTACGGGCCGCGACCTCGATGTTCTTGATCAGCTTCGCGAAGAGCTTGCCGCGCTTGGCGTCGATCACGGCCTTCTTGTGCTTCGTCGTAGCCCATTTAGAGTGGCCGGACATCTGCCTGTCTCCTTCGCGTAACCAATTCCTGAACGAACCCCAGAGATCCTACCGGGATCCGCTCAGCCCCCCGTGCGCACCATGTCGACGAACAGGCCGTGCACACGGTGGTCACCGGTCAGTTCGGGATGGAACGAGGTGGCGAGCACCTTGCCCTGCCGCACCGCGACGATGTGGCCGTCGTGCTCGGCGAGCACCTCGACCTGGGCGCCGACGGACTCCACCCACGGGGCGCGGATGAAGACGCCCTCGACGGGACCGACGCCGGACACCTCGACGGTCGCCTCGAACGACTCGTTCTGCCGGCCGAAGGCGTTGCGACGGACGATCATGTCGATGCCGCCGAGCGTCTCCTGACCCGAGCGCGGGTCGATGATCTTCTCGGCGAGCATGATCAGACCGGCGCAGGTGCCGTAGACCGGCATGCCGGCCGCGATGCGCTCGCGCAGCGGCTCCAGCATGCCGAACAGCGTGGCGAGCTTCGACATGGTCGTCGACTCGCCGCCGGGGATCACCAGGCCGTCGACCTCGGCCAGTTCCTCGGGCCGCCGCACCGGCCTGGCCACGGCGTCCGCCGCGGCCAGGGCGATCAGGTGCTCCCGTACGTCGCCCTGGAGGGCCAGGACACCGATCACGGGCGTCGTCATTACCAGCCCCGGTTCGCGTAGCGCTCGGCCTCGGGCAGGGTGTCGCAGTTGATGCCGACCATGGCCTCGCCCAGGTTGCGGGAGGCGTCCGCGATGATCTTCGGGTCGTCGTAGAAGGTGGTGGCCTTCACGATGGCGGCGGCGCGCTTGGCCGGGTCGCCCGACTTGAAGATGCCGGAGCCGACGAAGACGCCCTCGGCGCCGAGCTGGCGCATCAGCGCGGCGTCGGCCGGGGTCGCCACGCCACCGGCGGAGAACAGCACGACCGGCAGCTTGCCGAGCTCGGAGACCTCCTTGACGAGCTCGTACGGGGCGCGCAGCTCCTTGGCGGCGGCGTAGAGCTCGTTGTTGTCGAAGCCGCGCAGCTTGGCGATCTCGTTCTTGATCTGGCGCAGGTGGCGGACGGCCTCGACGACGTTGCCCGTGCCGGCCTCGCCCTTGGAGCGGATCATGGCCGCGCCCTCGGCGATACGGCGCAGGGCCTCGCCCAGGTTGGTGGCGCCGCAGACGAACGGGGTGGTGAAGGCCCACTTGTCGCTGTGGTTGACCTCGTCGGCCGGGGTCAGCACCTCGGACTCGTCGATGTAGTCGACGCCCAGGGACTGGAGCACCTGTGCCTCGACGAAGTGGCCGATGCGCGACTTGGCCATCACCGGGATGGAGACCGCGTCGATGATCTCCTCGATCATGTTCGGGTCGGACATCCGGGCCACGCCGCCGTCCTTGCGGATGTCGGCGGGCACGCGCTCCAGGGCCATGACGGCGACGGCGCCGGCATCCTCGGCGATCTTCGCCTGCTCGGCGTTGACCACGTCCATGATCACGCCGCCCTTGAGCTGCTCGGCCATGCCGCGCTTGACGCGGGCGGTGCCGGTCTCGGGGGTCTGCGGGGTGGTGGTGCTGGACACGGAGGGACCTCACTCGATGACGACGTTGTGATGCGTCACCGATGGAACATCCAGGGACCAGTCCACATCAAGGGCCAATATTCACCCCGTGGATCGTTTTGGCGGGCGGGGCCGCCCGAACAGCCGGGGACCGTTCAGACTTGCAGGTCGCCGGCACGCCCAGGCACCGGCAGGCGGGCAACTCCACCGGCCCGACCCGGCACCGGTCAGGCGGGCCGGTCCGCCAGCGCGGTGGGGGGCTCGTCGTCCATCTCGAACGCCATGGGGAACGGGGCGTGGCCCGCGAGCCGGAACCAGCGCACCTTGCGGTGCCGGCGCAGGGCGCGCGCGGCGCGGACGGCGTCGTTGTGGAACCGGCGCGCCATGGGGACGCGGCGCACCGCCTGTGCGAGCTCGCCGGCGGCCTCCTCGCCGCCCGGTACCGCGCGCAGGGCCTCCATCTGCTCGGCCTCCCCGAACACCGCCCGCAGTGCGGCGCTGAGCTCGCTCTCGGCGACCTCGCGGTGCTCCTCCTCCGCCTGCCGCGCCGCGTGCGCGGCCTCGTACAGCACGATGGACGCGGCGGGGTCGAGCACTCCGGAGGTCGCGAGCTCCTGTGCGACGGATGCGCGCCGCAGGAGCTGCGCGTCGAGCGCGGCCCGGGCGGCGTCGATCCGGGCGTGGAGCCGGTCGAGTCGCCCGGCGGTCCAGCTGAGGTACATGCCGATGGCCACGAGGGCGACGACGATCCAGATCAGGGTGCTCACGGGCGGCAAGGCTACCGGGCCCACGGGGGCGCCTCCCACGCTCCGAAGGGCTGTGGGGGAAAGCGACGGACCGGAGGTCGCGGGCGCGGCCGGGGCCCGCGTGTTGCGCAGCGTGCACGGGGCACGTCCGGCTTCCCGGGCACGGGGGCACGTCCGCTTCACGGGCACGGGCGGCACGTCCGGCTTCACGCGCAGGGGACCCGGTCCGCGGGCGGTGGCGTCGTGCCGCTCCGGGGCTCGTGTCCGGGACTGCTCCAGGGGCCCAGGGGCACGAGCGCCCCCGGGCTCCCGGCGCGCCTCAGTCCCGGGTCACCAGCCCCAGGCGGGCCCGCAGGCCCGGCCGGTCGTCCGTCGCCACCGACGCCGCACCGTCCGTCACCGTCTCGTACACGGCGAGGATGTCCGCCCCCACCGTCGACCAGTCGAACCGCCGCACGTGCGCGCTGCCCCGCTCGCGCAGCTCCCGCCGCCGGTCCGGGTCGCCCAGCAGACGGATCGCCGCCGCGGCCAGCGCGTCCGCGTCCTCGTTGGCGAACAGCTCCCCCGCCGCGCCCTTGTCCAGTACCTGGGCGAACGCGTCCAGGTCGGACGCCAGCACCGGCGCGCCCGCCGACATCGCCTCGACCAGGATGATGCCGAAGCTCTCGCCGCCCGTGTTGGGCGCCACGTACACGTCGACGCTGCGCAGCAGCCGTGCCTTGTCCTCGTCGCTGACCATCCCGAGGAACTCGACCCGGGAGCGCATCTCGGCCGGCAGGGAGGCGACGGCCTCCTCCTCGTCACCGCGCCCGGCGACCAGCAGCCGCGTGTCCGGGCAGGCGTCGAAGATCGCCGGCAGCGCCTTCATCAGGACCGGCAGGCCCTTGCGCGGCTCGTCGATGCGGCCGATGAAGCCGATCGTGCCGTTCTGCCACTCCGCCTTCGGCTCGGCGCTCTCGAAGAAGCCGACGTCGACGCCGTTCGGGATGACGACCGCGTCTCCGCCGAGGTGCTCGACGAGCGTGCGGCGGGCGTACTCGCTGACGGCGATCCGCGCGCTGATCTTCTCCAGCGCGGGCTGCAGGATCGGGTAGGCGGCGATCATGGCCCGCGACCGCGGGTTGGACGTGTGGAACGTGGCGACGATCGGCCCCTGCGCGGCCCAGCAGGACAGCAGGCCCAGGGACGGCGACGCCGGCTCGTGGATGTGGATGACGTCGAAGGTGCCGTCGTGGAGCCAGCGCCGTACCCGGGCCGCGGACAGGAAGCCGAAGTTGAGCCGGGCGACGGAGCCGTTGTAGGGCACGGGCACGGCGCGGCCCGCGGAGACCACGTAGGGCGGCAGGGGCGTGTCGTCGTCCGACGGGGCGAGGACGGAGACGTCGTGCCCGAGCCGGATGAGGTGCTCGGCCAGGTCCCTGATGTGGAACTGCACGCCACCGGGCACGTCCCACGAGTACGGGCAGACAATGCCGATCCTCACGTCCTGTCCTCCCGGGGTTCGAGGTCCGAGAGCCACAGCCGCTGCAGCATGTGCCAGTCCTCCGGGTGCTCGGCGATGCCCTCGGCGAAGACGTCGGCGAGGGCCTGCGTCATGGAGGACGTCTTCTCGGCGCGCGTGCCTGACGAGGGGACCTCGACGGGCGGGTGGACGCGGCCCTTCATCACGGGCGTCTCGTCGTACCAGAGCGTCACCGGGAGCAGCAGGGCGCCGGTCTGCTGGGCCAGCAGCGCGGGACCCGCGGGCATGCGGGCCTTCTCGCCGAAGAAGGTCACCTCGACGCCGGAGGCGGACAGGTCGCGGTCCGCGACCAGGCAGACGAGGCCGCCGTCGCGCAGCCGCCGGGCGAGCGTGCCGAAGGCCGAGCCGCCCGTGTGCGGCAGGACCTCCATGCCGAGGCTCTCGCGGTAGGCGACGAACCGGTCGTACAGCGATTCCGGCCTGAGGCGTTCGGCGACCGTGGTGAAGGGGATGCCGAGCGCCCGGGTCACCCAGATCCCGGCGACGTCCCAGTTGGCGAGGTGCGGCAGGGCGAGCACGACGCCCCGGCCCGACGCGAGGGCGTCGGTCAGGAGGTGGATGTCCTTGGGGTCGAAGCTGAGCCGGGCGCGCTCCTGGTTCCAGCTGGGCAGCCGGAAGGACTCCATCCAGTAGCGCATGTACGAGCGCATGCCGGCCTTGGAGAGCTCGGCCAGGCGCTCGGCTCCCGCGTCGGGAACGACGCGTGCGAGGTTGGACTCCAGCCGCAGCACGCCCTTGCCGCGACGCCTCCAGGCGGCGTCGGCGATGGTGCGGCCGAGTCCGGCGGCCACGGGCTCCGGCAGCTTCTTCACCGCGCCCCAGCCCAGTCCGTACAGGGCGTCGGTCAAGCGGTCGCGCATCATGACGCCCCGGCCCCTTCCTGCTCGGCCCCGCCGGGCCGGGCATCGGCGGCCTCCGCCTCGGCGGACTCCCGCCGTACGGTGACGACCCGCTGCCCCAGCGTCACCAGGCTGCCGACGGCGACGATCCACAGTGCGACCGGCAGCAGGACGTCGATGCCGGGCACGCCGAACCGGTGGAGGCCGGCGAGGCCGGCGGCGACCAGTGAGATGACGAGCCGCTCGGCGCGCTCGACCAGTCCGTTGACGGCGACGGGCAGGCCGATCGATTCGCCCCGGGCCTTGGTGTACGACACGACCTGGCCGCTCGCGAGGCAGAAGATCGCGACCGCGCAGAGCACGTTGTCGTCGCCCTTGCCCGCGTACCAGAGGGCGAAACCGCCGAAGATCGCGCTGTCGGCGACCCGGTCGAGCGTCGAGTCGAGGAACGCCCCCCACCGGCTGGACACGCCCGCCTGCCGGGCCATGTTGCCGTCGACGAGGTCGGAGAAGACGAACAGCGTGATGACGATCGTGCCCCAAAAGAACTCGCCCCTGGGGAAGAAGACCAGCGCTCCCGCCACGACTCCGGCGGTTCCGATGAGCGTGACGGCGTCGGGGCTCACTCCGCGGCGGAGCAGAAACGCGGCGAACGGTGTGAGAACACGCGTGAAGAATGCACGCGCGTACTTGTTCAGCATGGCCTTCCCGAGGGTTCGGTGGGCCGTGTGGCCCCACGGCCACCGGCTGGCCCATCGTAGCCAGGACGGTGACGGCCCATGGGCCGGACCCGGACAGGTACTGCGGCGTCCGACGTATGGACGCACCATGACGACAGTGGAAAGCTCGAAAGACACCGCGGGCATCGCCGGAGCTGCCCCGGACGACGATTCGGGACATCGTCCCGGCTTCCCGCGCCCGCGGCTTTCCCTCCTCGCCGTGCAATCGATCGGGAGGCAAGATCATGGGCGACAAGGCGCATGCACACCCCGGAGCCGCCGGCAGAGCAGTAACGGCCGACCACCCCGCATCCGTACGGAATGTGGTGCTGGTCGGCCACAGCGGGTCGGGCAAGACGACGCTGGTCGAGGCGCTGGCGCTGACCGCGGGAGCGGTCAACCGGGCCGGCCGGGTCGAGGACGGCGCCACGGTCTCGGACTACGACGAGATCGAGCACCGCCAGCAACGTTCCGTACAGCTGTCCCTCGTGCCCGTCGAATGGGGCGGGTACAAGATCAACCTTCTCGACACTCCCGGATACGCGGACTTCGTCGGGGAGCTGCGGGCCGGTCTGCGAGCAGCGGACGCGGCCCTCTTCGTCGTCTCGGCCGCGCAGGAGGCCGACGCCGTGGCGGGCGCCTGCCGCGCGGTGTGGGAGGAGTGCGCGGCGGTGGGCATGCCGCGTGCCATCGTGGTGACGCACCTGGAGACCGCGCGCACCGGATTCGAGGAGCTCACCGCCGTCTGCGGGCAGATCTTCGGGGGCGACGACCCCGATGCGGTCCTGCCGCTCTACCTGCCGCAGTACGGCCCGCAGCAGGCGGACGGTCACGCGCCGGTCACCGGCCTCGTCGGACTGCTGACGCAGAAGATCTTCGACTACTCGTCCGGCGAACGGAAGGAGTCCCCGCCCGACCCCGCGCAGACCCCGCTGATCGAGGAGGCCCGCAACCGGCTCATCGAGGGCATCATCGCGGAGAGCGAGGACGAGACCCTCATGGACCGCTATCTCGGCGGTGAGGAGATCGACCTCAAGACGCTCGTCGACGACCTGGAGAAGGCCGTGGCGCGCGGCACCTTCCATCCCGTCCTCGCCGCCGCCCCCGCGGCCGACGGCGCCCGGCAGGGCCTCGGCACCGTCGAGCTGCTGGAACTGATCACCGGCGGCTTCCCGACCCCGCTGGAGACGACGCCGCCCGACGTCACGACCCCGGACGGCTCCCCGCGGCCGGCGATCACCTGCGACCCGGCCGGACCGCTCGTCGCCGAGGTGGTCAAGACGGCCTCGGACCCGTACGTCGGCCGTGTCTCCCTGGTCCGCGTCTTCTCCGGGACGCTGCGGCCCGACGAGACGGTGCACGTCTCGGGTCACGGGCTGGCCGACCGGGGGCACGAGGACCACGACGTCGACGAGCGCGTCGGCGCCCTGTCCGCGCCCTTCGGCAAACAGCAGCGTCCGCTCCCCCACGCCATAGCCGGTGACCTGGCCTGCGTGGCGAAGCTGTCCCGCGCCGAGACCGGCGACACCCTCTCGGCCAAGGACGACCCGCTGCTGATGGCGCCCTGGACGATGCCCGATCCGCTGCTTCCGCTCGCCATCCAGGCGCACAGCAAGGCGGACGAGGACAAGCTGTCGCAGGGCCTGACCCGGCTCGCCGCCGAGGATCCGACCATGCGGCTCGAACAGAACCAGGACACCCACCAGGTGGTGCTGTGGTGCATGGGCGAGGCACACGCCGACGTCGCCCTCGAACGGCTCCGCAACCGCTACGGCGTCCAGGTCGACGTCGTGCCCCACAAGGTCCAGCTGCGCGAGACCTTCGCCGCCGGCTCCGCGGGGCGCGGCCGTCATGTGAAGCAGTCCGGCGGCCACGGGCAGTACGCGATCTGCGAGATCGACGTCGAGCCCCTGCCGCCCGGCTCCGGCGTCGAGTTCGTCGACAAGGTCGTCGGCGGAGCGGTGCCGCGCCAGTTCATCCCCTCCGTGGAGAAGGGGGTACGCGCCCAGGCCGCACGCGGCGTCGCCGCGGGATATCCGCTCGTCGACGTACGGGTCACCCTGCGGGACGGCAAGGCTCACTCGGTGGACTCCTCCGACGCGGCCTTCCAGACGGCGGGAGCCCTCGCCCTGCGCGAGGCCGCCGCCGAGGCGCGGATCAACCTGCTGGAACCGGTGGCCGAAGTGCAGGTGCTCGTCCCGGACGAGTACGTGGGGCCGGTCATGAGCGACCTGTCCGGCCGGCGCGGCCGGGTCGTCGGCACTGAACAGGCGGGCGGCGGGCGCACGCTGGTGCGCTCCGAGGTGCCGGAGATCGAGATCGGGCGCTACGCGGTCGACCTGCGCTCCATCTCGCACGGCACGGGCAGGTTCAGCCGGACCTACGCACGGCACGAACCGATGCCGCAGCAGGTGGCCGACCGGATGCGGGAGGAGGCGACGGCGAAGGCCTAGCCGGTGGCCGTCCGCCGGCGCACGCCGCCGGCGGACGGTCGTCCCGATGTCCCCTGCCGCGACCGCCCGGCCCCCGATACGCTGAGGTGTCCAGCTCACCAGGTGTGCGGGGCGCGGCAGTTGGGAACAGGCCGCAGTGCGGACGCGTGCGGCGATGGGGGCGGTAGTGACAGACGGATTCGATTTCACACCCGGGGCTCAGGTCCCGCTCATGGGGTCGGCCGGGCAGACCGCGGCGACCCATGCGCTCGCCTCGGCGGCGTACCGCGACAGCCCGGTCGCCGAGATCCTCAAGGCCAACAGCGAGTGGCACAAGACCGAGGTGAAGCCGGGCAAGTTCTCCCTCTTCGAGCCGAACCTCGGTGAGGCCTTCTCCCGGGCGGTCCAGGTGCGGATGCTCGGCGGCGCCCGCAAGGCGCTGATCCAGTCCTTCGGCACCGAGCCCCAGACCGTCGTGGAGCACTGCCTGGCCGCCACCCGCATCCGCAAGGAGCGGGACGCCAAGCTGACCGCCGTCATGGCGCTGTGCGGGCTGGTCTTCCTGCCCGGACTGCTGCTGTGGATCGGCGTGTTCCAGCTGCGCCGTACCCTCGCCGGCGCGGCGAACAAGCGGGCCGGCGCCCTCGGCACCATCCTGCTCGTGGGCATCGGCGCCATGGCCGTGATCCTGCTGCTGCGGCTGCCGTTCACGGGATTCTGGGGCTACTACATCCGGGGCATGATCGTCGCCCCGGTCGTCGGCTGGATGCTCGCGAAGAGGATCTGCGAGTCCACCGCGAAGGACATGCGCGCCCGGTGGGACAGCCTCCTGTCCGGCGGCGGCGGCATCGGCGCCAAGGTCCCCGAGGCCGTGCCGGGGAATCCGGACGAGACCGCCCGTGAACAGCTGCGCCAGGGTCTGCAGAAGCTCACCGCCGAACAGCACTCCAACGTCGTCTTCTACGCGGGCCCCAAGGGAATACTGGGCATGGGGACCCGCTGGGGCAGCTGGCAGATGGCCGAGGAGCTCGTCGCCGACGAGCCGGGCAAGGAGATCAACCAGTTCCGCAGCTGGGACGTCATACGGGCCATCCACGACAAGCTGAAGCTGCTGGAGCGCGGCCCGCTGAACTCCGGCGGCTTCCCCACCCCGTCCGTCCGGCACTGGATCGTCTCCCCGGTCGGCGAGAACGCCGCGGCGGTCGCCAGGCCCGAGGGCCAGGACGTGGAGACCTTCCAGGTCAAGGGCCACGAGATACAGCGCATCTGCAACCACCAGCAGTTCGGCGGCGGCAACCGCCACTACCTGGGCGTGCAGTTCACGCTCTGGGACGGCCAGTTGGTCATCACGATGATGATCACGGTCACCGTGCTCCACGAGACCCTGCGCGTGGAGGTCACCGGGCACGCGCTCGGCCCGGTGCACTCCCTGTTCACCACCAAGCCCGAGCCCAAGACGATCACCGTCAGCAAGACCGTCAAGTTCTGGGAGACGGTCGACCGCGTGCTGCCGCTGGTGGACGCGCCCGAGGTCGTGCGCCTCGCGGTGCGGGCGCCCTTCACCTGGTTCCCGCCGCTGCTCGACTTCCTCGGCGGCAAGCTGGTGCTGCCCGAGCCGTTCGGACTGCGCCACGCCTGGGCCGAGAAGCCCTGGCGGCACCGGTTCATGGCTGACGACGCGATGCGCGCCGCCACTCCGGTGCTGCGCGTGGCCCACGCCGCCGCGATGAAGGTCCTGGCCGACAACGGCGTGAGCACGGAGAAGTTCGACAACCGCTCCATGGTCGTCAGCGGGTTCGTCCAGGACCCGACCCCGCGGAACGCGGACCTGTACGACGCGTAGCCGGGCGGCTCCGGTACGAGCGGCTCCGGTGCGGGCGGCTCGGTGCGGGCGGCTCCGGTACGAGCGGCTCCGGCGCGGGCGGCTCGGTGCGGGCGGCTCCGGCGCGGGCGGCTCCGGTGCGGGCGGCTCAGACGGGCCAGACGGCGGCGAGCATCCGGCGGGTGTCGGCGAGCAGCTGCGGCAGCACCTTGGTCGTGCCGATGACGGGCATGAAGTTGGTGTCGCCGCCCCACCGGGGCACGATGTGCTGGTGCAGGTGGGCGGCGATCCCGGCCCCGGCGGCGCTGCCCTGGTTGAGGCCGATGTTGAACCCGTGGGCGCCGGAGGCCGCCCGCAGGGCGGTCATCGCCTGCTTGGTCAGCCGGGCGAGCTCGACGGTCTCGGCGTCGTCCAGCTCGGTGTAGTCGGCGACGTGGCGGTAGGGGACGACCATCAGGTGGCCGCCGTTGTAGGGGTAGAGGTTGAGCACGGCGTAGACCGTCTCGCCGCGGGCGATGATCAGACCGTCCTCGTCGGACTTCGACGGGATCGAGCAGAACGGGCAGCCGTCGTCGGCCCCGGGACCGGTCGGCTTGTTCTCGCCCTGGATGTACGCCATGCGGTGAGGCGTCCACAGGCGCTGGAACGAGTCAGGCGTCCCGACTCCGATCTGCTGCTCCGGCTCAGTCGTCATGCGTGCCAGCATATTCGCCGCTGATGACGGCATGCGGCGAGGGGCGGCCCCTTCCGGGACCGTCCCTCGCGTGCCTGCTCGGGTCAGACCTGGACCCGTCGTTCCACCACGTCGAGGAGCTTGGCCAGGGCCTCCTCGCGCGGGATGCCGTTCTCCTGCGAGCCGTCGCGGTAGCGGAAGGAGACGGTGCCCGCGTTCATGTCCTCGTCGCCGACGATGATCATGAAGGGGACCTTCTGCTTCTGCTGGTTGCGGATCTTCTTCTGCATCCGGTCCGAGGACGCGTCGACCTCGACCCGCAGGCCCTTCTTCTTCGCGTCCGCCGCGAACTGCTGCAGGTACTCGACGTGCGCGTCACCGATCGGGATGCCGACGGCCTGAACGGGCGCCAGCCACGGCGGCATCGCGCCCGCGTAGTGCTCCAGCAGCACCGCGAAGAACCGCTCGATCGAGCCGAACAGGGCACGGTGGATCATGACCGGGCGGTGCTTGGTCCCGTCGGGGCCCGTGTACTCGAGGTCGAAACGCTCCGGCAGGTTGAAGTCGAGCTGCACGGTCGACATCTGCCAGGTCCGGCCGATCGCGTCCTTGGCCTGGACGGAGATCTTCGGACCGTAGAAGGCGGCACCGCCCGGGTCCGGGACCAGCGGCAGACCCTGCTTCTCGGCCACCTGTCGCAGCGTCTCGGTGGCCTCCTCCCACACCTCGTCGCTGCCGACGAACTTCTCCGGGTCCTTGGTGGACAGCTCCAGGTAGAAGTCGGTCAGACCGTAGTCGCGGAGCAGATTGAGCACGAAGGTGAGCGTCGAGTCGAGCTCGTCCGCCATCTGCTCCTTGGTGCAGTAGATGTGCGCGTCGTCCTGGGTGAACCCGCGGGCACGGGTCAGACCGTGCACGACGCCGGACTTCTCGTACCGGTACACGGTCCCGAACTCGAAGAGGCGCAGCGGCAGTTCACGGTAGGACCGGCCGCGCGCGTCGAAGATCAGGTTGTGCATCGGGCAGTTCATGGGCTTGAGGTAGTAGTCCACGCCCTCGTCGAGCTGCATGGGCGGGTACATGCCCTCGGCGTACCAGTCGAGGTGGCCCGAGGTCTCGAAGAGCTTCCCCTTGGTGGCGTGCGGGGAGTAGACGAACTCGTAGCCCTCCTCCTCGTGCCGCTTGCGCGAGTAGTCCTCCATGACCCGGCGGATGATGCCGCCCTTGGGGTGGAAGACCGCGAGGCCGGAGCCGATCTGGTCCGGGATGGAGAAGAGGTCCAGCTCGTTGCCGAGCTTGCGGTGGTCGCGCTTCTCGGCCTCGGCGAGGAAGTCCAGGTGCGCCTTCAGCTCGTCCTTGGACGGCCAGGCGGTGCCGTAGATGCGCTGGAGCATCGGGTTCTTCTCGCTGCCGCGCCAGTATGCGGCGGCGTTGCGCATCAGCTTGAAGGCCGGGATGTTGCGCGTGGTGGGCAGGTGGGGGCCCCGGCAGAGGTCCTTCCAGCACAGGTCGCCCGTCTTGGCGTCGAGGTTGTCGTAGATGGTGAGCTCGCCGGCGCCCACCTCGACGTCGGCGCCGTCGTCGTGCGAGGCGGAGCCCTTGAGGCCGATCAGCTCCAGCTTGTACGGCTCGTCGGCGAGCTCCTCGCGGGCCGCCTCGTCGGTGACGACGCGGCGGGAGAAGCGCTGGCCCCGCTTCTGGATCTCCTGCATCTTCTTCTCGATGGCCTTGAGATCCTCGGGGGTGAACGGCTTCTCGACGTCGAAGTCGTAGTAGAAGCCGTCCTTGACCGGCGGGCCGATGCCGAGCTTGGCCTCGGGGAACAGCTCCTGCACGGCCTGGGCCATGACATGCGCGGTGGAGTGGCGCAGGATGTTCAGGCCGTCCTCGGAGGAGATCTCGACGGGCTCGACCTCCTCGCCGTCCTTGATCTCGTACGCGAGGTCCTTCAGCTCTCCGGCGACGCGGGCGGCGACGACCGTGCGCTCGCCGGCGAAGAGGTCGGCGGCCGTAGTGCCCGTCGTCACCACGCGCTCTTCCCGCTCGGAATCGCGTTGGATGATCACACGGACGTCTGACACCGGTCTCTCCTGACTGAAGGTGGATGCACGGCCTGGCACAGCGCGCGCACCTGGAATCGTACCGAGCCGGAGGGACCACTCGCGAAACGATTGTCGCCGCGGGCGTCAGTCCTCCTCGTCCCCCGCTTCCCCGAAGAAGTCCAGGTTCTCCTGGAGCGACTTCATCAGCCGGTCCCGCTCGGCGTCGTCGACGGGCACCGGCGTCACAGCGGAGGCGTCCGTCAGCCTCCGGAATCCGCCCCGGCTCTCCAGCCGGCCCACCACCCGGATCGGCAGTCCGACCAGATGGGCGTGGCCCGCCGTGCGGTAGGAGTCCTCGTCCAGCGCCACCCGCACGTGCGGCACCTCCGCCCCGGCCAGCACCCGCAGCCGTACGGTGCCCGGGCCTCGCGTTCCCGAGCGGCGCATGCGGACGACGGCGCCGGTGATCCGCACGGGCACGGACGGCTCGTCCTGGAGGTAGCGGGCGCCCGCCTCGCGCAGCGCGGGAAGGTCTCCCGCCGAGAACTCCACCGGCTCCATGCGGGCGGCGCAGCCCTGGGGCACTCCGGCGGCCGGGGACCAGGCGAGCGTGATGCGCGCTCCCTCCGAGCCGCGCACGAGCGCGATCACGGCCTCGGTCAGCTCGCGGCTGACGCCTGCCTGCACCGCGGTGTCGAACGCCTCCATGCCGCCCGTGGCCCGCTGGTAGTCGATGGCCTCGCGGGTGGCCTGGAGCGCGTGCGAGAGCCGCACGGCGACCGCGCGGCCGGTCTGCACGGGGACGAAGGCGGTGAGGGAGCGGCCGCCGGGCGCGGGGCCCACCAGGACGCCTTCGAGCAGGGCCTGCGCCTGCCTGCGGTGCCGGGCGCCGTAGTAGCCGGCGCGGCCCCGTACGGCGAGGGCGCCGGCCAGCAGCATCTGGCGGGCGGCCGAACGCAGCTGTTCCTGCGCGGTCCACGAGACGGTGCCGGACGGCCCCTGGGGGATGTCGCGCCACCAGCGGATCTCGTCGCTGGGAACGGTGAGCCCGACGAGGACGTCGCGGGCAGAGGGAGCGGCGCTGCGGGCGAGTGCGGTGAGGGCTTCGCCGATGAGGTCCTCCCAGTCGGGAAAGGCGCGGCTCTCGGGCACGAGGAGGCTGGTGCCGCCGGCGGCGGGGCCGGGCGGGGTCCAGCGCGTGTAGCGCCCGGCGGCCCCGCCGCGCCGCCGCCAGCCGTGGCGGTCGAGGAGTGCGCCGAGGACGGCCGGATCGATCTGCGCGGGATCCGGCTCGACGAAGGCGCCCCAGGGGCCGGGTGGGTCGGCCGTGGGCTGGGGGCGGCCGCCGGGCTGCGGGAACCGGTGGAGGTGCTCGTCGAAGGGCCGGTGCGTCAAGGTCTTCCTCCCGCCCCGACGCGCGCCATGATCTCGCAGAGCGCGCGGTCGTCGAAGATCCGCGTCGTCGGGATCCGCACAGTGGTCCGGCGCCTGCCCGTCACCGGGTGGCCGGCCAGATTGGTCCAGTAGCAGCAGTGCCTGAGGTCGAGCCGGTCGTGGCTGGCGCGCAGCCACTCGTCCTGCGTGCGGGGGACGAGCATGACGACGAGGATCTTGTGGACCGAGACCGGGGTGCGGGCGAGCTTCACCAGGTGGTCGTTGTCGAGGGTGAAGGAGAACGCGGGTCCCGGTGGGTGGGGCGGGATCTGATAGGTGCACTTGAGCTGCACCTTGATGGTCACTTCGTCGTCGACCGTGTGCCGGGCCGAGCTGTGGCTCACGTGCCAGTCGATGCCGTTGTCAGGGAACGGCTGGGACAGTGAGCAGCCCGCCGCGGCGGCGACCGCGTGCAGATAGCCCACCTGGAGCGTCTCCATACAGGCGGTGGTGGCGAGCGCTCCGCGCACCGGAACGGTCCACTGCGGCTGGGGGCACCTCCCGCTTGCGGGGGACAGCCCTCCCGATTCGGGCTGGGCGAGCGCCATGACAATTTCCTTCCCCGTCACCTGTGTTGTCACCGCGCGGCGTACGGCGCAAACAGCCCGGGTATCACCGATTCGGGCAGGGCCCTTCGCCCATCTGCCAGGCACGTGCGAGGAGTTCGGGGATGACGCACTGGTTCGACGGCCCACTGGCCGCATTTGACACGGAGACAACCGGAGTGGACGTCGAGGCGGACCGGATCGTGTCGGCCGCGGTGGTCGTCCAGGACACGCCCGGCGGACGGCCGCGCATCACACGGTGGTTGGTGAATCCGGGGATCCCGGTGCCGCCGGCCGCCACGGAGGTGCACGGCCTGACGGACGATCACCTCCAGCGCAACGGACGCTGGCCGGCGCCGGTGATGGAGGAGATAGCGAGGTCGCTGGCGGAGCAGTGCGCGGCGTCGCGCCCGCTGGTGGTGATGAACGCGCCGTTCGATCTGACCATCCTGGACCGGGAGTTGCGCCGTCACCGGGCCTCGTCGCTGGCGCGCTACCTGGAGAACGTACCGCTGTGCGTGCTGGATCCGCGGGTGCTGGACAAGCATCTGGACCGCTATCGCAAGGGACGGCGTACGCTCACCGACCTGTGCGCGCACTACGACGTGGCACTGGACGGGGCACACGACGCCGCGACCGACGCGCTGGCGGCGATGGAGGTCGTACGGGCGGTGGGGCGGCGCTTCGCGGCGCGGCTTGAGCGGTTGTCCGTCGCGGAGCTGCACACGCTTCAGGCGGTGTGGCACGCGGCGCAGGCGCGGGGGCTGCAGGCGTGGTTCGCGCGCAGCGGTGTCCCGGAGCCGGTCGATCCGGCGTGGCCGCTGCGCCCGGACCTGCCCGCGGCGGCGTGACGGTCGGCGGCACGAACGCGTGAGGCCGGTCCGCCTGCTGACGGACCGGCCTCTCCCGGTGGGCGATACTGGGTTCGAACCAGTGACCTCTTCGGTGTGAACGAAGCGCTCTCCCACTGAGCTAATCGCCCGGGAACGCACTGAACCATACAGGGCGTCGCCACCTTCCTTCAAACCGCTTCCAGATAGGCGGCCAGACCGCGTCGTCCACCGCGCATCATCAGCGCGTGGTTGGCCCTGAAGACCGGGCGGCAGGGCACGGCGAGGCGCCTCATCAGCGGCTTGCGCACCTCGACCTCCTGCTCGAACAGGGCCCGCGTCCCGGCGCCGTGCTCCGTCACGGTCCAGCGCGACCAGCCCGCGAGGTCTCCGTCCAGCGCGATCTCCAGCACGCCGGCCGCCGGGTCCCGGCGGCCGGCGTGCGCGGTGACGCACAGGTCGTAAGGGAGGAAGGAGCGGAAGCGGACGGTGCCGGACTCCTCGTCCGCGACGTCGACGGAACGCACCTGCGGCCACCACCGCGGGTACTCCTCGGCCCGCTCCAGCACGCGGTAGACGGCCTGCGGGGCGGCGGGCAGGTCCCAGACACTGCGGAAGCGGTAGCGGCACCAGTCCATGGCCCCAGTCTGGCCCGCTGCGACCGCCGCATGCGTACTCACCGCGGATCTGAGTATGCGCGCCCATGTCCGGTCCTTGTGGCGCGGCCCACACTTCCGGCCATGAAGAACGTTCCGACACCCGCCGAGGAGCTGGCTGTCCTCGACCGCGAGCTGCGTCGACTGGATGCCCGCCGGGCGCAGTTGCTGGCCCGGCGCAGCTGGCTGCTGGCCGCCCTGCAGCCGCCGGTCGCCGTGTCCGCGCAGCCGCCCTCCCCGCCGCCCGGTCCCTGGCCGGCCGGCCCGCGGCCGCCCGCCGAGGCGTCCCCGCCGAGCGTGCAGAACGTGCTGCTGGCGCTCGGCGGCATCCTGCTGGCCGTCGCGGCGATCGCGTTCACGCTGGTCAGCTGGGGCCACATGGGCATCGGCGGCCGCAGCGCGGTGCTCGGCGCGGTCACGCTGGCGGCCCTCGGCACGCCGGCGGTCCTGCTGCGCCGCGGTCTCGTCTCGACGGCCGAGTCGGTGGGCGTGCTGGGGCTGGTGCTGATGGTGCTGGACGCGTACGCGGTGCACCGGGTCGCCCTGGCCGGTACCGACGGACTGGCGTACGCGGCCGGGGTGTCGGCGGTGCTGGCCGGGCTCTGGTCCGCGTACGGCCTGGCCCTGCCGCGGCTGCGCGCCCCGCTGCCGACGGCACTGGTGACGGCGCAGTTGCCGCTGCCGCTGTGGGCGCTGGCCGGTGGTCCGGCCGCGCCTTCGACGCAGTGGGCACTGCTGCTGACCGCGGTGGCGGACGTCGCGGTGGCGCTGTGGGGTCGGCAGTCGGTGGTGCGCGGGTTCGCCTGGGTGACCGCCTCGGTCACGGGCGGTGTGGCGGTGCTGACCGGCCTGTGGCTCTCCGTGGCCGCTGGCTCGCCCGGGGAGGCGGCCGGTCCGGCGGTCCTGATGCTCACGGCATCGGCGGTGGCGCTGTGCGCGGCGTGGCGTTCGCCGGCCGCCGCGCCGGGAGCGTCGGTGGTCGCCGGTCTGGCGGCGGTCGCGGCCGTGGGCGGGATGATCCGTACCGCCGTCCCGCAGGGCTGGGCGGTCGCGGGCTACCTCCTGTGCGCGACGGCGCTCCTCGCGGTCGTCCGCACGTCGCTGCCCGACCGTGTGCGGCAAGGTCTCGTCCGGTCGTCGGGCGCCGTGCAGGCGGCGGCCGCGGTGACGGCGCTGCCTGCGGTGCTCGTGTCGCTGGCGGGCCCCGTCACGCGGGTCACGGACATCTGGTCGACGGCACCGGCGGGCACGCGGGAGGCGCTGTCCCCGGCCGTGCCGCTCGCCGTGCTCCCGGCTGCTCCGCTGGTCCTCGCGGTCCTTGCTGCGACGGCGGCGCTGGTGGCGCGCCGCCTTCGGGCCGACGACACCGCATCGAGGGCCGCCCCGGACCACACGGCGCCCGGTGGCCGTCCGACGGCCACCGACGGCCGCGGCGGCGCTCTGCGCGCCCTGCTGTGTCCCGCGGCGGCCTGCGGCTCCCTGGTCCTGTGGTGGGCCGCGCTGCTGGTCCTGCCCCTGGTCCTCGACATGCCGTACGGCGTCGCGGTCGGCTGGCAGCTGGTCCTCGCCGTGGCGCTGTGCGTGCTCGGCGCCACGAGGACCGCCCCTGTCGCGCACACCGCCCTGGCCTGCGGCCTGACCGGCTCCGTGAGCGTGGCGCTGCTTTCCCTGGCGACGCGGCCGGCGACGTTCGTCGTGCTGGGGGTGCTGCCGGCGGCCCTCGTCGCCGCGGCGTTCCGGGCGCGCGGCCCGGCGCAGCAGGCGGCCGCCTGCGCGGCGACCGTGTTCGCGACCGGCCTCGCCGGGGCCTGCGCGGCCGCCGCCGGGCTGCCTGCGCACCGCGCGGCCCTCGTGCTGCTGCTCGTCCCCGCCGCGGCCGCCCTGGCCGGGGCACGCCTCGGCCGCCACCCCGTGGCCCTGCCGGTGGAGGCCACCGCGGCCGGCGCCGGCGCGCTCGCCGTGCTGCTCGCCACCGGACACCTGGCCACCCTGGCCCTGGTGCTGGCCCTGTGCGGCGTGATCGCCGCGGGCACGGCGGTGCGGGCCGAGCGCCGCCCGGCCGCCGGGTACGTCGCGGCGGTGCTGTTCGTGCTCGCGACCTGGGTGCGTCTGTTCGCCTCCGAGGTGGCCTCGCCCGAGGCGTACACGCTGCCCGTCACGGTCCCGGCACTCGTGATCGGCGCGCTGCGCCGCCGACGGGACCCGCAGACGTCGTCGTGGACGTCGTACGGTCCCGGCCTCGCCGCGACCTTCGTGCCGAGTCTCTTCGCTGCCTGGGGCGACGAGCACTGGCTGCGACCACTCCTGCTGGGCGTCGCCGCGCTCGCGGTCACCCTCGCGGGCGCGCGGCTGCGGCTGCAGGCGCTGCTGGTGCTGGGCGGCGCGGTGCTGGCGCTGGACGCCCTCCACGAGCTCACCCCGTACGTGGTCCAGGTCGTCGACGCGCTCCCGCGCTGGCTGCCCCCGGCGGTGGCGGGTCTGCTGCTCCTCGCGGTCGGCGCCACGTACGAGCAGCGGCTGCGGGACGCGCGCAGGCTCAGGGAGGGCCTGGGGCGTATGCGCTGAACGCCGAAGGCCCCGGAGACTGGTGTCTCCGGGGCCTTCGGTCCGGGTGGGCGATACTGGGTTCGAACCAGTGACCTCTTCGGTGTGAACGAAGCGCTCTCCCACTGAGCTAATCGCCCGGGCGCACCGCAAACATTACCCCATGTCAGCGGGTCCCCAGGACCACTGCGGGGTCACTCGTCGATCTTCCACGGCATCGCGAACCCGAACTTCCAGAGGTAGATGCCGACGAGCACGGCGACGATCACCAGGCCGATGGTCGTGAGGATGATGTTCCGCCGCCGGACCTTCGGGTCGAGCGCGCGCTGGGCGGCCTCGGTGACCTTGCGCTTGGTCCAGCGCAGCACCAGCTGGGCCCAGACGAACTCGGTGGCCCAGATGGCCATGCCCGCGAAGATCACGACCCAGCCGGGTCCCGGCAGCACGAGCATCGCCACGCCCGCGCCGACGACCGCGAGGCCGACGACGAAGACGCCGACCTGCCAGCTGATGTGCAGGGTTCTCGACCGCTTGATGAAGTGCGGCGCCCGCGAGCCGAGCTCCCGCTCGTCGTCCCGCTCCGCCTCCGGGGCCGGCTGCGCCGCGCCCGTCGTCACGTCCCCCGTCGCGGGGGCGGAGGCCGCGCCCGCGACCGCCTCGTCCCGCTCGTCACTCTGCGCATTCATAACGCCCAACTTACCCGATCGAACACCGTCACCGGATTGGCCGTATAACACAAAGTAATGCACGGCCGTACGAGCGACCCGAGGAATCACAAAACGGTCAGACGGGTTTACAACGGCACCGTAGGTGGCATGTCGATTTCGCCGACGTGCGAATCCCCGAGCGCACACTGAGCGAAAGGCCCTGGCGCTTATGAACACCACGGTCAGCTGCGAGCTGCACCTGCGCCTCGTTGTATCGAGCGAGTCCTCACTGCCTGTACCCGCGGGCCTGCGGTATGACACGGCCGATCCCTACGCCGTGCACGCCACCTTCCACACCGGAGCCGAAGAGACGGTCGAGTGGGTCTTCGCCCGCGACCTCCTCGCAGAGGGGCTGCACCGCCCCACCGGCACGGGCGACGTACGGGTCTGGCCGTCGCGCAGCCACGGCCAGGGCGTCGTCTGCATCGCCCTCAGCTCCCCGGAGGGAGAAGCTCTCCTGGAGGCCCCGGCGCGGGCCCTGGAGTCGTTCCTCAAGCGGACGGACGCCGCGGTGCCACCGGGCACCGAGCACCGGCATTTCGACCTCGACACGGAGCTCTCGCACATCCTGGCCGAAAGCTGAGCCAGGCGAAAAGCCGCCCGGCGCCGTCCGTCTCGGGGAGACGGCGCCGCGCGGAGAACTCCGATA
This sequence comes from Streptomyces sp. NPDC049597, assembly GCF_040675505.1. Classification (NCBI taxonomy): domain Bacteria; kingdom Bacillati; phylum Actinomycetota; class Actinomycetes; order Kitasatosporales; family Streptomycetaceae; genus Streptomyces; species Streptomyces sp. NPDC049597. The sequence goes on from NZ_JBFAOY010000003.1 coordinate 161,272, forward strand.
CACCAGGCACCTGCGCCGTCGTCGCGGAATCCACCGTGACGACGGCGCTGCTGTGATCACGGCACGAACCGCTAGAGTCGGCGCAATTCGGCGGGCACCGGCCCGCGGCCGGCCAGGGAGCGAATCGTGCTGATCCCCCACGACACCCGTATCGCCCTCGACACCGTCGTCGATCTGGTGAACACCGCACCGGAGGGCGACCAGGAGGACGGACTCGCGGACGTCGCGGCGCTCCACGAGTTCGTACGGAGCCACCACGTCAGCGACGTGGGTGAGCTGGGACAGAAGGACCTCGCCGCCATGCAGGGCGTGCGCGACCGCTTCGCGGAGGTCTTCGCGGCGCCCGACAGCCGTACCGCGGCGGAACTGATCAACCAGCTCGTCGCCGCGGCCGGTACGACGCCGCAGCTCACCGACCACGACGGCTACGACTGGCACGTGCACTACTTCGCGCCGGGCGCCTCGGTGGCGGACCACCTCGCGGCGGACTGCGGGATGGCGCTGGCGTTCATCGTCGTCGCGGGCGAACAGGAGCGGCTGCGGCGCTGCGAGGCGCCGGACTGCGGGCGTGCCTTCGTCGACCTCTCGCGCAACCGGTCACGGCGTTACTGCGACAGCCGCACGTGCGGGAACCGGCTGCACGTCGCCGCCTACCGGGCCCGCCGCAAGGAAGCCGCCGGCTGACGGGTGGCCCGCCTGTTGCGCGCCCCGGTCGTCGTCGGCCACCGAGCGCACGGGAGGGGTCACAGCAGGAACAGGTCGTGCACCGCGCCCATGAGCAGCAGCAGGCCGATCACCCCGAGGAAGATCATGAGGGGCGGCTGGGAGAGCGCGAACAGGCAGCCGCGCGGCTCCGGGGTCGGTGCGGGGGCCTGGCCCCGGGAGGTATCGAGCATCTCGGGGCCGATCATGACGCAGCGCGCCAGGACGTGATCGACCAACACACCCCGACGGCGGGGTAGTTCATCACATCCCGTGGAGCCACGCGGCCGCATCCGGGCCGCGCCCTGTCCGCGCGGACAGGGCCTCAGATGCCGTGCTTCTTCAGGATCGCCTCGATGTCGCTGAAGTCGTCGGCGGCGGTCGGCTTCGGCGCCGCGGAGGGACGCGCACCGCCGAGCTCGGGCGTGGACGCGCCGGACTCGGCGGCGGAGCGCTTCGCCGCGGCGGCGGCCTTGCGCTCGCGGCGGCTGCCTCCGGCGCGCCGTTCGACGGCGCGGGTGGTCATGAACAGCAGCCAGGCGCCGCCGAGCAGGCCGAAGCCCAGCCAGGCCGACGGGCTGAAGGCCGTGTCCACGAGCCACTGGACGGCCCCGGTCAGCACCAGGCCGACGGGGACCAGGGAGTACGCGGCGATGCGGGTCGCGGCGAGGAAACGCCTGCGGTACGCCGTGATCGCGGCGATGCCCAGGCCCGCCGCGGACACCGCGGAGCAAATGGTCTCGGCAAGCATCCGGTCCTCCAGGCATCGGCGGGCACGAGGTGTTACGTCCCTTCCATCCTGCACCGTCCCGCTGACCGCGGGCCATGCGCGGGGACGATCTCAGGGGGATCTCGGGGGCGGCCTCCTCCCGTGGTCCCGATTGGGTGCGCCGGGGGCCGGCTGGAAGACTGGCCCCATGAGCGACTCCACCACCGCCCGCCCCGTCGTCCTCGACGTCTGGTGCGAGCTCCAGTGCCCCGACTGCCATGCCGCCCTGGAGGACCTGCGGGCCCTGCGCGCGCGGTTCGGCGACCGGCTGGAAATGCGGCTGCGGCACTTCCCCCTCGACAAGCACAAGCACGCCTTCGCCGCCGCGCAGGCCGCGGAGGAGGCAGCCGAGCAGGGGAAGGGCTGGCCGTACGCGGAGGCCGTGCTGGAGCGCACCGGTGACCTGGCGGCGCGCGGCGAGCCCGTACTGCTGGAGGTGGCGCGAGAACTGGGCCTGGACGCCGAGGAGTTCGACACCGCCCTGATCGACGGCCGGCACATCCTGATCGTCGACGCGGATCAGGCCGAGGGCAAGGCGATCGGGGTGACGGGCACGCCGACGTACGTCATCGGAGGCGAGCGTCTCGACGGCGGAAAGAGCCAGGAGGGGCTCCGGGCCCGGATCGAGGAGATCGCCGAGCGGCTGCTCGGGGAGCGGACGGACACCCCGTAGCCACGCGCGGTCACAGGAGCCGCTTGCCGAAGTTGTGGTGCGTGGTCCGGTAGCCGAGGGACTCGTAGAGGCGCTGCGCCGGGGTGTTGCCCGCGAAGACGTGCAGACCGATCAGCGTGTTGCCGGCGGCACGGGCGACGCGCTCGGCGAGCAGCATCAGGGCGCGGCCGTAGCCCCTGCCGCGGTGCTGCTCGGCCACCTCGACGTCGAAGACGTACGCGCCCTGCTCCCCCGGGCGCACCTCGTGCCGCGTCGCGACCCAGACGTGTCCCACCACGGTGTCCTCGGCGACCAGGCAGTACAGCTCGGCGCCCGGCGTCGCGAGACCTTCCGGAAGGAGGGTGCGGTGGAGGTTCTCCGAGCGGGTGAGGGCCTCCTCGCGCGGCACTCCCCTGGCGATCCACTCCTCGGCGTAGTGCTCGACCGCCTTGGAGCGCCACCCGTCGAACTCGTCCTCGGCCATGGGCCGCCCCTCGACCGCGCCGGGCAGCGGGGGCGGACCGTCCGGCAGCTCCTTGAGCATGTTGCGGCCGCGCTCGGCGTAGCCGAGGGCCGAGGCCATGCGCAGGGCGGCAGCGGCGTCGGCCGGGACGGAGGTGCGGGCCTCGGTGCAGCCCCAGCCGCGCAGCACCTCCTCGGCGGCCAGCGCGGCGACGGTGCCGCGGCCGCGCCGGCGGTCCGCGTCGTCGATGGTCAGGGCGCGTACGTAGCCGACCGAGGGACCGGCCCCGGCGTCCGTCGCGAGGAGGACGGAGCCGACCGGCCGGCCGTTCACACAGACGTCGTACGCCCGCGAGGCGGCGCCGGACTCATCGCGCTGAATCGGCCCGGTGGGCCGCAGGGTTGTGGTCATCGGGGACTTTCTACCTGCCCCGCGGCCGTCCGACACCACGTTTTCCGACGGGCCTGCTCCTACAGGGACTTCGGGTCCGGGTCGGCCGCCGCCCGCTCCTCGAAGACGCGCATCGCCTTCGTCGTCACGGGGCCGGGGGCGTGCCCGATCTCGCGGCTGTCGATGCGGACGACGGCCTGCACGTCGCGCAGCGTCGAGGTCAGGAAGACCTCCTCGGCCCGGTCGAGCACGTCGAGCGGCAGGTCCGTCTCCTTGGCCCCCGTCCACTCCACGGTCAGGGCGCGGGTGATGCCCGCGAGGCAGCCGGAGGAGACCGGCGGGGTGTGCAGTTCGCCGTCGAGGACCACGAAGACGTTGGAGCCGGTGCCCTCGCAGAGCTGTCCGACGGTGTTGGCGAACAGCGCCTCGGAGGCGCCCCGCTGGTGCGCCCGCGCCAGGGCGACGACGTTCTCGGCGTACGAGGTGGTCTTGAGCCCGGTCAGCGCGCCGCGCTCGTTGCGCGTCCACGGGACGGTGATCACGGCGGTGGAGTCGGGCCTGCGGCGGCTCTCGCCGAGGGCGACGACCAGGGTCGGGCCGGCGTCGCCGCGGTCGGAGCCGAGCGGCGAGAGCCCTCCGGTGTAGGTGATGCGCAGGCGCCCGAGCGGCATCGGGTTGGCGTCGAGGACGACGGCACAGGCGCGGCGCACCTCGTCGTGGTCGGGCTCGGGCAGACCGAGGCCGCGGGCCGAGCGCGTGAGCCGTTCCAGATGGCGGGTGAGGGCGAAGGGCTGCCCGTGGACCGCCTTGACGGTCTCGAAGATGCCGTCGCCCACGGTCATGCCGTGGTCGAGGACCGACACCCGGGCGTCCTCGGCGTCCTTGAGCTCGCCGTTGACCCAGAGCTTCATCCAGCTGTCCTTCCGCTTGCCTCGTACGCCCCCGACGCTACCGCGAGCAGCCGGGACGCCTTCAGTTCGGTCTCGTCCCACTCACGCTCGGGGTCGGAGCCCCAGGTGATCCCGGCGCCGGTGCCGAAGCGCAGCACGGGGCCGCCCGCGCCCCGGCGGTCGATCCAGAACGTGCGTATGCCGACGGCGAGCTCACCGGTGCCGCGGTCGGCGTCGACCCAGCCGATGCCTCCGCAGTACGGGCCGCGGGGCGAGGTCTCCAGCGCCTCGATGATCTTCAGCGCGCTGGACTTGGGGGCGCCGGTGACCGACCCGGGCGGGAACGTGGCCGCGAGCAGCTCGCTCCAGCCCGCCTCCGGGGTCAGCTCGCCGCGCACCGTGGAGACGAGGTGGACCAGCCCGGGATGCGGCTCGACCGCGCACAGTGCGGGCACGCTCACACTGCCGGTGGCGCAGACGCGGCCGAGATCGTTGCGGACGAGGTCCACGATCATCACGTTCTCGGCGTGGTCCTTCTCGAGCAGGTCATCCGCGGTCCGGCCGGTGCCCTTGATCGGTCCCGACTCGACGGTGCGCCCGGCGCGGCGCAGATACAGCTCGGGCGAGGCGGTGGCGATCTCGACCCCGTGCGCGGGGAGCCGGATCGTCCCGGCGTACGGGGCGGGGTTGCCGCGGGCCAGCAGCGCGGTGAGCTCGTCGACGTCGGCGTCGTCCGGGTCGGGCAGCGGCGCGGAGAGCACCCGGCACAGGTTCGCCTGGTACACCTCGCCGGCCGCGATGTGCTCGCGGATGCGCCGCACACCGGCCGTGTAGGAGGCGCGGTCCAGCGACGAGGTCCAGTCCCCGGCGGCCGGGCCCCGCCACCGTCCGGGCACGGGGTCGGGCACCGGCTCCGTACGGACGTCGCCGAAGCGGGCGCAGGTCAGCCGCCCCTCGAAGTCCGCGGCGACGGCCCAGAACCCGGAGGAGTCCAGAGCGGAGGGGTCGCTGGTGACGTCCCGGAGGTCGGTGGCGACGAGGGGGCCGAAGCGGGCCAGAGGAGCGAGGGCGTGCACGTCTGTGAGTCTATGACCGGCGGGGATGGGGTGGTGAAGAGCGGCCGGTCGGCCGCCGCCGAGCCGCCGATGAGCTGCCGCGACGCGCACACACCTCAGCACGCTGCACAAACGCGTTTTTGTGCTGGCCCAGGAATCCGCTAGAGTTCAACACGTCGCCGGGACGCGCAAGCGAAACGGAAACGACAGGCGGACGTGGCTCAGTTGGTAGAGCATCACCTTGCCAAGGTGAGGGTCGCGAGTTCGAATCTCGTCGTCCGCTCGAGAATGGGGGATCTTCCCGACCCCCGCACTCCGGGTGGAGTGGCCGAGAGGCGAGGCAACGGCCTGCAAAGCCGTCTACACGGGTTCAAATCCCGTCTCCACCTCCATGGACGATTAGCTCAGCGGGAGAGCGCTTCCCTGACACGGAAGAGGTCACTGGTTCAATCCCAGTATCGTCCACTGGTCCGCAAGGATCCCCGCGCGATTAGCTCAGCGGGAGAGCGCTTCCCTGACACGGAAGAGGTCACTGGTTCAATCCCAGTATCGCGCACGCAGCACCTCGCAGTACGCCGCAGTCATGCGGTGACCTGCGCGATTAGCTCAGCGGGAGAGCGCTTCCCTGACACGGAAGAGGTCACTGGTTCAATCCCAGTATCGCGCACCGTCCGAAGCCCCGGCCGTCTCGACGGCCGGGGCTTCGTCGTGTGCGGGGTGCGTGGTCCGCCGGCCGTTCCCTGCCGGTGCCCCCTCAGGCCGCCGGCCGGGACGCTCCGGGCGCGCCCGGGCCGGCGGTGACGGCCGTGGTCAGCCGTGCGGAGGGACTCGTGCCGGGGAGCCGTTCAGGACGAGAAGAGCATCCTGCCGAAGCTGCGCTGGCGGTAGTGCCCGCCGTGGTGTCCGCCGTGGTGCGGGGCTCCCCAGGCCGGCGCGGCCGGGGCGGGAGCGGCCGGGTACGCCTGCGGGGCCGGCGGCGGGGGCGGCGCCTGCTGCACCCACTGGGACTCGAGCCGGGTCAGCGACTCCAGCTCGCCGTAGTCGAGGAATATCCCGCGGCAGCCGCTGCACTGCTCGATCTGGACCCCGTTTCGGTTGTACGTGTGCATCGCTGCATGGCACTTGGGACACTGCATCGTCTGCCCAGCCTCTCGCCGTTCGGTCGACGTCGCCGGATGCATGCCCGGCGACGAGGACTTCACCCTACGACGAGGATTCGCACGCCAACTCGGGTGGCAGTGTGCCGATTCGGGTACAAGTGTCGATCACCGCGCTTTCCACGCCGTCCGGTCGCCGGCCTTCGGCGGCGCATTTCGCGAGGGCGAGCGCGGCGGTCTGGACGGTGAGCGTCCGGGCGGGCACGTCGAGTTGGGGCCAGGGGTCGTCGCAGTGGGGCGGGACCGCGGGTCCGTGCGCGGCCGTGTAGGCGCCGAGGAAGCGCTGCCAGATCTGCGGGGGCAGGATTCCGGACGCGTACCAGGCCGCGGGGCGGGCCAGGTCCCAGGCGGGGTCGCCGAGTCCGAGGTCGTCGACGTCGATGAGCAGCCAGGGGCCGTCGGGGGCGGGGTGGCGTACGAGCTGGCCGAGGTGCAGGTCGCCGTGGCACAAGGTCCGGGGGCGATGGTCCGGCGAGCCGGAGAGGGCCTCTCCCCTGGCCCACGCGGGGAGGCGCTCCCAGGCGCGCCGGACCGCGGGCGCGGCGGGGTGGCCGGCCGCGGCGGCCTCCATGCGCGCCATGGCGGCCGCGGCCTTGACGGGGCCGCGCATGGGTGGCAGCGGGCCGGGAAGGCCGCCCGTCTCCACCCGGTGCAGCCGGGCGAGGAGGGTGCCCGTCTCCTCCCAGGGGGCGGCGTCGGGGTCCGTGGGGTCGACGGGGACGCCGTAGGGCCACGCGGTGACGGGGCGGAACTGCGGGAGGACACGCGCTGGAGGCGGCAGCGGCGGCAGGAGGATGCCCGCCAGCGCCGGGTGGGCGGCCAGGGCGAGACGGGCGTGGTGGGCAACCGGGTCGGTCTCGGCGGCGTGCGCCTTGGCGACGGCCTCGCCGTGCCGCACGACGGTGCCGTCCGGGCGATCGGCGAGCGTCTCGCCGTCCATGGGGGCGCCTCCGGCGCCGCAGGCCGGGCAGGGAGCGCCACCAGGGGCGGCGAGGTGGGCGGCGTCGCGGGCGACGGTGGCCAGGATGCGGACGAGTGGGGCGGTCACGTCGTGGAGCGTAATCGGGACGGGCCGCCGCACGCGGCTTGTCCGCCCCGCCCCTCTTCCGGATGCGGGGCCCCGCGCCCGGAGGGGCCCGATGCCGCTCGTCATTTCATGCGCGATGGCCGGTCAGCTCCCCAGCTGACCGGCCAAACGCTGCCGTCCGCCGCACCCCCGTCCCCACGGGGTTGTTGGCCGGATGTCCCCGACCCGGACCGCTCTTCCGGGCCCGGGGCGCTCCTCAGCGCCCCAGCATCACGCCCACGGACGACGCCTGTGTGACCACCGCTTCCCAGCCGCCGAAAACGACCACCAGCAGTGCCGCGAGGGGAAGGACCATGGCCGTCGCCACCAGCGGGTGGCGCGTGCCGCAAGGACGGACGCCGAGCCCGGCGTGGGCCTTGCGCGATGCCGTGTCCGCCATGGTCCCTCTCCTGTCGTGGTTGGCAGCGGCGGGTGGTTGACCTCGGGGGACGAGTGCTGCACCCGCCGCTTGACCTCAACACTAGGGAAACGGCGGGGTCCGGACGTCATGCCCGCGTACCGATTGCCGGGCCTCCCGGAGGATGAGCCGCCGCCCGGTCATGTACTCCCCTGGGTGGAGATCGGGGCCTACGACGTGGGGTCATCCCGGAGGGGGCGCTCCCCGTCGGCGGCGTCGTCGCGCGGAACCGGCTGCTCGACGAGCGCCAGCACACGGTTGGCCATGAAGCGCGCCGTGCGCACGACCGTGCCCGACCTGGTGACTTCGCTCACTTCCACCACCCCTCTGCGCACGGCCGTCTCCACCCGGCGGCCCGCCCGGCTTGCCACCACTTCGTAGGTACGCGTCGTGTCTCCCGCGTCGACGACGATTTCCACCCGGTCGCCCTTCATCGATCCAATCCCCCTTCTGCGACTGACCGTTGAGATCACGCACGGGTCAGGGGCGGCGGACCCGGCCGCCCCTGACCACTCCTCAAGTTTCCCATCCGGCACTGACAATCGATCCGGGCGCGAGGGCGCGGCCTATGAGCACACCGGCGCGGCGATACGTAAGCTGTGCCACGTCAAACGGACGACCGGGCAGCGGGGTGGGGCCTCCCACCGTAGGTAGGGGACGGACAATGGCGATGATGCGGCTCCGGCGCGAGGACCCGCGTGTCGTCGGCTCGTTCAGGATTCACCGGCGGCTCGGCGCGGGCGGCATGGGTGTCGTCTATCTGGGGTCCGACCGCCGCGGCCAGCGGGTCGCGCTGAAGGTGATCCGGCCGGATCTCGCGGAGGACCAGGAGTTCCGGTCGCGGTTCGCCCGGGAGGTCTCGGCGGCGCGGCGCATCCGCGGCGGCTGTACGGCCCGGCTGGTGGCCGCGGACCTGGAGGCGGACCGCCCCTGGTTCGCCACGCAGTACGTCCCCGGCCCGTCCCTGCACGACAAGGTGGCCGAGGAGGGCCCGTTGCGGGCCGCGGACGTCGCCGCCGTCGGGGCGGCGCTCTCGGAGGGGCTCGTCGCCGTCCACGAGGCCGGCGTGGTCCACCGGGACCTGAAGCCGTCGAACATCCTGCTGTCGCCCAAGGGGCCCCGGATCATCGACTTCGGCATCGCCTGGGCCACCGGCGCCAGCACGCTCACGCACGTCGGCACGGCGGTGGGCTCCCCCGGCTTCCTGGCGCCCGAACAGGTGCGCGGCGCCGTCGTCACGCCCGCCACGGACGTCTTCGCGCTCGGTGCGACCCTCGCGTACGCGGCGATGGGCGACTCTCCCTTCGGCCACGGCAGTTCCGAGGTGATGCTGTACCGCGTGGTGCACGAGGAGCCGCAGTTGCACGGTGTGCATGACGCGCTGGCCCCGCTGGTGGCCGCCTGCCTGGAGAAGGACCCCGAGGAACGGCCGAGCACACTGCAGCTGTCCATGCGTCTCAAGGAGATCGCCGCCAGGGAGGCGCAGGGCCTGCACGAGGTGCGGCCGCCGGTGCAGCGGGAACGGGTGGAGATCGACCGGCCGACCTCGCGCTACACCGAGCGCACGGAGCGCCTGGAACGGCGTACGGGCGGCTCGTCGGCGCAGCGGCCGCAGCCGCCGTCCCGCACGGGCGGCGGCTCCCGGCCGCCGCAGGCCCGCAACACCGGGCGCGGCACGGGCCGTACGAACGGCAGGACCAACGGCAGGACGAACGGCCGTCAGAACGGCACGCGACCGGGGGTGCGTACGACGTCGGCCGGCCGGCGGCCCGCCAATCCGCGGCTGCTGCGGCAGCGGATCGTCGTCTTCTTCGTGGTGACGCTGATCGTGGCGCTGGGCATCGCCGCCGCGCAGCAGCTGTAGGTCAGGCTCCGGGGCGCCCGGTCGCCACCGCGTAGAACGCGACCGCGGCCGCCGCGCCCACGTTGAGCGAGTCGACTCCGTGCGCCATGGGGATGCGTACCCACTCGTCGGCGGCCCTCAGCGCCCTGGCCGACAGGCCCTCGCCCTCGGCGCCCAGCATGAGGGCGACCCGCTCCAGCCGGTGCGGGGCCGCCTCGTCGATCGAGGACGCCTTCTCGTCGGGCGTGAGGGCGAGCAGCCTGAACCCGGCCTCGCGGACCGCTTCGAGGCCCTTCGGCCAGCTGTCGAGGCGGGCGTAGGGGACCGAGAAGACGGCGCCCATGGACACCTTCACGGAACGCCGGTAGAGCGGGTCCGCGCAGTCCGGGGAAAGGAGCACGGCGTCCATCCCGAGGGCGGCGGCGCTGCGGAATATGGCGCCGATGTTGGTGTGGTCGTTGACCGACTCCATGACGGCCACCCTGCGGGCCGTGCCGAGCAGTTCCCCGGCCGTCGGCAGGGGCTTGCGCTGCATGGAGGCGAGCGCGCCGCGGTGCACGTGGTAGCCGGTGACCCTTTCGGCCAGGGCCGGGTCGACGGCGTACACGGGCGCGGGGACCTCGTCGATGACGTCGCGCATGACGTCGACCCACTTGGCGGACAGCAGCATCGACCGCATCTCGTAGCCGGCCTGCCGGGCTCTGCGGATCACCTTCTCGCCCTCGGCGATGAACAGCCCCTCGGCGGGCTCGCGCCTGCGCCGCAGTTCGACGTCCGTCAGGCCGGTATAGTCGGCCAGGCGCGGGTCGTCGGGGTCGTCGACGGTGATGAGTTCAGCCACGGGGTGATACTGCCTTCTCGGTGGTGCGGTGCCAACGGCTCGCGCGGACTTCTGTCACCGCTGGTCACGTGATCGGCGGGACGCCGACGCCGACGACATCTCCGATGACGATGACGGCCGGCGGCCGCACCTCGTGCGTCCGGACGGCCTCGGCGACCGTGGCGAGCGTCGCGTCGACGCGGCGCTGGGCGGCGGTCGTGCCCTCCTGCACCAGGGCGACCGGGGTCTCGGGCGCCTTGCCGTGGGTGACGAGCGCCTGGGCGATGGCGCCGATCTTGTCGACCCCCATGAGGATCACGAGGGTCCCGGTCAGCTTGGCCAGGGACTGCCAGTCGACGAGCGATCGCGGGTCGTCGGGCGCGACGTGCCCGCTGACCACGGTGAACTCGTGGGCGACACCCCGGTGGGTGACCGGGATGCCCGCCGCCGACGGCACCGAGATCGAGCTGGAGATGCCCGGCACGACCGTGCAGGGGATGCCCGCCTCGGCAAGGGCCTGCGCCTCCTCCATGCCGCGGCCGAAGACGAACGGGTCGCCGCCCTTGAGCCGTACGACGGACTTGCCGGCCTTCGCGTGCTCGATGAGCGCGTTGTTGATGGCCTCCTGGGCCATGAAGCGGCCGTACGGGATCTTGGCCGCGTCGATCACCTCGACGTGCGGCGGGAGTTCGTCGAGCAGGTCGCGCGGTCCGAGGCGGTCGGCGATGACGACGTCGGCGTCGGCGAGCAGACGCCGGCCGCGCACGGTGATCAGGTCCGGATCGCCGGGGCCGCCGCCGACGAGGGCGACGAACGGGGCGCGGGTGCGCCGGTGGGGTGCGGCGATGCTGCCGTCGCGCAGGCCCTCGACGATGGCGTCCCGCACAGCCGCCGAGCGGCGCGGGTCGCGGCCGGTGAGCACGGCGACCGTGACGCCCTCGCTGCGGCCGGTGGCCGGCGTCCACGCGGTGGCGGCCTCGGCGTCGTCGCTGCGTACGCACCAGGTCTTGGTGCGCTCGGCCTCGGCGGACGCGCGGGCGTTGGCGTCGGGGTCGCTGGTGGCGACGAGCGCGTACCAGGCGTCGGCGATGTCCCCGTCCTCGTACCGCCGCCGCGTCCAGGTGATCTCGCCCGACTCCGCCATCGCCTCGACGGACGGGGTCGCGGACGGTGAGATCAGCATGACGTCGGCACCGGCCGCGACGAGGGCCGGGAGGCGGCGCTGGGCGACCTGGCCGCCGCCGATGACGACGACGCGCCGCCCGGTCAGGCGCAGTCCGACGGGGTAGGCGGGGTGCTCGGCGGGCTCGGGCATGGCGGTGCGGCTCCTCGTGCGGGTGGTGCGTGTGCGGGGGCCGCTGCGGCGGTGAAGCGGCTGGTGGGGGCGCTGCTGGCACCAGGGTACGGTTCCGAGGCCAGGCACCGTACCCTGCCCCGGACCGCGCGCCGTGGCCCGGAGGCGTCCTGCCGGTTCCGTGGCCCGGGGATGTGGCCGTTCGCGGCCGTGTGCCCGGCCCGGGCGTCCCGAGGGACGCCCGGGCCGCTGCGCTACTTCTCCGTGACGCCGGCCGAGTCGAACGTGGCGACCTCGTGCATGGCGCGTGCCGCGCTCTGGACGACGGGAAGCGCCAGCAGCGCGCCCGTGCCCTCGCCGAGGCGGAGGTCGAGGTCGACCAGCGGGCGCAGGCCGAGCTTGTTGAGCGCGGCCACATGGCCCGGCTCGGCGCTGCGGTGGCCCGCGATGCAGGCGGCCAGCGCCTCGGGGGCGATGGCCCGGGCGACCAGGGCGGCCGCGCCGGTGCTGACACCGTCGAGGACGACCGGCGTGCGCAGCGACGCACCGCCGAGGATGAGACCGACCAGTGCGCAGTGTTCCAGGCCGCCCACGGCCGACAGCACGCCGATGGGGTCGGCGGGGTCGGGCCGGTGGAGTTCGAGCGCGCGGCGCACGACGTCGACCTTGCGGGCGTGCATCTCGTCGTTGATGCCGGTGCCGCGGCCGGTGATCTCCGCCGGGTCGGCGTCCGTGTAGACGGCGATGAGGGCCGCGGACGTGGTCGTGTTGGCGATGCCCATCTCGCCCGTCAGCAGCGCCTTGTTGCCGGCGGCCACCAGGTCGCGGGCCGTCTCGATGCCGACCTCGATCGCGGCGACCACCTCGTCGCGGGTCAGCGCGGGGCCGGTGGTGAAGTCGGCCGTGCCGGGCCGGACCTTGCGCGGCAGCAGCCCCGGAGTGGCGGGCAGATCGGAGGCCACGCCCACGTCGATCACGCAGACCTCGGCGCCGACCTGGGTCGCGAAGGCGTTGCAGACCGCTCCCCCGCCGAGGAAGTTGGCGACCATCTGGCCGGTGACCTCCTGCGGCCAGGCCGTGACTCCCTGGGCGTGCACGCCGTGGTCGCCCGCGAAGATGGCGACCGCCGCCGGCTCCGGGATCGGGGGCGGGCACATCCGGGACAGGCCGCTGAGCTGCGCGGAGATGATCTCCAGCATGCCGAGCGCGCCGGCCGGCTTGGTCATCCGCTTCTGGCGCTCCCACGCCTCACCGAGCGCCTTGGCGTCCAGCGGGCGGATGTTTTTGACGGTCTCCTGGAGCAGGTCGTGCGGCTCCTCCCCGGGCAGCGCACGACGGCCGTACGTCTCCTCGTGGACGACCCACGACAGCGGGCGGCGCTTGGACCAGCCCGCCTGCATCAGCTCGGGCTCCTCCGGGAACTCGTCGACGTAGCCCACGCAGAGGTACGCGACGACTTCGAGGTGCTCGGGCAGGCCGAGCGTACGGACCATCTCGCGCTCGTCGAAGAAGGAGACCCAGCCGACGCCCAGGCCCTCGGCACGGGCGGCGAGCCACAGGTTCTCGACGGCGAGCGCCGAGGAATAGGGCGCCATCTGCGGCTGCGTGTGGCGTCCCAGCGTGTGGCGTCCGCCGCGGGTGGGGTCGGCGGTGACGACGATGTTCACCGGGGTGTCGAGGATGGCCTCGATCTTCAGTTCCTTGAACTGCTTGGCCCGCCCCTTGGGCAGCGACTTGGCGTACGCCTCGCGCTGGCGCTGGGCCAGTTCGTGCATCGTGCGGCGGGTCTCGGCCGAACGGATCACGACGAAGTCCCACGGCTGGGAGTGGCCGACGCTCGGCGCGGTGTGCGCGGCTTCGAGGACGCGGAGGAGGACCTCGTGCGGGATGGGGTCGCTGCGGAAGCCGTTGCGGATGTCGCGCCGTTCGCGCATGACACGCAGGACGGCCTCACGTTCGGCGTCGTCGTAGCCGGGCGCGGGGGCGGTCGCCGGCGCGGGGTCGGCCTCGGGAGCGGGCGCGGTCTCGGGAGCGGCGTCGGCCTCCGGAGCAGGCGCGGGCTCGGCGTCGGCCTCGGAGTGGGCTTCGGCGGAACCGGCATCGGCGTCGGCGGGCTCGGCGTCGGCGGGCTCGGTGTGGGCGGCGGCCTCGGTGGTGTCGGGGGCGGCGGTGTCGCCTCCGGGATCCTCGGTCTCGGCGTGCTGCGGCGCGGGGGTGTCCTCGGGCTCCTGCGCCGGAGCCGCCTGGACCGGAGCCGCCTGCGCCGCGGCCTCGGGGGCCGCTTCGGCCGAGGGGGCCGCCGGTTCGGGGGACACTTCGGCCTCCTGTGCGCCGACGGACTCGGCCTGTGCCGCCGGTGCCTCGGCGGCGACGACCTGGCCGGTCTCCGCGGCAGCCGGCTCCGCGGCGGTCACGGGCTCGGCCTCAACGGCCTCAACGACCTCAACGACCTCAACGACCTCAGCAGGCACCGCGCTCTTGGCGGCCTGCGTCACAGGCTCTTCTCCCACGGCGTCCGCCGCGGGGTCGGCGCTCTCGGCGGCCCCGTCCTCCGCGGTGGTCTCCGTCACCGCCTCCACGGCCTCCGCCGCCTCGGAGCCGCCGGCGCGCGGAGCGGGCACGGTGGCCTCCTGCGCGGGCGCGGTCGCGCTCACCTCGGCGGCTTCGGTCATTTCCGCCCCGGCGCCTGCCTCCACGGTCACTGGCTCGGCGACCGCCTCGGGGACGACCGTTTCTGCGGATGCCGCGGGTGGGTGCTGCACCTGCTCCTGTGGCGGCTGCGGGTCCCAGGGGGCGCCGGGCTGCGGCGGGATGTCTCCGAGCTGAGGGCCCGGGAGCCCGGCAGCGGGCTCCTCGCTCGGAACATCGAGGTATTCCACGCCCGTCGCGGCGGACTGCTCCGGGGCGGGCCGCACGACCATCGGGTGCGGCGGGGTACCCGCGGGTCCCCGGTCGGCGAGCGAGCGCACCACGCCGGTGTTGGGCTCGGGCACCGGCGGACCCATGTGGAGCGGGCGGCGCGCGGGCGGCGGCGTCGGCATGGCGGAGGTCGCGGCCGCGGGCATCCGTACGGCCCCCAGATCAACGGAGCCGGAGTCCCGGCCACCGGCCTCGTGGGCGCCGGTCTCGTGCGGCGCCTGCTGCGCCGCGGCCACGTGCTCCGGCGCGGCGGCGGCCTCCTGCGGAGCGGCGTGGGCGGTCTCCCCGGCCGGTGCGTCGGCCACGACGGCGGTGTGCGCGCCCGCGCCGTGGGCCGTCTCGGCGGCCACCGGCACACGGTCGCCCGGCGCCACGCCGGGCACCACGGACATGGTGCCCTGGACCTGCGCCAACGGCTCCTGCGGCAGCCCCTCCTGGGACACCTGCTGCGACGGTACGCCGGGCAGCGGATCGCCCGGGGCCCCGAGCGCGTGGACGTCCTGTGCGGGGGCGTCCTGCGCCTGGACCGGCGCGGTCTGCTGGGCCGGCGCGTCCTGGAAGGCGGGCTGTTCCGGCGGCAGCTGCGCCTGGGCGTCCTGCGGCTGCGCCGCCTGCGCGTACGCGGCGGCGTCTGCCGCCGGCGCCGGGGTGACCTCGACGAATTCCGGGGCGGGCACCGGCTCGGGCGCCGCTTCCTGCCCGACGGCCTGCGGGACACCGGGCGCGGCCGGGTACTCGTGCGTGCCGTACCCCGCCGCCTGGTAGTCCACCTGGTAGGCGCCGCTTGCGTGCTGCGGGACGGCGTCCTGAGGGTCCGTCGGCTGAACGGAGACGGGCGCCGCCGCGTACTGGTCGGCGGCGGGTGCTCCGTGCGCCTGTGGCGCCTGCGCCATCGGCACCTGCTGCGGGTCGCTCCAGGCTCCCTGGGCTCCCGGCATCAGCAGGAGGTCGTCCTCTTCGGAGGTGTGCTCGGAGGGTTCGAGGTAGGTGTACGCGCCGGGGGCGGGGACGCCCGGCTGCTCCACCATGCCTGCGTTCTCCGGCAGCCCCTGGCCCGGGATCTGGCCGGTGTCAGTCATGCGTTCCCCTCGCCCATCGGTTTGCTCCTTCGCCCATCGCCCGGGACGTCCGACCGGCACACCTGACGCCCGTGAACAACAACGAGCGTGTGCGCCGCGCGGCACGATCGACCCCGGACCCAAGCATTGTCGCCGTCGTTCGCCACCATGGCAGCAAGATCCGCCGCGGTCCGCTGTGGGCTGCGCCACGTCGCGCGCCCCCCTGGTTCCGACGTACCACAAACGGGAGCCAAAGTGGCTCCCTTTTCCGGACATTGACGAACCAATCGGCGAACGCCCGGGTGCGGTACAACGATCGGCCAGCCTACCTCCCGCCGTCCGCGGCAGGGGGCGTGGGCCGGGGTTCGCCGGGAGCGGGCGGTTCTACGCGCGGGGCTCCGGGTGGCGGCCGCAGAGCAGGAAGACGACGGTGCGTTCGCGCTCCGTCCAGTCGGCGGTGTCCAGTTCGACGGCCTGGAGCAGCGCGCATTCGACGTCGTAGCCCCCGGCCGCCAGGGCCGCGCCGATCGCCTCCGCCTCGTCGCGGGTGGAGGCGTGGGTGACGATCCGCTGGGGCCTGCGGTCGGCGACCGCCGTGACGACGAGCACTCCCCCGCCCCCGATGCGTACGACGTCCGGTTCGGGCAGCCGCTCCAGTACGTGCGGGGCGTGTCCCTGGACGACCTGGAGCTGGACGCCCAGACGCCGTGCCTCGCTCTCGCTGCGGCGGCAGGCGTCGGGGTCGGCGTCGACCGCGATGACCGCGGCTCCGAAGCGGGCGGCCTCGGCCGCGAGCGCGCCGCCGCCGGAGCCGATGTCCCACACGAGGTCGCCGACGCGGGGTCCGAGGCGGGCCAGCTGGGCGGCGCGCAGTCCCGCGTACTCGCCCTCGCCGGCCTGCGGCGCCCGCGGGTCGGCGGGCGGCAGGGCCCAGCCGCGCAGCTCGGGCGGATAGCCCGGTTCGTGGCCGGCGATCCAGCCGGACCCGGTGCCGGAGGCGGCGGTGAGACTGCCTGCTCCACCGATGACGATGACGACGTTGGGGTCGCGCCACACGAGGTCGGCGACCTTGTCGGAGGTGAGGACGGTGACCTGTTCCCGGGAGGTGCCCAGCTCCTCGCAGATGACGAAGGTGCGGTGCACTCCGTCGAGGAGGAGGGCGAGTTCGGCGGGGCCCGCGCCCGGGGAGGTGAGGACGGCGACCTTGGTGTGGGCGCGGCACACGTTGACGGCGCGGCGCAGTGTGCGGCGGTGGGCGACGACGATCCGGGCGTCGTCCCACGGCATGCCGGCCCGGGCGAAGGCGGTGGCCACGGACGAGACGGCGGGGACGACCTCGACCTCCAGGCCGTGCTCCGGCGCGCGCAGTGTGCGGACGACGCCGAAGAACCCGGGGTCCCCGTCGGCGAGCACGACCGCGCTGCCGCGGTGGCCCGCGATGCGCCGGGCGGCGAGGTCGACGCTGCCGAGGCGGATGCGTTCGGCGCGGGGCGGGACTTCGGGCAGGGCCAGGTGGTGGGCGGCGCCGGCGACCAGGGTCGCGGCCGACAGCGCGGACCTGGCCGCCTGGGTGAGCGGTGAGCCGTCCCAGCCGATCACCGTGACCCGGTCGGCCATCTCGTCAGTCTCCTGGAGTTGTTGCAGGTGGGGGATGCTCCGCGGATGCGCGACACCTTGTGGGGTCGCCTCGTGAGCGTACCCGGAGCGGTTCGGGGGCGGTGAGGGTGTGCCTCCGTGCCCGGGAACGGGGCGGCGGCTCAGTTCCAGTCGGTGTAGGAGGCGTAGCCGGCCTCGGTCAGGCGGTCGGCCTCCAGGTCCTCGGGGAGCAGGCTCCATACGATGAGGTCGGTGCGGACGTCGGTCCAGGCGCCCTCCTCCGTCTGGGCCCGCACTATCCACGCGTTGCGCAGGACGCCTTCGCTGATGCAGCCGATCTTCTGGGCGACCTGTTGGGAGGCGGTGTTGTCGGCGGCCGTGCGCAGCTCCATGCGTTCGAACCGCTGGTTGCGGAAGAGCCACTGGGCGACGGCGAGGACGGATTCGGTGGCGTAGCCCTCGCCGCGCGCCCAGGGCGCGGTGACGTAGGCGACCTCGGTGGCGAGCGTGCGCCAGTCGGTGTTCTGCAGGTGGACCGTGCCGACGAGCCGCTGGGTGAGGAACTCGGTGACGGCGAGGACGATGCCCCTGCCCGTGGTGCGTTCAGCAGGAGCGATCCTGCGCACCCAGTCCTCGGCGTCCTGCGCCGTGTAGGGATGCGGTACCGACGTCCAGGCCGTGGTCAGCTCGTCGTTCATCATCTCGGTGAAAGCCGGGATGTCGGCGTCCTCGAAGGGGCGCAGCACCAACCGCTCCGTGCTGATGGACACGTCCGGGAAGGTGTGAGTCATGCACTGCTCCATGCCGGGACCGTCGAAGGGGTCGTTGCCGTGTGTGCGTCGTAGCCGTAAAGGCACAGCATGCAACATCCGCTGCCGGCTGCGCATGGCCGGGTGCAGGTGCGACGCGGCCCCGCGCACCTTGGTGGGTGCCCGGGGCCGGCGTCAAGTGGCGTGATGACGTGGTTACTTGACCGCGCCGGAGGCGGCGACGACGGAGCCCTGGTACGTGTCCTCGATGAACTTCTTCACCTCGGGCGAGTTCAGGAGCTTCGCGAGCTTCTGCACGCGCGGGTCGTCCTCGTTGCCGTCCTTGACGGCGAGGAAGTTGGCGTACGGGTTGCCCTCGGCCTTCTCCAGCACCAGGGAGTCCGAGGCGGGCTTGAGGTCGGCCTCGATGGCGTAGTTGCCGTTGATGACGGCGGCGTCGACGTCGTTCAGGGCGCGGGGCAGCGTGGCGGCCTCCAGCTCCTTGAACTTCAGGCCCTTGGCGTCCTGGACGTCGGAGAGCTTGGCGTCGTTCCCGGCGCCGGCCTTCAGCGTGATCAGACCGTTGTCGGCGAGCAGCTTGAGCGCGCGGCCCTCGTTGGTGGTGTCGTTGGGGACCGCGACGGTCTGGCCGGCCTTGATGTCCTTGATGTCCTTGACCTTGTGGGAGTAGAGGCCGAGGGGCTCGAGGTGGACGTTGACGACGGGGACGA
Organism: Streptomyces sp. NPDC049597; assembly: GCF_040675505.1. Classification (NCBI taxonomy): domain Bacteria; kingdom Bacillati; phylum Actinomycetota; class Actinomycetes; order Kitasatosporales; family Streptomycetaceae; genus Streptomyces; species Streptomyces sp. NPDC049597. The sequence continues at coordinate 179,844 of NZ_JBFAOY010000003.1, forward strand.
CGGTCGTCTTGTTCTTCTTGTTGAAGTCGTCCAGGTACGGCTTGTGCTGGAAGTAGTTGGCGTCGACCTGGCCCTGCTGGGTGGCGGTGTTCGGCAGGACGTAGTCCGTGAACTCCTTGACCTCCAGCTTGAGGCCCTCCTCGGCCGCGAGCTTGTCCTTGACGAAGTTCAGGATGTCGGCGTGCGGCGTCGGGGACGCGGCGACGACGAGCGCCTTGGACTCGTCGGCCTTGGCACCGGAGTCGGTCCCGGCGCCCGGGTCGGAGGCCGTGCCGCAGGCGGTGAGGCCGAGGGCGAGCGCGGCGGTGGCGGCGGCAGCCGCGGTGAGCTTGGTGTTCTTACGCACGAAGAGTGCCTCTTTCTGATGGGTGGAACAACGCCCGGACAAGGAGTGCGGGCTGTTTGGGTGGACGTCCGCGGGTCAGCCCGCGGTGTGTCCGCGTCGGGCCAGCAGCCGCACGACTCCGTCGCCGACGAGCTGCACGACGGTCACGATCGCGATCAGGATCACGACGGTGATGAGCATGAACTGCGTCTCGAAGCGCTGGAACCCGTAGGTGACGGCCTTGGAGCCGAGACCTTCGCCGCCGACCGCTCCGGCCATCGCCGAGTAGCCGACGAGGACGATCACGGTGGTGGTGACGGCCGCGACCAGCGAGGGCAGCGCCTGCGGGAGCAGCACCTTGCGGACGATGGTGGGGATCGAGCCGCCCATGGACTGGACGGCCTCGACGAGCCCGTGGTCGACCTCGCGGATCGCCGTCTCGACGAGCCGGGCGAAGAAGGGGATGGCTCCGACGGCGAGCGGCACGATCATCGCGGTGGGGCCGATGAAGGTGCCGACGACCAGGGTGGTGAAGGGGATCAGCGCGATCAGCAGGATGATGAACGGCAGCGAGCGGCCGATGTTCACGATCACGCCGACGACCTTGTTCACCGGGGTGTTCTGGAGCAGTCCGCCCTTGTCGGTGAGGACGAGCAGCACACCGAGCGGGAGTCCGCCGGCGACCGTGACGAGGGTGGACCACAGCACCATGTAGAGCGTGTCGAGCGTGCCCTGGGTGAGCAGGGGCTGCATCTCGGACCAGGTCACTTCGCGACCTCCTCGACGAGTGCGGGGGCCTGGGCCGGGACGGCCGCGGCGGTGTGCGGGTCGACGACGTCGACCTGGAGGCCCTGTTCGCGCAGGAAGCCGACGGGGACGACGTTCTCCTCGTAGCGGCCGGGGAGTTCGATGCGCATCCGGCCGATCTGCTTGCCGCCGACGGTGTCCATCGCGGCGCCGAGGATCGAGATGTCGACGTTGTACGTGCGCGAGAGCTGGGAGATCACCGGCTGGGTGGCGGCCTCGCCGCGGAAGGTGACGTCGACGACGGTGCGGTCGGGGCCGGAGGCGTCGCCGCTCACCGGGAACAGTTCCTGGGCGAGTTCGGAGCCGGGGGTCGCGAGCAGGTCGCTCACCGTGCCGGATTCGATGATCTTCCCCTTCTTCATCAGGGCGGCGGAGTCGCAGATGGTCTTGACGACGTCCATCTCGTGCGTGATGAGCAGCACCGTCAGTCCGAGCTGCTGGTTGAGGTCGCGCAGCAGCTGGAGGATCGACCGGGTCGTCTCGGGGTCGAGGGCGCTGGTCGCCTCGTCGGACAGCAGCACCTTGGGGTCTCCGGCGAGGGCGCGGGCGATGCCGACGCGCTGCTTCTGTCCGCCGGAGAGCTGGCCGGGGTACGCCTTGGCCTTGTCGGCGAGGCCGACGAGATCGAGGAGTTCGAGCGCCTTGCGGGAACGCTCGGCGCCGGACACGCCGAGGATCTCCAGCGGCAGTTCGACGTTGTCCTTGACGGTGCGCGAGGACAGCAGGTTGAAGTGCTGGAAGACCATGCCGATGCGGCTGCGGGCCTCCCGCAGCTCCTTCGACGCGCGCCGGCCCCGGCCGGCGAGCGCGGTGAGGTCCTGGCCGTCGACGGTCACCGTGCCGGCGGTGGGGCGTTCGAGCAGGTTGACGCAGCGGATGAGCGAGGACTTCCCGGCGCCGCTGCGCCCGATGACGCCGAAGACCTCGCCCTCGCGGACATGCAGGTCGACGCCGTCCAGAGCGGTGACTTCGCGGCCTCGCGATGAGTAGACCTTGGTCAGGCCCTTGGTGGTGATCACAGGGTTTCCGTCACTGTCGAGTGCGCGGCGCGGTGTCCGCCGGGCACGGGGCATTCGGTTCAGACAGCTCTCCGCGGCACGGCCTTCTCGGCTGGTGGCCGGGGGCGAGGCGCGCGCGGGGCAGGGCTCGGTCCGGGGTGTTCTCCGTGGCTGCGGGGACGATCGGACGCGGCGCGGCTGTCGGTCTCGCTTCGGGGCGCGAGGCGGTCAGGGACCCTCAGAAGGCGCACATTCGACACATACAACGAGCACCGGGCGTCGTGATCGCCTCGGTCGCAAGGGTGCGGCTGCTCGTCGTGGTCATGGCTGCAAGTAAAGCAGAGACGTGCGCGAGGAATTCGGCCGCGTCCGCTATGCGGACACGACCGGCACACTATGTGGACGCCTACGCTCCGGTCCGGATCGTCACGCCGTCGGCCGTCACCTGCACGGACACGGCCGCCAGGTCGGCCACCACCACGTCGGCGGCCAGCTCGTCCGCGCGATGCGTTGTGGTCAAGGCCACGGTGCGCATGCCGGCGGCCCGCCCCGACGCCAGCCCGGCCGGGGCGTCCTCGAAGACGACACAGCGCTCCGGGTCGGCGCCGGGCCGCCGGGCCGCCGGGCCGCCGGGCCGCCGGGCCGCCGGGCCGCGAGCAGATACGGCTCCGGGTCCGGCTTGCCGCGGGTGACGTCGTCGGCGGCGACGGTCGTCTTGGGCGTGATGCCCACCTCACCGAGCCGCGCCTCGGCGAGCCGCCGGGTGGCCGAGGTGACGACGGCCCACCGCTCGGGCGGCAGCTGCGCGAGGAGGGCGAGCGTTCCGGACAGTGCGGCCACCGACCCGGCGACGTCCTCGACCTCCACGGTCTCGATACGGGCGACCGCTTCCCGCACCAGGCCCGCGGGCAGCAGGTCGGCGGCTGTCTCGGCGGCGGGACGGCCGTGCAGCTCGACGCGGGCGAAGTCCTCCGCCGTGATTCCGTACTCCTGCGCCCACGTGGTCCAGCAGCGGTCGACCGACTCCAGCGAGGAGACGAGGGTTCCGTCGTGTCGAACAACAGGGCTTCGGCGTGGATCTCCATGGTTCACGACCCCAGGGCCCGGTCGCCGGCCCCTCGGGCCGGGGTCGCGCGCAGTGCGCCCTTCGCGCCGTAATACGCTCGAGCCCATGCTCGACGCCCTGACGATCGCGGTCGCCGTGACCGCGCTCGCACTCGCCTCATGGTGCGGCCTGGCCGCGTACCGGGATCAGCCGACCAAGGACTGGCACTTCATCGGCATGGCCGTGGTCTCCGTCCTTGCGCTCGCCCAGCTGGTCGTCGCGGTCGTGCAGCTGGCGCGGGGCGAGAAGGCGGACGAGGGCACGGCCATCTTCCTGGCGTACGTGATCGGCTCCGCGCTCGCGGTGCCCGCCGCCGGGTTCCTGTCCCTGGCGGAGCGCACCCGCTGGGGTTCGGCGACCGTGGCGGCCGGCGCCGTCGTGCTCGCCGTCCTGGAAGTACGGCTCCACGACATCTGGGGAGGCTGACGATGGCCGGGCCCACGACGGAGACCGAGCGGACCAGGCTGGTGCGGGGTCCGGGGCTGCTGCTGGTGTGGCTGTACGGGGTGATGTCCGTCGGCGCCGTGTCGCGCTCCGTCTACCAGATCCTGACCGACTTCGGCAGCGCGCCGCTGGCGCACGTGCTGTCCGCGGTCGCCGCCGCGGTGTACGCGTTCATCACGTACACGCTGGTGCGCGGCGGGGAGACGGCCCGCAGGGCGGCGCTGGTGTGCTGCGCCGCCGAGCTCGCGGGCGTGCTGATCGTGGGGACCTGGACGCTGGCGGAGCCGTCCGCGTTCCCCGACTCGACGGTGTGGTCCGAGTACGGGATGGGCTACCTCTTCATCCCGGTGCTCCTGCCGGTGACGGGAATGCTGTGGCTGCGCCGTGCGCGCGGCCACAGCGCCCTCGCCTAGGCGCTCGCGGCGTACGCGCCCGGTGTCTGCTCCTTCTCCAGCGTGACCAGGGTCAGGCGCGGGCCGACCTGCTCGGTCGAGACCGGTACGTAGCCGCGGCTGCGGTAGAGGTGCAGGTTGTTCTCGCTGCGGTGGCCGGTGAAGAGCTGGAACCGCTTGGTGTCCGGGTCTGAGGCGAAACGGGCCTCGATCGCGTCGAGCAGCCGGCCGCCGAGTCCGTGGCGCTGCATCCGCGGATGCACGATGAGCTTCGCGATCCTGGCCGTGCCGCTCTCGTCGACCCGGCCGCGCACGGAGGCGACCACCTCGTCGCCGAGCCTGGCGACCAGCGCGTGTCCCTGGGAGATCTCGTCCCGCAGGTCGGCGAGGGTCTGGGTCAGGGGCTCGATGCCGTAGTCGCCGTAGAGCTCGGCCTCGGTCTGGTAGCACAGGTACTGGAGTTTGAGGATGTGCTCCGCATCGTGCTCACCCGCCGCTGAGATGGTCACGCTCATGCCCATGTGCGCATGCCTCCCGCTCACCTGTCCGCCGGTTGTCTACCGCTCCTTTCCCCGATGTTCAGGAGCCGCAACCTCTGCCGCGAGCATTCTGCGCAGACATCCCAGGCAGCGGGAACGCATCGGCCCCAGACTCCCCTGTGAGATTCCCAACGTCCCTGCGATTTCCCGGTAGGTGGGGTCCTTCGGGGACAACATCGCAGTCAGCAGCCGGGGGCAGCTCCCGGGGGTGCGGGCGACGGCGGCGCGCAGCACGCGCCGGCGTTCCGACCGCAGGGCGGCGGGCTCGGGGCCTTTGGACGCGTCGGCGGCCGGGCCGTCGGCGGGTTCGTGACGGTACGGCAGTTCCCGGGCGGCCGTACGGCGGGCGCGGCGGGCCTCGGCACGGACCACCGCCTTGACCCAGCGGGCGGCGTCCGGCGGCGGGCCGTCGTCGTCGAGCCGCTCCAGCAGCCGTACCCACACGGCCTGTTCGAGGTCACCTGCCTCCAGGGCGGTGCCGGGCGCCTCCGCCGTGGCCTCGGCGCTGACCAGCGGGCCGAGGACGGCGACGACATGGGCGGGGGTTTCGTCGAGAACGGTCATGCCCGGCCTGACGTCGGCCCGCGGACCGGCGGTTTCGCAGAGCGGACGGCATCACCCGTACGGGGCCGTCGCCTGTGGCCGCGGCCGCCGGGTACCGGCGACGGCCGTCAACCGCGTGCGCAGGTCGCACGGGGCGACGGAAAGGACCCGGCGGCCCGTGACGGGCGGCCGGGTCCGCGGGGTCCGGGTGTGGCGTGACCGGACCCCGCCGGCAGGAGGGGCTGAAGGCGTGTCAGGCGGTGAAGTCCGCCACCGCCAGGAGGCCCGTGTCCGGATTGTCGGTGAAGATGCCGTCGATCCCGGTCGCCAGATACGCCTTGTACGCGCCGAAGACGTCCCCGTAGGCGTTGGGGTCGGTGCCCCGGCGGAAGTCGGCCGGCAGGAAGCTGTTCTCGTTGCGCATCGTGTACGGATGCACCACGAGGCCCTTGGCGTGCGCGTCGCGTACGAGCGTCGTGGCCCTGGTCAGGCGGCCGTTCGCGTCCTTGGGGATGACGAGGTCGAGCAACGGGCCGATGCCCTGGGCGAATCCGGCGATCCAGGCGAGTCCCTCGGGCGTGACCAGGTCGGCGACGGTGCGCGGGTCGCCGGACTCACGGAAGTCCCACGGACGGTCGTCGGGCGTCCACAGCAGGACCACGCGCGGCGTGCCCACGAGCTTCGCCATGCGCTCCATGCTGGTGGGCTCGAAGGACTGCAGGAACGTCGGCGAGTCCGCGCGGTGGCGTCCGTAGCGCCGCAGCAGCCTGGCCAGGCGCTCCTCCAGGCCGAGCCCGATGCCCCGGAAGTAAGTGGGGTGCTTGGTCTCGACGTGCAGCCACACCGGGCGGCCGCGACGGCGGCCCGCGTCCTCGGCCCAGCGCAGCACCTCCTCGAAGGTGGGCACGGTCCAGCGGCCGTCGTAGAGGGTGTTCTCCTGGCGGGTGCCCGGTATGCGCTCCTTGGCGCGGAGCGTCTTCAGCTCGGCGAGCGTGAAGTCCTCGGTGAACCAGCCGGTGATGCTGACGCCGTCGACGGACTTGGTGGTCCTGCGCGAGGCGAACTCGGGGTGCTGGGCGACGTCCGTGGTGCCGGTGATGTCGTTCTCGTGACGGCATACGAGATGACCGTCCTTGGTGGGCACCAGGTCCTGCTCGATGACGTGCGCGCCCATGTCGAGGGCGAACTGGTACGCCCCGAGGGTGTGCTCGGGGCGGTAGCCGCTGGCCCCGCGGTGCGCGATGACGGCAGGCACGGGCAGTCCCTTGTACGACGGGCCGCCGCCGGAGCGCTCACCGGCCTGTGCCGTGCCCGCACCCGCGCCCACGCCGAGAGCGGCCGTACTCAGAACGGCGGCTCCCAGAACCGTCCGGCGTGCCGGACCGCTGCTCGCACCCTGTGTCATGAAACGTTCCTCCATGTGATGTCCCGCACCTGTCGAGCGTCGCCCGATCGTATGCAGCCGCCCCTTACCCGCGGCAGACCCTGGGCGAACACCGTGAAAACGCGCGTCAACAGTGCGTATCGCCTCGGTGAACCCGATGTGCGGCGGACACGACCCGCGAGTATCGTCCTCACCTGCACAGACTCACGCACCGCAGCAGCGACTGCGCCGGCCATCACCGTCCCGTCCCATGACACCGGAGGACCCGTTGTCCCGCTTGACGCTCATCAAGGCAGTGCTCGGGCCGTTTCTGCGTCTGATGTTCCGCCCCCGCGTGGAAGGCGCCGAGAACATTCCGGGGACGGGGCCGGTCATCCTCGCCGGGAACCACCTCACCTTCATCGACTCGATGGTGCTGCCCCTGGTGACCGACCGTCCGGTGTTCTTCATCGGCAAGGACGAGTACGTCACCGGCAAGGGCCTCAAGGGCCGCGCGATGGCGTGGTTCTTCACCGGCGTCGGCATGATCCCGGTCGACCGTGACGGCGCCAACGGCGGTGTCGCCGCGCTGATGACGGGCCGCCGGGTGCTGGAGGAGGGCAAGGTCTTCGGCATCTACCCCGAGGGCACCCGCTCCCCCGACGGCCGCCTCTACCGGGGCCGTACGGGCATCGCGCGCCTGACGCTGATGACGGGCGCGCCGGTGGTCCCCTTCGCGATGATCGGCACGGACAAGCTCCAGCCGGGCGGCGCGGGCCTGCCGCGCCCGGGCCGGGTGACGGTCCGCTTCGGCGAGCCGATGGAGTTCTCGCGCTACGAGGGGATGGATCGCGACCGCTATGTCCTGCGGGCGGTCACGGACTCGGTGATGGCGGAGGTCATGCGGCTGTCGGGCCAGGAGTACGTGGACATGTACGCCACGAAGGCGAAGGCGGCGTAAACCTGCCGGGCGGGTGGGCGGGGTGCCTGCGGGTCTGTTCCCGCCCCCGCCCTCTCCCGTGACCGGGCCCTCCGCGTACGCCCTGCGGGCGCAAGGGAACCCCCAGCGCCTCAAGCGCCGGCGGGGCTGGATTTCGCTGCGCGAAATCAGCCCCGCCGGCGCTTGGACATCGTGCGAGCGCGGCACCGGATCCGGGCGGAGCCCGGTTCGGAAGCAGCCGCCCGGCGCCCCCGTGCGTCAGTGCTCCACGCCGTACGCCAGCTTCTGCCCCCGCAGCAGGAACCACGCCGCGACCGACGTCGCCAGCAGGACCACCGCACCCACGCCCACCGCCGTCCGCAAGCCGTCGACGAAGGCCTCCTGCGCCGCGGCCAGCAGCGCCGCCGCCTCGCCGTGGGGCAGGCGGGCGGCCGCCTCCACCGCGCCGCCCAGGGACTCGTGCGCCGCCGACGCGGTGTCCGCCGGCACTCCGGCCGGGGTGGCGAAGCCGCTGTAGACGCCGGTCAGGACGGAGCCGAGCAGCGCGATGCCGAGCGCGGCGCCCAGTTCGTAGGCGGTCTCGGACACCGCGGACGCCGCGCCCGCCTGCTCCTTGGGGACGCTGGAGAGGATCACATCGGCCGTGACGGTGAACGAGAAGCCCGCCCCCGCGCCGACCACCAGCAGTGCCGCGCCCAGCAGCGGATAGCCGGTGGACTGGCCGACGAACGTCAGCGCGGCGAGCGCCAGCCCGACGGCGGCGAGACCGCCCGCGACCACCGCCCGTACCGAGAAGCGCCGGGCCACGGTGCCGGCGACGAGTCCGGTGGCCACCGCGCCGATCGCGGCGGGCAGCTCCGCGAGTCCGGCCTCGAACGGCTGCCTGCCCTGCACCAGTTGCAGGAACTGGGACAGGAAGAACACCAGGCCGGACAGGCCCAGAATGGTCAGCAGGTCGGCGAGGACCGCGCCGGAGAAGCCCCTGTTCCGGAACAGCCGCATGTCGAGCAGCGGCGCGGGCAGCGTCAGCTGCCGGCGTACGAACCCGTACAGCGCGGCGACGCCGATCACCGCGGCGGCGCCCGCGACCGGACCGGGCCCGTGGCTCGACGCCTCCTTGACCGCGTACACGACGCCGACCATGCCGACGAGCGACAGGGCGACACTGACCAGGTCCCACGGACCGGCCACCGCGTTCCTGGACTCGGGCAGCAGCCTGACGCCGACGAGGACCAGCACGGCCATCACGGGCAGGTTGATCAGGAAGACGGAGCCCCACCAGAAGTGCTCCAGCAGGAAGCCGCCGACCACGGGTCCGACGGCGGCACCGGCCGAGGCCATGGCACCCCAGATGCCGACGGCGAGGCTGCGCTCCTTCGGGTCGTGGAAGATGTTACGGATCAGGGCCAGCGTGGACGGCATCAGGGTGGCGCCCGCGACACCGAGCAGTGCCCGTGCGGCGATCATCATCTCGGGGCTGGTGGCGTACGCGTTGAGCACGGACACGGCGCCGAACGCGACCGAGCCGCCGAGCAGGAGCCTCTTGCGCCCGATGCGGTCGCCGAGGCTGCCCATCGAGACGAGGAGTCCGGCGATGACGAACGAGTAGACGTCGCCGATCCACAGGAGCTGGTTGCCGGTCGGTTCGAGGTCCTCGCTCAGGAACGGGGTCGCGAGGCCGAGGACGGTCGCGTCGACCGCCACCAGCAGGACGGCCAGCACCAGAACGGAGAGCGCCAGCCACCGCCCGGGGCGGTACACGGTCTCGTCCGCCCTGGTCGTGGGCCGGTAGGTGCTGCTCATGTCACACTCCGTCGAACTCCGCCGAGCAGCAGCTCGGCGGTCATGTCCTGGAAGTCCTTCTTGGCGACGCGGCCGTCCATGACGGCCCACGCGCAGGAGCCGATGAGCGCGTACAGCGCCTCGGTCAGCCATGCGGGCGGAAGGTCGATGCGGAACTCGCCCCGCTCCTGGCCGCGCCGGAAGTGCGCCGATACCCGGGCGTCGAGCCGCGACCAGCCCTCGTTGACCTGGTCCCCTTCGAACAGCTGGTTCTCGGTGTAGAGGAAGGCCAGCAGATCGGCGGCGGGCTCCATCTCGGCGATCAGCCGCCGCAGTCCGTCGCTCGCGTCGCCCTCGTCGAGCCGCGCCCGGTCGAGCGCGGCCTCGAACTCCTGGATGCCGAACGCCTCGAGCGCCCTGACGAGCGCGTCGCGGCCGGCGAAGTGGCGGTGCAGCGTGGCACGGCCGATACCGGCGGCCCGGGCGACCTCGTCCAAGGTGGCGGTCGATTTCCGGGACAGCAGGGCTGCGGCGGTACGGAGTACCTGTTCACGATCCATGGCCATGAGACAAGCGTAGCCCATGTGAGACACCCATGTCTCATTCAATACAGGGGCGTCCCTCTGGGGGCAGGTACCGGGGGCGCGTGCACGCCCGGCGCGCGACCACGGCGGGAGCGGCGCAGTCCCGCCGTCCGGCACGGACCTCGCCCGGATACGGGAGGCCGCTGTGCTCTGCGGGGGGTCTTCGCGGCCGAGGACCTCGACGCCTCGGCCCCCCCATGCTGAACCGGCTGCCGGCCCTCAACGCCGGTACACTGCACCTGATTTCGCAAGGCCCACCACGGAGATGCACCCCCGGGCCGAGACGTGGGGTGAGGGGTGCCTCGCGCCGTCGTGTCCGGCTCCGACCGTCCTCATCCGGGACCGTCCTCATCCGGGACCGTTGCGGCGGCGCCCGGCGGCGTCCGCGCCTCCGGCGGCTGCCCGCAACGTCTTCACCGTCGTCGGCAGCCGTCCCGTCCAGCGCTCCTGCTCACACCGCTGCGCCCCCCGCCAAAGGGTGGTCGCCCACCGGCCCACCCCCGCCCGACCGCCCCGCTGACATTCCCGAGGAGACGGCTGCCCGTGAGACCCCTGCTGCTGATAGACGTCGACGGCCCGCTCAATCCGTACGCCGCCCGTCCCGAGCGCAGACCGGAGGGATACGGCACGCACCGGATGCGCCCGACCGGCTGGACGGACGGCAAACCGCTGCGGGTGTGGCTCAATCCCGGTCACGGCACCGAGCTGCTGGCCCTGGCTCGGTGGTACGACCTGGTGTGGGCGACGACCTGGAAGGGCGAGGCGAACGACTGGATCGGGCCCCGGCTCGGGTTGCCGGAACTGCCGTTCATCGACTGGCCCCAGATGCACGGAAGGGCACCGCGCGGCACCTTCTGGAAGACGCAGTACATCCTCGAGTACGCGGCGGGTCGGCCCTTCGCCTGGGTCGACGACGACATCACCCCGTACGACCACGAATACGTGGAGCAACAGCACCTCGCCGCCGCCCTGTTGCTGCGCGTCGACGAGCGGATCGGGCTGACCCGGCCGGACTTCGACGCGCTCGCGGACTGGGCGGCGGCGCTGTAGTGCCGCGGGCCGTTACTGCTTGGCCTTGGCGGAGGCCCAGGCGTGCTGTATCACCAGATCGGCCTTGACCTCGTTGAGCTGGACGGCGACCGCGGACGGGGCCGTGCCCCCGCGGCCGCTGCGGGACGCCAGCGCGCCGGGCACGTTCAGGACGGTGCGGACCTCGGGCGTGAGGTGCGGCGAGATCTTCGCGAACTGGTCGTCCGTCAGCTGGTCGAGCTCGATGCCGTGCTGCTCGCACTCCTTGACGCACTCACCGGCGACCTCGTGGGCGACCCGGAACGGCACGCCCTGCTTGACCAGCCATTCGGCGATGTCGGTGGCGAGCGAGAAGCCGGCGGGGGCGAGTTCCTCCATGCGCTCCCGGTTGACGGTCAGCGTCGCCATCATCCCGGTGAACGCCGGCAGCAGGACCTCGAGCTGGTCGCAGGAGTCGAAGACCGGCTCCTTGTCCTCCTGGAGGTCGCGGTTGTAGGCGAGCGGCAGCGCCTTGAGCGTGGCGAGCAGGCCGGTGAGGTTGCCGATGAGCCGTCCGGACTTGCCGCGGGCGAGCTCCGCGATGTCGGGGTTCTTCTTCTGCGGCATGATCGACGACCCGGTCGAGAAGGCGTCGTGCAGGGTCACGAAGGAGAACTCCTTCGTGTTCCAGATGATGACCTCCTCGGCGATCCGGGAGAGGTTCACACCGATCATCGCCGTGATGAAGGCGAACTCGGCGACGAAGTCACGCGAGGCCGTTCCGTCGATCGAGTTGCCCGCCGAACCGCGCTCGAAGCCCAGGTCCCTGGCCACCGCCTCCGGGTCGAGCCCGAGGGACGAGCCGGCCAGCGCGCCGGAGCCGTAGGGGGAGACGGCGGTACGGGTGTCCCACTGGCGCAGCCGCTCCGCGTCGCGGGACAGGGACTGCACGTGGGCGAGGACGTGGTGCGCGAACAGGACGGGCTGGGCGTGCTGGAGGTGCGTACGGCCCGGCATGGCGACGTCCGGGTGCGCCTCCGCGAGGCCGACGAGGGCGTCCTGGAGGTCGGCGATGAGCCCGCCGATGATCCGGGCGTGATCGCGCAGGTACATCCGGAAGAGCGTGGCGACCTGGTCGTTGCGGGAGCGGCCGGCGCGGAGCTTGCCGCCGAGGTCCGGGCCGAGCCGCTCGAGGAGGCCCCGCTCGAGTGCGGTGTGCACGTCCTCGTCGGCGATGGTGCCGGTGAACTCCCCCGAGGCGACGTCCGCCTCCAGCCGGTCCAGCCCGGCGAGCATGCGGGTCAGCTCGTCCTCGGTGAGCAGGCCCGCCTTGTGCAGCACGCGCGCGTGAGCGCGGGAACCGGCGATGTCGTACGGCGCGAGGCGCCAGTCGAAGTGGACCGACGCCGACAGCTTCGCCAGCGCCTCGGCGGGGCCGTCGGCGAAGCGGCCGCCCCAGAGCCGGACGTCACCGTTGTTGCTGCTCACAGCTGTTGCTCCTTGGGAGGGTTGTGATGTGCGGCCTCCCCGGAGCTTCGCCCGGGGACACCCCGGCCCAGCCGGACTGTCCGGGGAGGCGGTCTGTACAACGCGTGCGGGTCACGCGAGGTCGCGTCGGGCTACGCCCGCAGATGACGGCGGGCCGCGATCTTCTGCGACAGGCCGAAGATCTCGATGAAACCCTGCGCCTTGGACTGGTCGAACGTGTCGCCCGAGTCGTAGGTGGCGAGGTTGAAGTCGTACAGCGACTCGTCGGACCTCCGGCCGGTGACGACGGCCCGGCCGCCGTGCAGCGTCATCCGGATGTCGCCGCTGACGTGCTGGTTGGCCTCGTCGATGAAGCCGTCCAGGGCCCGCTTGAGCGGGGAGAACCACAGGCCGTCGTAGACCAGCTCGCCCCAGCGCTGCTCGACCTGCCGCTTGTACCGGGCGAGCTCGCGCTCGACGGTCACGTTCTCCAGCTCCTGGTGGGCGGTGATCAGGGCGATCGCCCCTGGCGCCTCGTAGACCTCGCGGGACTTGATGCCGACGAGCCGGTCCTCGACCATGTCGATCCGGCCGATGCCCTGGGCGCCGGCCCGCTCGTTGAGCTGCTGGATCGCCTGCAGGACGGTGACGGGCCTGCCGTCGATCGCGACCGGGACGCCCGCCGTGAAGGTGATGACGACCTCGTCGGCCTCCCGCGGCTCCGCCGGGTTCGAGGTGTACTCGTAGATGTCCTCGATCGGCGCGTTCCAGATGTCCTCCAGGAAGCCGGTCTCGACGGCCCGCCCGAAGACGTTCTGGTCGATGGAGTACGGCGACTTCTTGGTGGTGGCGATCGGGAGCTGCTTCTCCTCGCAGAAGGCGATCGCCCTGTCCCGGGTCATCGCGTAGTCGCGGACCGGGGCGATGCACGTGAGCTCGGGTGCGAGGGCGACGATGCCGGCCTCGAAGCGGACCTGGTCGTTGCCCTTGCCGGTGCAGCCGTGGGCGACGGTGGTGGCGCCGTGCTTCTTGGCGGCGGCGACGAGGTGCTTGACGATCGCCGGCCGGGAGAGCGCGGAGACCAGCGGATAACGGTCCATGTAGAGCGCGTTGGCCTTGATCGCGGGGAGGCAGTACTCCTCGGCGAACTCGTCCTTGGCGTCCGCGACCTCGGCCTCCACGGCACCGCAGGCGAGCGCGCGCTTACGGATGACGTCCAGGTCCTCGCCGCCCTGGCCGACGTCCACGGCGACGGCGACGACCTCCGCGCCCGTCTCCTCCGCGATCCAGCCGATGGCGACGGAGGTGTCCAGTCCGCCCGAGTAGGCGAGTACGACGCGCTCGGTCACGGGCTTCTCCTTACGGTGCGATCACTGATGGGCATAACTATGCAGAGCTTCGTATGTTTTGTCAATCGGGCCGGAATATCCGCTGGTCACCGCTGTGCCGCCTCCCTAGGCTGTCCCCGCACCATCGTCGACCGGGGGGAGGACAGATGGGCTGGGGCAAGCGAGGGGACGAGGCGGCAGGCCGTGAAGCCGTCGGCCGTCTGATGCGGGGGCTTTCCGCGAGCCACGTCCTCGGCTTCGAGGACCCGGCCCGCTGGACGGCCCTCGACCACGCGGTGCGCGACCTGGGCCGGTACGACAGCGAGCTGGCCGACCGGCTGAGGACTCAGCCGGAAACCGCCCTGTGCCACCCGGACGGACGGGTGCGGCAGGCGGCCCTCGCCACGGCAGGCCGCACGCCCGCCTTCTGGCTCCTCACCGTCATCAGGTGCGCCGACTGGGTGGAGCCGGTACGGCTGCGGGCCCGCCGGATGCTCGCGGAGCACCTCCGGGCCGAGCCCGAGGCCGCGCTGCGCACCCTCACCCCGCTGGTGCTCCGGGTCGGCCGTCGCGGGCTGGGGGTGTGGGCCCGTGAACTGTTCGAGGAGGCCCTGCGGGCCGCGCCGCACCTCGCGCTCGCCCAGCTCGGCGGCTTCGGCCGGGACACCGCCGCGCGGCGGCTCGCCGCCCGCGTCGTCCTGGACCACGGCCTGCTCGGGGTGCGCGAGCTCGCGCGGCACGCGGCCGACGACCTGGACCCCGTCCTGGGGCGGTGGTGGGCGGACGCGGCGCTCGCCGCGATGGCAGCCGAGGGACCGGACGACGAGGCCGTCGACATCCTGCTGAGCGCGCATGCGCCGCTCGTACGGTCGGCCGGGGTGACCGCGCTGCGGCGGGCGGGCCGTGCGCACGAGGCGGCCCGTCACCTCGCCGACCGCTCTCCTCTGGTGCGCGCCTGCGCCCGCTGGCTCGTGAGCGGGAACGGCGGGGACCCGCGCGCCGCCTGCACCGAGCTGTGCGCCGACCCGGCGGCGCTCGTGCCCTGGGCCCTGACCGGGCTCGCCGAGTGCGGCAGGCGGGAGGACGCCGCTGTGCTGCGCGGTTTCCTCACGCACCCCGTGGCGGGGGTGCGCGCCCAGGCGGTCGCCGGTCTGCGACTGCTCCAGGCGGTCCCCCAGGAGGACGTACGCGCGCTGCTCGACGACCCGTCGGCGGCCGTGGCCCGCGAAACGGCTCGCGCCCTCCTGCCGTTCTCGCGCCGGATGCCGGCCGAGGAGCTCTTCGAGCGGCTGTCGCCCGAACTGCCCGCGCACACGCGCCGGGCGGCCTTCCGGCTGCTGAAAGCGCACGGAGGTGTCACACAACTGCGCGCCGCCGTGCTCTTGTTGACCGACGCCGACCCCGGTGTGCGGCGGAACGCGGCGGCCACCGTGCAGGAGCGCCGCTGGCTCGACGAGCTGCCGTACGCGGAGCTCCGGGCGGATGAGGGCGGTCTGCGGGCGGAGTTGGAGGCGCTGCTGGAACGGTGCACGCATCTGTTCAGCGACCACGTGATGAACGCGATGCGCGGCCACCTCGGTGTCAGAGCCTGAATCCCAGGTGGCCGCCACGACCGCGCGGCGATAATTCCCCCATGGGAAAGACGCATGAGCACATAGACGGACGACTCCGTGCCTTCATCGAGGCCCAGCCGGTGTTCTTCACCGCGACCGCGCCGCTCTCGGGGGACGGCACGGTCAATCTCTCGCCCAAGGGCCTGAAGGGGTCGTTCGCCGTCATCGACGAACGGACCGTCGCCTACCTCGACTTCGCCGGCAGCAATGCGGAGACGATCGCCCACCTCCGTGAGAACGGCCGCATCACCCTGATGTGGTGCGCCTTCCAGGGGCCGCCGAACATCGTCCGTGTGCACGGGCGCGGCGAGGCGGTCTTCCGCGACGACGAGCGCTGGGCCGGGCTGCTCGCGCACTTCCCCGGGATCGATCCGTCACCGCACGGGTTGCGCGCCGTCATCGTGGTGACGGCCGAACTGATCCGCGACACCTGCGGGTACGCCGTGCCGTTCATGACGTACGACGAGGACCGCGACCTGCACGGGAAGCGGTTCGCGCGCGAGGACGACGCCTCGCTGGACGCGTACTTCGCCAAGAAGGAGCACATCGCGGCCAGCATCGACGGTCTTCCGGGACTGCCGCTGCCGCTGCCGCCGCTGCCCCGGTGAGCACGGGCTGAGCCACAGCACGGCGCGGCACCGCCGCGAGGGGGTGCTGCGCCGTACGGGTTCAGCGCTCCTTCTGCGCGAGCCGCAGCAGATGGTCCGCGAGTGCCTGCCCGCCGGCCGGGTCGCGGCTGATCAGCATCAGGGTGTCGTCGCCCGCGATCGTGCCGAGGATGTCGTGCAGTTCGGCCTGGTCGATGGCCGAGGCCAGGAACTGGGCCGCCCCCGGCGGTGTACGCAGCACCACCAGGTTCGCCGACGCCTCCGCGGAGATCAGCAGCTCACCGGAGAGGCGCCGCATGCGCTCCTCCTTGGCGGACTCGCCCAGCGGTGCCTGCGGAGTGCGGAAACCGCCCTCGCTGGGCACCGCGTAGATCAGCTCGCCGCCCGTGTTGCGGATCTTCACCGCGCCCAGCTCGTCGAGGTCGCGGGAGAGCGTCGCCTGCGTGACGCTCAGCCCGTTGTCCGCGAGGAGCTTGGCCAGTTGGCTCTGTGAGCGCACCGGCTGGCGGTTGAGGATGTCCACGATCCGGCGGTGGCGGGCCGTGCGGGTCTGCGGTACGGCGGGGCCGCCGTGCTCAGCGTTTTCGGGGTACCGCGCCTCTGTCATCGTCGTCTCATTCCCCGGCTCGTCCTTCCCCGTTGCTCGCGTCGAGGATGCCCGGGAGCGCCTGGAGGAACCCGTCCACCTCGGCGTCACCGATGATCAGGGGCGGCATGAGCCGTACGACATCGGGCGCGGGGGCGTTCACCAGGAATCCGGCATCCTGGGCCGCCTGTTGCACCTTCGGTGCGAGCGGTCCGGTGAGCACGATACCCAGCAGCAGGCCGCTGCCGCGGACGTGGGAGACGACCGGGTGCCCGAGACCCTCGATCCCGTCGCGCAGCTTCTCGCCGAGCCGCTTGACCGAGTCGAGCACTCCGCCGGCCGCGAGGGTGTCGAGGACCGCGAGTCCGGCGGCGCAGGCGACGGGGTTCCCGCCGAACGTCGTGCCGTGCTGACCGGGCTTCAGCAGGTCCGCCGCCTCGCCGAAGACGACCGTCGCGCCGATGGGCAGTCCGCCGCCCAGACCCTTGGCCAGCGTGACGATGTCGGGCTCGACGCCCTGGTGCGCCTGGTGCTCGAACCAGTGGCCGGTGCGCCCGATGCCGGTCTGGACCTCGTCGAGGACGAGGAGGGTGCCGGTGGCCCGGGTGATCTCCCTCGCGGCCTCCAGGTAGCCCTTGGGCGGGACGACCACCCCGTTCTCGCCCTGGATCGGCTCGATGATCACCAGGGCGGTGTCCTCGGTGACGGCCGCGCGCAGCGCCTCGGCGTCACCGTAGGGGACGTGGGTGACGTCCGAGGGCAGCGGCAGGAACGGCTGCTGCTTGGCGGGCTGTCCGGTGAGGGCGAGGGCGCCCATGGTCCGCCCGTGGAACCCGCCGGTGGTGGCGACCATGTGCCCGCGGCCGGTCAGCCGGCCGATCTTGAAGGCGGCCTCGTTGGCCTCGGCGCCGGAGTTGGCGAAGTAGACCCGGCCGGGCCGGCCGAAGAGCTGGACGAGCCGTTCGGCGAGCGCGACGGGCGGCTCCGCGACGAAGAGGTTGGAGACGTGACCGAGCGAGGCGATCTGGCGGGAGACGGCCTCGACGATCGCGGGGTGTGCGTGGCCCAGCGCGTTGACCGCGATGCCGCCGACGAAGTCGGTGTACTCGGTGCCGTCGGCGTCCCACACCCGGGCGCCCTCGCCGCGGACCAGGGACAGCTTCGGCGTGCCGTAGTTGTCCGTCATCACGCCCTGCCACCGGTGCGTGAGCTCCTGGTTCGTCATGTCAGTCCCCCTGTCCGTCCGGCACGACCATCGTGCCGATGCCCTCGTCGGTGAAGATCTCCAGCAGGATCGAGTGCTGCACCCGGCCGTCGATCACGCGGGCCGTGTTGACCCCGTTGCGCACGGCGTGCAGGCAGCCCTCCATCTTGGGGACCATGCCGCTGGAGAGGTCGGGCAGGAGCTTCTCCAGCTGGGTGGCGGTGAGCCGGCTGATGACCTCGTCGCTGTGGGGCCAGTCCTCGTACAGGCCCTCGACGTCGGTGAGGACCATCAGCGTCTCGGCGCCCAGCGCCGCGGCGAGTGCCGCGGCCGCCGTGTCGGCGTTGACGTTGTAGACGTGTCCGTCGTCCTCGGAACGGGCGATCGAGGAGATCACCGGGATCCGTCCGTCGGCGAGCAGTGCCTCGATGGCCCCGGTGTCGATGTCGGTGATCTCGCCGACCCGGCCGATGTCGACGAGTTCCCCGTCGATGGTCGGCTGGTGCTTGGTGGCGGTGATGGTGTGGGCGTCCTCGCCGGTGAGGCCGACGGCGAGCGGCCCGTGCTGGTTGAGCAGACCGACCAGCTCCCGCTGGACCTGCCCGGCGAGCACCATCCGGACGACGTCCATGGCCTCGGGCGTGGTGACCCGCAGGCCGGCCTTGAACTCGCTGACCAGTCCGTGCCGGTCGAGCGCGGCGGAGATCTGCGGGCCGCCGCCGTGCACCACGACGGGCTTGAGCCCCGCGTGCCGCAGGAAGACGACGTCCTGGGCGAAGGCGGCCTTGAGCTCGTCGTCGATCATGGCGTTGCCGCCGAACTTGATGACGACGGTCTTGCCGTTGTGGCGGGTCAGCCAGGGCAGCGCCTCGATGAGGATCTGCGCCTTGGGCAGGGCGGTGTGCTTCCTCGTGGTGCTCATGAGCTGTACGCGCTGTTCTCGTGGACGTAGTCGGCGGTGAGGTCGTTGGCCCAGATGACCGCGGACTCGGCGCCCGCGGCCAGGTCCGCGGTGATGCGCACCTCCCGGTAGCGCATGTCGACCAGGTCGCGGTCCTCGCCGACGGAGCCGTTCTTGCAGACCCAGACGCCGTTGATGGCGACGTTGAGCTGGTCGGGCTCGAAGGCGGCCTTGGTGGTGCCGATGGCGGAGAGCACCCGGCCCCAGTTCGGGTCCTCGCCGTGGATGGCGCACTTGAGGAGGTTGTTGCGGGCGATGGAGCGGCCGACCTCGACGGCGTCGTCCTCGGTCGCCGCGTTGATCACCTCGATGCGGATGTCCTTGGAGGCGCCCTCGGCGTCGCCGATCAGCTGCCGGGCCAGGTCGTCGCAGACCGTGCGCACGGCCTCGGCGAACTCCTCGTACGCGGGCGTCGCGCCGGACGCGCCGGAGGCGAGCAGCAGCACGGTGTCGTTGGTGGACATGCATCCGTCGGAGTCGACCCGGTCGAACGTCTGACGGGTGGCGGCCCGCAGCGCCTTGTCGAGGGTGGCCGCGTCCAGGTCCGCGTCGGTGGTGAGGACGACGAGCATCGTGGCGAGGCCCGGCGCGAGCATGCCCGCGCCCTTGGCCATGCCGCCGACGGTCCAGCCCTCCCCCTGCGCGACGGCGGTCTTGTGGACGGTGTCGGTGGTCTTGATGGCGATGGCGGCCTTCTCGCCGCCGTGCTCGCTGAGCTGGGCGGCCGCCTGCTCGATGCCGGGCAGCAGCTTGTCCATGGGCAGCAGGACGCCGATGAGTCCGGTGGACGCGACGGCGACCTCGCCCGCGCCGATGCCGAGGACGTCGGCCGCCTTCTCGGCGGTCGTGTGGGTGTCCTGGAAGCCCTTCGGGCCGGTGCAGGCGTTGGCGCCGCCTGAGTTGAGGACCACGGCGGTGACCTCGCCGCCCTTCAGGACCTGCTCGGACCACAGCACCGGTGCGGCCTTGACGCGGTTGGAGGTGAAGACACCCGCGGCGGCGCGGCGCGGCCCGTTGTTGACCACGAGGGCCAGGTCCGGGTTGCCGTTCTCCTTGATTCCGGCGGCGATGCCGGCCGCCGTGAATCCCTTCGCTGCGGTCACGCTCACTGTGCTTCTCCGTTCGCTTCTCCGCCCGCGCAGCGCAGAGGCGCAGGCATCGTCCTCATCCGCGGACCGGCGGCTGCGCGCGCGTCGCTCACGGCGCAACTCCAATCGTGGAAAGACCCGTGCTCTCGGCGAATCCGAGGGCGATGTTCATGCTCTGCACCGCGCCGCCCGCGGTGCCCTTGGTGAGATTGTCGATGGCGCTGATGGCGATGACGCGCCCGGCCGCCTCGTCGTAGGCGACCTGGATCTGGACGGCGTTCGATCCGTACACCGAGGCGGTGGCGGGCCACTGCCCCTCGGGCAGCAGGTGGACGAACGGCTCGTCCGCCAGCGCCTTCTCGTACGCGGCGCGGACGTCGCCCGCGGTCGTGCCGGGCTTCGCCTTGGCGGAGCAGGTGGCGAGGATGCCCCGTGCCATGGGTGCGAGCGTCGGGGTGAAGGAGACGTTGACGCGCTCCCCCGCCACCGCGCTCAGGTTCTGGATCATCTCCGGGGTGTGCCGGTGGCCGCCGCCCACACCGTACGGGCTCATCGAGCCCATCACCTCGGAGCCGAGCAGGTGCGGCTTGAGGGCCTTGCCCGCGCCGGAGGTGCCGGTGGCGGCGGTGATCACGGCCTCGGGCTCGGCGAGGCCGGCGGCGTACGCCGGGAACAGCGCGAGCGAGACGGCCGTGGGGTAGCAACCGGGCACCGCGACACGCTTGGACCCCTCCAGCGCGGCGCGGGCGCCCGGCAGTTCGGGGAGGCCGTACGGCCATGTCCCGGCGTGCTCGGAGCCGTAGAAGGCCTCCCAGTCGGCGGAGTCGGCGAGCCGGAAGTCGGCGCCCATGTCGACGACCAGGACGTCGTCCCCGAGCTGCTCGGCGACGGCGGCGGACTGGCCGTGCGGAAGGGCGAGGAACACGACGTCGTGACCGGCGAGGACGTCGGCGGTCGTCGGCTGGAGCACCCGGCCGGCGAGCGGCAGCAGATGCGGTTGCAGCGCGCCGAGCGTCTGGCCCACGTTGGAGTTGCCGGTGAGGGCGCCGATCTCGACCTCGGGGTGCGCCAGCAGCAGTCGGAGCAACTCTCCGCCCGCGTACCCGCTCGCCCCTGCCACTGCTGCTCGAACCGTCATCGAAAGCCTCCTCATCGATGGCATGACTATACGCAGCGATGCAGAACTATGCAATGACCTCTCGCGCGAGTAGATGTACCGGGCATCAAAGAAGTGTCGGAACTCTACAGAACCATAATCACCGGCTCCCTCGGGCTCCGCACGGGGCCCCGCCTGATGCGCTTGTCAGGGTGGAGTCACGCGCAAGGACACACCCGCGATCGACCGGACCGGGAGTTGTCACTCCATCACAAAGGGGGTTCCCATGGACGGAGGCATGAACCAGGTCGCGGGAGGGGCCCTGACGGAGCCGGGGTCTCACACACGCGAAATTCCCGGCGGGACGTGTCGATCCCGGGCCTGCCCCGTTCGTGTAGAGGGTGAGAACGCGGCAGGACGCCGCGAGGCACCGAGGAGGCCACCATGCAGCAGTATCTGCTCAGTATCTACCAGCCCGACGGTGATCCGCCGCCGCCCGAGGTCCTGGACCCGATCATGCGGGACGTCGAGGTCGTGAAGGCCGAGCTGAGGGAGGCCGGGGCCTGGGTGTTCTCCGGCGGGCTGCACCCGCCGAGCACCGCCACCGTCCTCACGCTCCAAGACGGCGAGGTGCTCACCACCGACGGTCCGTACGTCGAGGGCAAGGAGCACCTGGGCGGTTTCACCGTCATCCAGGCACCCGATCTCGACGCGGCGCTGGCGTGGGGCCGCAAGCTGGCCCGCGCGATCACGCTCCCGATCGAGGTGAGGCCGCTCGCCCACGGCAGCGGCGGATGACGACGGGGCCGGCGGGGGCGGGCGGCGCGGCGGCCGTCGAGCGGGTCTTCCGCGAGGAGTACGCACGCGCCGTCGCCGTCCTCGTCCGGGTCTTCGGCGACATCGACATCGCCGAGGAAGCGGTCCAGGACGCCTTCACCACGGCACTGGAGCGGTGGCCCGCGCACGGGCTGCCGCCCAGCCCGGCGGGCTGGATCATCACCACCGGCCGCAACCGGGCGATCGACCGCCTGCGGCGGGAGGCGTCCCGGGCGGACCGGCACGCGCAGGCCGCGCTGCTGCACGCGCAGCAGCGTCCGCTCGAGGAGGCCCCCGTGGAGGACGACCGGCTGCGGCTGATCTTCACCTGCTGCCACCCCGCGCTCGCGCCGGCCGCCCGCGTCGCCCTGACCCTGAGGCTCGTCGGGGGGCTCACCACCGCGGAGATCGCCCGCGCGTTCCTGGTGGCCGAGCCGGCCATGGCGCAGCGCCTGGTCCGCGCCAAGGGCAAGATCCGCGATGCGCGGATCCCGTACCGCGTCCCGGACGAGGCCGAACTGCCCGACCGGCTGCCGGCCGTGCTGTCGGTCGTCTACCTCGTCTTCAACGAGGGCTACAGCGCGGGCTCGGGCGACCGGCTGGTGCGCGAGGACCTGTGCGCGGAGGCGGTGGGACTGGGCCGGCTGCTGGCCCGTCTGATGCCGGACGAGCCCGAGGTGCCGGGCCTGTTGGCGCTGATGCTGCTGGCGGAGTCCCGACGGCCCGCACGCACCGGACCGGACGGCGAACTGGTGGTGCTCGCCGAGCAGGACCGCGGCCTGTGGGACCGGGACCTGATCGCCGAGGGCCAGGCGCTGGTGCGGCGGTGTCTGCGCCGCGGCAGGCCCGGGCCGTACCAGATCCAGGCGGCGATCAGCGCGGTGCACAGTGACGCGCGGGACGCGGCCGCCACGGACTGGGGCCAGATCCTGCGTCTGTACGACCAGTTGACGGCGATCGCGCCGAGCCCGGTGGTGGCGCTCAACCGGGCGGTCGCCGTGGCCGAGGTACGGGGCCCCGGCCCGGCGCTCGACCTGGTGGAGGCGCTCGCCCCCACGCTGGGCGGGTTCCACGTGCTGCACGCCGTGCGGGCCGATCTGCTGCGGCGGCTCGGCCGCGGCGCCGAGGCGGCGTCGGCCTACGCAGCGGCGATCGCGAGCGCCGGGAACGCGGCCGAGGCCGCCTACCTGGAGCGCAGACTCCGCGAACTCGGGCCGGTGTGAGGGGCCCGGGCCCCATTCCCAACCGCGTTGACCCGCACGGGGGTTACCCTCGGCCCATGCCGATGTCTCTGAGCGAGTCAGCCCGCCTGATGTTCGACGAGCCGAATCCGGCTGTTCTCGCCACCGTCCTGCCCGACGGCAGCCCGCAGACGTCGGTCGTCTGGGTGAGCCGCGAGGGAGACGAACTGGTGATCTCCTCGCAGGCCGGCCGGCGCAAGGACCGCAACATCGCCCGCGACCCGCGCGTCTCGCTGACGGTGTACGACCGCAAGGACCCGCTGCGCTACGTGGAGGTGCGCGGGACCGCGACCGTCACCAAGGACCGGGGACGCGCACTGGCGGTGCGGCTGGCGGAGGAGTACGAGGGGCCTGGCGCGGGGCAGGAGTATCTGGACCTGCCGCCTGAGGCCGTGCGCGTGGCCATCCGGATCACGCCGGAGCGGGTGGTGGGGACGGCGAAGTAGCCGTGCCGCGCCGGTCAGGCGGCCGCCTCCAGGCACAGGTGCCAGCGGCCCGGCTGTCCGGTGAGGGTGACCGTCGACAACGGGCGGACATCGACGTTCCAGTACATCGAGGGATGGGCGCGCAGCGCGTACACAAAGGCCGCCCGCACCACGGAAGGCTCGGCCACGGCCACGATCGCACGGCAGTCGTCCGCGGGCCGGGTGTCGAGCCAGCCGCCTATCCGTGAGATGAACGCCAGCAGCGGTTCGCCGCCGTGGGGGGCGCTGCGCGGGTCGGCGAGCCAGGCGTCGACCGCGGCGGGCTCGCGCGCGGTCACCTCGGCGAGCGTGCAGCCGCGCCAGCGGCCCATGTCGCAGTCGCGCAGGGCGGGCTGGGCGAGCGGGGCGAAGCCGAGCGCCTCGCCGGTCGCCCGGCTGCGGGTGGTGGGCGAGCAGTAGCGCAGCTCGGCGGCGCTCAGCGGCACGAGCGCGTGCGCCGCGAGCTGCACCTCGTGCCAGCCGGCCTGGTCGAGCGGCCGGTCGTCGTCGAACCGCTCGGTGAGCAGCGGGGAGCTGCGCGCGGCGGCGACCAGGGTGACCCGGACAGTCATGGCGTGATGGTGATGGGCAAAGCCTCGCAGGTCAAGGTGTCACTCGAACATCAGGTTGAGCCAGTTGCCGGGGACGGCGAGCTTGGTGAAGCCCACCTTCTCGTAGAGGCCGTGGGCGTCGTCGGTCGTGAGCAGGATGCGGCGCAGTCCGAGGGCGGCGAAATGGTCGCGGACCGCGGTGACCAGTGCGGTGCCCAGCCCCTCGCCCCGCGCGGACCGGTCGACGTAGACGTCGCAGAGCCAGGCGAAGGTGGCGTGGTCGGTGACCACCCGTGCGAAGCCGGCCATCTGCCCCGAGACCGTCTCGTACGCACCGAAGTTGACCGATCCGGCGATGGCCCGGTCCTGCTTCTCCCGGCTGCGGCCGAGCGCCCAGTACGCCTCGGTGGAGAGCCAGCGGTGGATCCGGTCCTCGTCCAGCCGGGCCGGGTCGGTGGAAATCGTGTACGCGCCATGCATCGTCTCGGTCATGGGCGGGAGCGTCGCACAGCGGCGCGAGGGCTGTCACCGGAGTATCTCTCCGGGACGTCCGGTCACCTCGTCAGCTCGCCGTAGGCGGCCCGCAGCCTGCGCACCCCCTCGGTGATCTCGCCGACACCGGCGACGCCCGCGAAGCTCAGGCGGATGTGGCCGGCGGTCGGTTCGGCGGAGAAGTACGGGCGGCCGGGGGCCACCGCGACGTCGGCCCGCAGCGCCGCGGCGACGAGTGCGCTCTCCTCGACGGTGTCGGGCAAGCGCAGCCAGAGGTGGTAGCCGCCCGAGGGGATGTGTGGCAGGGCGAGCTGCGGCAGGTGGAGCCGCAGCGCGGTGGTCATGGTGTCGCGGCGGACCTTCAGCTCGGCGGCCACGGCGCGCAGGTGCCGGTTCCACGCGGGCGCGCCGACGAGTTCGAGTGCGGCTTCCTGGAGGGGCCGGGGGACGAAGAACGTGTCGACGACGTGGATGGCGCGGAGCCGTTCGAGCACGGGTCCGCGGGCGGCGAGCATGCCCACGCGCAGGCTGGGCGAGGTGGCCTTGGTGAGCGAGCTGACGTGGACGACGACGCCGTCGTGGTCGTCGGCCGCGAGCGGCCTGGGCAGCGGGCCCGCGTCCTCGTGGACGAGTCGCCGGGCGAAGTCGTCCTCGACGACGAACGCGCCCGCCTCGCGGGCGACACGCAGCACCTCCGGGCGGCGCTCGGACGCGAGGACAGCGCCGGTCGGGTTCTGGAAGAGCGGCTGGCAGACGAAGACGCGGGAGACGGTGGCGCGGAAGGCGGCGGCGAGCAGGTCGGGCCGCACGCCGTCGGCGTCCACCGGAACGGGGACCGGCCGCAGCCCCGCGGCACGGGCGATGGCCAGCATGCCGGGGTACGTGGGCGATTCGACGAGGACGGGCGAGCCGGGCGGGGCGAGCGCGCGCAGTGCGGTGGTCAGCGCGGACTGGCCGCCCGCCGTGACCAGGACGTCCGCCGGTCCCAGCGTCTCGCCGATCGAGCGGGCGAACCATTCACGCAGTTCGGGCAGGCCGTCGGTGGGCGGTCTGCTCCAGGCTCCGGGACGGCGGCCGGCGCGGGCGAGGGCCGCGGCCATGGCCCGTTCGGGCTGGAGCGAGGAGTGCAGGTACCCGCCGTTGAACTCGACGACGCCCGGGGCGGGCACGGCCAGGGTGACGAGGACTCCGGACGCGTCGACGGCGCGCGGCACCGCCTCGGCGGCGGCGTCGGCGCTGAGGGTGACCTCCTGCCAGGAGGTGTCGGCGGCCGGCGGGACGTCGGTGCGCGGGTGGGCCCGGAAGGCCCCGGCACCGGGCCGGGTGACGACGAGTCCTTCGGCGACGAGCTGGGCGAGGGCGCGGGAGACGGTCACCGGCGAGACGCGGTAGCGCTCGACGAGGGCCCGACTCGACGGCAGCTTCCCACCTGGTGAGTAGCGGTCCAGCTCCCGCCTCAGCGAGTGCGCCAGGTCAACCACACTGCTACGCTGTTGCATGACAGCACAGGATAGCGCTACTCCCATCACCACGATAGCGGTCAGCGGCGGCACGGTCCTCGCCGCGCTCGGCGTCCTCGCCTTCTCCCTGACGTTCCCCTCCACCGTCTGGGGACTGGACAGCTTCGGCCCCTGGTCCCTGGTCGCCGTGCGCAGTGTGCTCGCGGCGCTCGTCGCGGGCGGATTCCTGCTGGCACTGCGCGTCCGCGTCCCGGAGCGCCGGCACTGGGCAGGACTCGCGGTCGTCGGCGGCGGCGTCGTCGTGGGCTTTCCGCTGCTGACCACCCTGGCCCTGCAGACCTCGACCACCTCGCACGCCGCGGTCGTCGTGGGACTGCTGCCGCTGACCACGGCGGCCTTCGCGGCCCTGCGCACGGGTCGCCGGCCGTCGCGCACCTTCTGGGCCGCCGCGCTCGCCGGAGCCGTCATCGTGATCGCCTTCACCGTGCAGCAGAGCGGCGGTGCCCTGCACACGGGCGATCTGTACCTCTTCGGTGCCCTGCTGGTCTGCGCCGCCGGCTACACCGAGGGCGGCAGGCTCGCCTCGGTGATGCCCGGCTGGCACGTCATCGGCTGGGCACTGGTCTTGTGTCTGCCGCTGAGCCTGGCCGGGTCCCTCGTCGCGCTCTCCGTCGAGCCGGTGCACCTCACCGCCAAGGGCCTGACCGGGCTGGTCTGGGTGGCCGTCGGATCGACCTTCCTCGGGCTGTACGTCTGGTACCGCGGCATGGCCGAGATCGGCATCGCCAGGGCCAGCCAGCTCCAGCTCGCCCAGCCGCTGCTCACCCTGGTCTGGTCGGTGGCCCTCCTCGGCGAGACCCTCTCCCCCGCGGCCCCTCTCGCCGCCGTGGGCGTCCTCGTGTGCATCGCGGTCACACAGCGGGCCCGCACCTGAGTCCACGGCCGGGGATGCGCGGGATGCCCCCGGCCGTAGACTCGAAAAGACCCATCAAAGGGACCCGCTGCCGAGGAGGTCACTCCCGATGCAAGCAAACGAGGGCGACACGCTGCTGGTGCACGGCAGAACCGTGGGGCAGCACGACAAGCACGCCGAAGTCCTCAAGGTGCTGGGACCCGACGGCACTCCTCCGTACCGCGTCCGTTTCGACGACGGGCACGAGGCGGTGCTTTCGCCCGGGCCCGACTGCGTGGTCCAGCACCACGAGAAGACCTGACCACACCGTTCCGGTCCGGGAGCGCGGGCGCCGGGCTCAGCGCGCCGTCCGCACCCGGGTCGGGTAGTGGTCCTCCACCACCCTCGTCATCGCCCCCAGCGGATCGGTCCCCACTTCCAGCGCCGAGAAGAAGCAGTGGCCGCCCACCTGCGGGTACCGCGAGGCGTACGTGAGGTGGCGGGAGAGTTCCGCGGGGTCGTGCCACGCCGAGGGCTGGCCCGCCATTCCCACCTTGTACAGCGCCTCGCCGATGTACAGGTCGACTCCCGTGCCGTCGGCGACGGCGGACCACCAGGGCACGAGCGTCGAGTAGTCGGCGGCGGCGAAGCCCATGTGCCAGTAGACCTGCGGGACGACGTAGTCGATCCAGCCCCGCCTGACCCAGGCGCGGGTGTCGGCGTGGAGGTCGTCGTACGTCTGCACGCCCGCCGTCGTGCGGGAACCTGCCGGGTCGGTGGAGGCGTTGCGCCACACGCCGAAGGGGCTGATCCCGAAGCGGACGTGCTTGTTCACACCCTTGATCCGCTCGCTCGTCTCCCGCACCAGCAGGTCGATGTTGGCCCGGCGCCAGGCGGCCCTGTTCGCGTATCCCGTGCCGTACCGGGCCCAGGCCGCGTCGTCGTCGAAATACTGGCCGGCGACGGGATACGGGTAGAAGTAGTCGTCGAAGTGCACGGCGTCGATGTCGTAGCGGCGGACGGCGTCCAGTACGGCCTCCTCGACGAAGGCCCGGACCTCCGGAATGCCCGGGTTGTAGTACAGCCTCCCGCCGTACGGCACGATCCAGTGCGGGTGCTGTCTGGCCGGATGGCAGGGCACCAGCCGGGAGGGGTCCGCGTGGGCCGCCACCCGGTACGGGTTGAACCAGGCGTGCAGCTCCAGACCGCGCCGGTGCGCCTCCCTCACCGCGGTGCCGAGCGGGTCCCAGCCGGGATCACGCCCCTGGACACCGGTGAGGTACTGGCTCCACGGCTCGTACGGCGACGGCCACAGCGCGTCGGCCGTCGGCCGCACCTGGAGCATCACCGCGTTCAGCCGGCGCTCCACCGCGGTGTCGAGGTGGGCCAGCAGCTCGGCTCGCTGTTCGGCGGCGCTCAGACCCGGCACCGACGGCCAGTCGCGGTTGCCGACGGTGGCCACCCACATCCCGCGGAACTCCCGTGTGGCCCGCTTCCCCCACGCGGCCCTGCCCATCGGACCCCCTTCCCCTGCCGTCCCGGCCCCCTCCGAGAAGCGGGCGGAGGCCGCCGCTTCCCCGGTCGTCGCGAGCGCGGCCAGTGCTCCGGCCGCCGCGACCACGAAACCTCTTCTCCTGAGATGTCTCATATGTCCACCCTTGTCGCTGACGGTAGCGATTGCCGTGTCCCGCAGAGCATGCCCGCCCCTGCGGCTCGGTGACCCACGCATCCGGAGTAACGTCGGGGGGTCGGCGGGCGCCGGAACCGTACGGGGGACCTGCCGACCGAAGGACCAGCGAAAGGCATCAGGTGACGGACTCAATGGCCGACATTGCACGCGTCGGAGTGGTGGGCTGCGGCCAGATGGGCGCGGGCATCGCGGAGGTGTGCGCCCGCAGCGGCCTCGAGGTGAAGGTGGCCGAGACCACGGGCGAGGCGCTGGAGATCGGCCGGACCCGGCTGTACAACTCCCTGACCAAGGCGGCCGAGCGCGGCAAGATCACCGAGGAGGAGCGCGACGCCACCCTGGAGCGCCTCTCCTTCACGACGGACCTCGGGGAGTTCGCCGACCGCGATCTCGTCATCGAGGCCGTGGTCGAGAACGAGCAGGTCAAGACCGAGATCTTCCAGGTACTCGATCAGGTGGTGACCCGGCAGGACGCGATCCTCGCCTCCAACACCTCCTCGATCCCGCTGGTGAAGCTGGCCGTCGCGACCTCGCGCCCCGACCAGGTCATCGGCATCCACTTCTTCAACCCGGCCCCGGTGCAGAAGCTGGTCGAACTGATTCCGGCACTGACCACCTCCGAGGAGACGATCAAGCGCTCCGAGGCCGTGGTGCAGCAGGTGCTGGACAAGCACCCGATCCGGGCGCAGGACCGCTCCGGCTTCGTGGTGAACGCCCTGCTCATCCCGTACCTGCTGTCCGCGATCCGGATGTTCGAGTCGGGCATCGCCAGCCGCGAGGACATCGACAACGGCATGGAGATGGGCTGCGCCCACCCGATGGGACCGCTGAAGCTGTCGGACCTGATCGGCCTGGACACGGTCGCCTCGGTCGCCGACTCGATGTACGCCGAGTACAAGGAGCCCCTGTACGCCGCTCCCCCGCTGCTCCAGCGGATGGTCGACGCGGGCCGGCTCGGCCGGAAGTCCGGCTCGGGGTTCTACACCTACTCCTGACGCGACCACAGGGGAATTCGAACAAGGATTCACACGGGGCGCGCGGGGCGTGCCCGCATATGCCACGCGCGCACGCTCCCGCCCTCCTGCAAGGCGGAGTTGACTCGGTCCCGCTCAGCAAGGGTCCGCGTACGACTACCCGAACAGGAGAAGCACCCGTGTCCACCGACCCTGATCACTTAGTGGCCGTCGAGGAATTCGCCGAACTGCGCCGCAGCATCGACGTGGGACTGGCCCGTATCGACGGCCACCTGGCACTGCTGGCCCAGCGCGGCGACCAGATCGACCGGGAACTGGCCGATCTGACCGCGCGCGTCGGGGCGCTCGAACACGCCCGATGGCCCCTGCCCGCCGTGGCGGCGCTCACCGCACTGGGGGCGCTGGCGGTCGCGGTGTGGCAGGCGGTGAGCCCGTAGGCCGCGGCCGGGGGCCCTAGCCCAGGCGCAGGTGGTGGAGCATCAGCAGTCCGGCCGCCATGTTGGCGGCCGGGACCTCACCACGGGCGATCATGTCGGGCACCAGCTTGAGCGGCACCCACTCCCGGCGCGACGACTCGAAGTCGTCCTCGGGGTGGCCGATGTAGGTGGCGTCCTCGGCCCAGTAGAGGTGGTGCCGGGCATCGGTGAGGCCGTTGGACGGCTCGACGGTCAGCAGATGCCGGAGGGGGCCGGGACGCCAGCCGGTCTCCTCCTCCATCTCGCGCGCCGCCGCGTCGGCGACGCTCTCACCGTCCTCGACGACTCCCGCGGCGAGTTCCCAGCCCCAGCTGTCGGTGATGAAGCGGTGCCGCCAGAGCATCAGCACCTCGTTGGCGTCGTTGACCGCGGTCGCGACGGCGACCGGGCGGAGCCGAATCAGGAAGTGGTCCAGGTGACGGCCGTCCGGGAGGGCGACATCCGCCAGATTGACCCTGAACCAACGGTTCTCATACACAGTTCGTTCGCTTAAGTTCGTCCACTGCACGCTTCTGCCACCTTCCGACAAGTCGATGGCAACATGGCAGCAGGACCCGGCTCAGAGGGGAACGCGCAGCGCTCCGTCGATGAGGTGGGCCGCCTCCGCGGCATCGGCACAGCCGCTGGTCACCAGGTGCTTCCGCACGTCCCGCAGACGGTCCCTCAGCCGCTGCGACTCCATCCCCCGGGCCCGCTCCACCATCCGTGCCGCCGTCCGCGCCGCGCGGTCCGCCTCGCCCTGGCGCAGTTCGATCTGGCTGAGCATCGCCAGCCGGTGCACCCGGCCGCGGTCGTGCGCGGGGGTGTCCACCGCGGTCGCCGCGTGCTCGCGGGCCGCGGCCAGGTCTCCCAGGCTCAACAGGGCTTCGGCCACCTGGACGTTGACCAGCCCCGGCTGGACGTAACCCGTCTCGTCCGGCTCGTGCCCCGGACGGATACGCTCCGCCTCCGACTCGGCCCGGCGGATGCACCGCAGTGCGCTCGCGGCGTCGCCGAGGTGGGCGTAGGCCTTGGCCTGCATCGCGTACAGGTCGGCCGCGAGCGCGGGGGTGATCTGGTGCCCGGCGGCACGCAGCGCGGCCTCCGCGAAGGCCACGGCCTGACGGTAGTCCGACATGAACAGCGACTGGTTGACCAGCAGCGCGATCACGTACGCGCCAAGTCCCCGGTCGCCGCTGGCCTTCGCCAGGCGCAGCGCCTGGTGGAAGTAGCGCTGGGCCAGACCGTGCGCGTCGGAGTCGTACGCACAGATCCCGGCGACGGCGACCAGTCCGCCGGTCGCGCGGTGCAGTTGGCGGCCGAGGGTGTCGCTGTACGCGCCGCGCAGCAGCGGGGCGGTCTCGGCGTTGAGGAAGCCGACGACACGGGAGCGGGTCGCGATCCCGCCGGCCTTGCGGTACATCAGCTCGTAGTGCGCGCGGGCGGCCCTGAGCATCTCTATGTCGGCCATGCCCACGGACGTCTGGCCGGCACGGGAGACGTCCGAGTCCTCGGGAGGGTTCTCCCATTCCCAGACCGGCATCACGGCCGGCGTGCCGGTGACGGCGGGCGCCTCGACGATGTGCGGTCGCTGCTGCTCGTCGGAGCGCCACAGGGCCGCGGCGCGCTCCACGAAGCCGGACAGCGACGACCCCTGCGGCGGGGCGGGCTCGCCCGGTACGCCGAGGCCGATGTCGTCGAGCGTGACGACGCGGCGCAGCCGGACGGCGAAGACCTCGCAGATCAGATCCGGCACCTGTCCTCGCGGGCGCTGGCCCTTCAACCAGCGGGCGACCGCGGTGTGTTCGTAGCGCAGCGACAGTCCTCGGGCCCGGCCGGCCTGATTGACGCGCGCCGCGAGACCGGCGTGGGAGATGCCCGCTTCGTCGAGCAGGGCGTCGAGCAGGGTATTGGGCTGCATGGGCCCCTCCGGTGACTCGGTCCGCCTCAGCCTAGTAGAGGACGATTCGCACGGGGTGTGAATCAAGTGCCCTGTTCCGCACCGTGCGTGCTCTCCCGCCGCACATCGGGGGCCGGTTGACTGAACTGCCTCTCACAGAGGCGGCCGGGCCGCCGGCTCCCCCTCGTACAGTGCGGCGGCCCCCCTCGCGCCGTCTGCCCTGCTGATCTGCCCGACACTCCGCGGCAGGGCGGACGGCGCCGGCCGCGGCGGCAGCCCCACTCCTGCCGGACACCGCGAGGCAGCACAGGCCCAGGCGACGGGAGGTTCCGGCCGGGTACCGGCGCAGGGCTTCCCCGACTGCGCCGATATCCGCGCGCGGTCGGTGCGCGGGGCGGGTCGGGCACCGGGTCGGGGCCGGGCGGAGAGGCAGAAGGGCCCGGGGGCAGCGCCCCCGGGCCCCGGCTCCAAGAGGCGTCACGCGCCCCGCAGCACCGCTCCCGTGCGCTCGGCCGCGAGCGACACCGCCGCGTCCCGCGCGGCCGACGCCTCGTCGACCGTCAGGGTGCGGTCCGGCGCGCGGAACCGCAGCGCGTACGCCAGCGACTTGCGGCCCTCGCCGATCTGCTCACCGGTGAACACGTCGAACAGCCGGACCGCCTCCAGCAGTTCGCCCGCGCCCTCGCGCAGTGCCGCCTCCACGTCCGCCGCCGGCACGTCGTCCGCGACGACGAGCGCCACGTCCTGCGTGGCCACCGGGAAGGTGGAGATCCTCGGGGCCCGGACGGCACCCTGGGCCGCCTGCTCCAGGAGGTCGAGCTCGATCTCCATCGCGCAGGTGCGGGCCGGCAGGTGCAGCGCCTTGAGGACGCGCGGGTGCAGCTCACCGGCGTGACCGACGAGGATCTCCTCGCCGTCGACCGTCGTGTAGAACGCGGCGCAGCGGCCGGGGTGCCACGGCGCGTGCCGGTCCGCGCGCACGGTGAGCTCGACACCGGCCTCTCGGCCGAGCAGCCGCGCGGCCTCGATCGCATCGGCCCAGTCGGCCGGGCGGCCCTTGCCCCACCAGCCGGCCTGCTCGCGGGCGCCGGCGAGGACGACGGCGGCACGCCGCGGCTGGCGCGGCAGGGCCGCGTTCAGCGAGGCGATCTCCTCGTCGGTGGGCCGGCGGTCGACGGGCAGCTGGGCCGCGCGGACCTCGTCGCCGGTCGGCCGGAAGACGAGGCCGGTCTCGAAGAGCGCGAGGTCGTGGCTGCCGCGCCCGTCGTTGCGCCGCAGGGTCGCGAGCAGTCCGGGCAGCAGCGTCGTGCGCAGCGCCGGCTCCTCGTCGGACAGCGGGTTGACGAGCGTGACCACGTTGCGCCGCGGGTCGTCGGCGTCGAGGCCGAGCTGGTCGAAGACCTGCTCGGAGACGAACGGGTAGTTCGGCGCCTCGACGTAACCGGCGCCGGCCAGCGCGCGGCCGACCCGGCGGTGCAGCCGCTGCCGGGCGGTGAGACCGCGGCCGGACGGCGGCGTGGGCAGCGTGGAGGGCAGGTTCTCGTAGCCCTCCAGCCGGATGACCTCCTCGGCCAGGTCGTTCGGGTGGGCGAGGTCGGGGCGCCACGACGGGACGGTGACGACGAGCTCGTCCTGGCCCAGGACGTCGCAGCCGACCTCCTGGAGGCGGCGCACCACGGTCTCGCGCCCGTACGCGACGCCCGCCACCCGGTCGGGGTGGTCGGCCGGCATCGTGACGGTGCGCGGCGCGGCGGCCGCGGTGATCTGCGTGACGCCGGCCTCTGCGGTGCCGCCCGCGAGCAGCACCAGCAGGTCGACGGTCCGCTGCGCGGCGGCGGCCGCGGCCTCCGGGTCGACGCCCCGCTCGAAGCGCCTGGACGCCTCGGAGGACAGCTTGTGGCGACGCGCCGTGCGGGCGACGGCGATCGGGTCGAAGTGCGCGGCCTCGATCACGACCTCGGTCGTGCCCGTGATCCGGCCGGTCTCCGGGTCGGGCTGAGCGTCCGCGATCTCGGTGTTGGCCCCGCCCATCACGCCCGCGAGGCCGATGGGGCCACGGTTGTCGGTGATGACGAGGTCCTCGGCGTCGAGGACGCGCTTGGCACCGTCGAGGGTGGTGAGCTGCTCGCCGGGCTGGGCGCGGCGCACCCCGATCGGCCCGTCGACACGGGAGCGGTCGTAGGCGTGCAGCGGCTGGCCGAGCTCGAGCATCACGTAGTTGGTGATGTCGACGGCGAGGGAGATCGGGCGCATGCCGGCCTTCTGCAGCCGGCGCTGCAGCCAGATCGGGGAGCGGGCCTCGGGCTCCAGGCCGACGACGGTGCGCGCGGTGAAGCGGTCACAGCCGACGGGGTCGGAGACTTGCACCTCGTAGCCGTAGGAGTTGGGCGCGGGCACGTCGAGCAGCGCCGGGTCACGCAGTGGCAGCCCGTAGGCGATGGCCGCCTCACGGGCGACACCGCGCATCGACAGGCAGTAGCCGCGGTCCGGGGTGACGGCAATGTCGAGGACCTCGTCGACGAGCTCGAGGAGCTCGATCGCGTCCGTTCCGACCTCGTGCTCGGGCGGCAGCACGATGATGCCGCCTCCCCCGTCGCCCATGCCGAGTTCGTCCCCGGAGCAGATCATCCCGTGGGACGTCCTGCCGTACGTCTTGCGGGCGGAGATCGCGAAGTCGCCGGGCAGCACCGCGCCGGGGAGCACGACGACGACCTTGTCGCCGACGGAGAAGTTCCGCGCGCCGCAGACGATCTCCTGCGGCTCACCCGTGCCGTTGGCCTGGCCGACGTCGACAGTGCAGAAGCGGATCGGCTTCTTGAAGCCGTCGAGCTCCTCGATCGTCAGGACCTGGCCGACGACCAGGGGGCCCTTGAGCCCGGCGCCGAGCTGCTCGACGGTCTCGACCTCGAGGCCGGCGGAGATGAGCTTGGCCTGGACGTCACGGCCGGTCTCCGTCGCCGGCAGGTCGACGTACTCCCGCAGCCAAGAAAGCGGGACCCGCATCAGATCTCCATCCCGAACGGCCGGGTGAACCGGACGTCACCCTCGACCATGTCTCGCATGTCTTCGACGTTGTGGCGGAACATCAGCATCCGCTCGATGCCGAACCCGAAGGCGAATCCGCTGTACTTCTGGGGGTCGACACCGCAGGCGACGAGCACCTTCGGGTTGACCATGCCGCAGCCGCCGAGCTCGATCCAGCCCTCGCTGGAGCAGGTGCGGCAAGGCCGGTCCGGGTTGCCGACGGACTCGCCGCGGCACACGTAGCAGACCATGTCCATCTCGGCGGACGGTTCGGTGAACGGGAAGAAGTTCGGCCGCAGCCGGGTCTTCATGCCCTCGCCGAACAGCGCCTGGACCATGTGGTCGAGCGTGCCCTTGAGGTCGGCCATGGTCAGGCCCTCGTCGACGGCGAGCAGCTCGACCTGGTGGAACACCGGGGTGTGCGTGGCGTCCAGCTCGTCGGTGCGGTAGACGCGGCCGGGGCAGATCACGTAGACCGGCGGCTCGCGGTCCAGCATCGACCGGACCTGGACGGGCGAGGTGTGCGTGCGCAGCACGACGCCGGAGTCCGACTTGCCGTCGGCGTCGGCGACGAAGAAGGTGTCGTGCTCTCCGCGGGCGGGATGGTCGGCCGCGATGTTGAGCGCGTCGAAGTTCAGCCACTCGGTCTCGACCTCGGGACCTTCGGCCACCTCGTAGCCCATGGCCACGAAGACGTCCTCGATGCGCTCGGAGAGCGTGGTGAGCGGGTGGCGGGCACCGGCGGCGACGCGGTCGTAGGGCAGCGTGACGTCGACGGACTCCTCGACCAGCACCCGGGCGTCGCGCTCGGCCTCCAGCTCGGCCTGGCGAGCGGCCAGCGCCTTGCTGACGGCGCCGCGGGCCTGGCCCACGCGCTTGCCGGCCTCGGCCTTGGCCTGCGGCGGCAGTGCGCCGATCTCGCGGTTGGCGAGGGAGAGCGGCGAGGTGCCACCGGTGTGCGCGGTCTTCGCGTGGGCGAGCGCTTCGAGGTCGGCGGCGGCGGCGAAGGCGGCGAGCGCCTCGTCCCGCATGCGCTCGATCTCTTCCGGTTTCAGTGCCTCGACCTCAACAGGGTCGTACGACTTATTGGGTGCGGACATCTCTTCCCGTACTTCCGAATGGGCTGGCTGGGGACCCCGCACGTCGACCAGGGACGACCGAGGACGCAAAGGTGCCAAAGGCCGAGTCTAACGGGGTGCGGGGATTCGAATGCGCCCGTGGGCTGCCCGGCGGCCTCTACAGGAGGTGGGCCGGAGTGCCGACGGGCAGAATAAATCGGAACTCGGCGCCGCCGCCGGGTCCCCGGCCGACGGTGATCGTCCCGCCGTGCGCCTCGACGATGCCCTTGACGATGTAGAGGCCCAGCCCGGTGCCGCCGCGCTTGCTCCCCCGCCAGAAGCGGGTGAAGACACGGGCCATCGACTCCTCGGGGATGCCGGGACCCTCGTCGCTCACGGTGACCGCCGTGCCCTTCTCGTCGTCCTTCGCCGGTGCCGGCGCCACCTCGATGGTGACCGTTCCCTCGCCGTGGCGCACCGCATTTTCCAGCAGGTTGGCGAGGACCTGGTCGATCTTGTCGGGGTCGGCCCACAGATCCGGCAGCCCGGGCCGGATGCGGACGAGGAACCGGTCGGGCGCCTGGCCGGCTGCTGTGTGCGCCTGGACGTGGCGGGCGACGGCGGCGGCGATGTCGACGGGCTGGCGGCGTACCTCGAGCCGGCCGGAGTCGATGCGGGAGATGTCGAGGAGCTCGGCGATGAGCCGGGTGACCCGGCCCGCGTCGGCGTCGACGGTCTCCAGCATCAGCCGCTTCTGGTCGTCGGTGAACCTCTCCCACTTGGCGAGCAGGGTCGCCGTGAAACCTTTGACGGAGGTCAGCGGGGAGCGCAGCTCGTGGGCGACGGTGGCGATCAGTTCGGCGTGGCTGCGCTCGGTGCGGCGCCGGGCCTCGGTGCCGCGGAGGCTGACGACGAGCCGGCGCAGCGGCCCGGTGGGCACGTCGCGCACGTAGCGGGCGGACACGAGGACCTCGCGGCCGCCGGGGAGCAGCAGGTTGCGCTCGGGCTGCCCGACCCGGGTGGACAGGCCGCCGTAGGGATCGGTCAGCGTCCACCAGCGACGGCCCTTGAGGTCCTCCAGCGGCAGCGCGCTCTCCAGCGGGGCGCCGATGGCGTCGGCCTTGGAGACGGCGGTGATGCGCACCGCGGCCTCGTTGAAGCAGACGACGTGGCCGTTCTCGTCGGCGACGACCAGCCCGTCGGGGAGGTCGTCGGGGTCGACGGCGGACACGGCTCCGGACGCCTCGGGACCGCCGGTGCGGCACAGGACGGCCTCCAGTGTCCGGTTCGGCCTGCTGGTCCCGACGGTCATCTCCCCGTACCCCACCTCTCCGCTGCCGAGTGGGCCCCGAGCCCGTCACCCTACTAGCTCAAAGTGACGTGGCGGACCCCCTGAGCGAGTACTCCCTCAGCGGGAGGTGCCCCGGGCCCCGGCCCGCTGGGCACGCGCCGAGGCGTACAGACATACGGCCGCGGCGGTGGCCAGGTTCAGACTCTCGGCCTTGCCGTGGATGGGGACGCGTACGACGGCGTCGGCGAGGGCGCGGGTCTCCTCCGGCAGGCCCCATGCCTCGTTGCCGAAGATCCAGGCGGTGGGGCCGCCCATGGTCCCGGCGTCGAGCTCGTCGTCGAGGTCGTCGTCGCCCGCGCCGTCGGCGGCGAGTACACGCACGCCGGCCTCCTTCAGGCCCCGGACGGCCTGCTCCACCGGAACGCCCACGGCGACCGGCAGGTGGAAGTGCGAACCGACGGAGGCGCGTACGGACTTGGGGTTGTAGAGGTCGACGGAGGCGTCCGTGAGGACGACGGCGTCGGCGCCCGCGGCGTCGGCGCAGCGCAGCACGGTGCCCGCGTTGCCGGGGTCCCGTACGTGGGCGAGGACGGCGACCAGCTTGGGCCGGGCGGCGAGGATGTCCTCGAACGGCGAGTCCAGGAAACGGCACACCCCGACGAGCCCCTGCGGAGTGACGGTCTGGGACACCTCGGCGAGCACGGTGTCGGCGGCGTGGTGCACGCGTGCGCCCGCGGCGCGGGCGGCGCCGACGATGTCGGCGTACCGCTCGGCGGCCTCGACGGTGGTGAACAGCTCGACGAGGGTCGGTTCGCCGCCGGGGCCCCGGTGGGCGACGGCCTCACGGACGGCCTGCGGCCCCTCGGCGATGAACAGCCGGTCCTTCCCCCGGAAGTTCCGCTTGGCGAGCCGCCGGGCGGCGGCGACCCGCGGGGAACGCGGGGAGATCAGCTCGGGGGTGGGCATGGGCGCCTTGGGCTCTCTTCCTCGGTCGGCTGGGATCGGTCGCGGGGCACGGTCAAACACACCGGACCCGCAGGCCCTCAGGCCTGCGGGTCCGGTCGGCTCGGTGCGCCGTCAGGCAGCCTTGGGCGCGTTGACGTCGCTCGGCAGCGCCTTCTGGGCGACCTCGACGAGCGCGGCGAACGCGCCTGCGTCGTTGACCGCGAGCTCGGCCAGGATCTTGCGGTCCACCTCGATGTTGGCGGCCTTCAGACCCTGGATGAAGCGGTTGTAGGTGATGCCGTTGGCGCGGGCAGCGGCGTTGATGCGCTGGATCCACAGCTGGCGGAAGTCGCCCTTGCGCTTCTTGCGGTCGTTGTAGTTGTAGACCAGAGAGTGGGTGACCTGCTCCTTGGCCTTGCGGTACAGGCGCGAACGCTGGCCGCGGTAACCGCTGGCCTGCTCGAGGATCGCCCGGCGCTTCTTGTGGGCGTTGACTGCCCGCTTGACGCGTGCCACTTGTTAACTCCTTGTAGCGGGGCCGTGGTGGATTCACACGGCCCGGAAACGAATAGGTCCCGGTCCCGGCGTCCCGTCCCCTGCGTCGGGGACGGAGGACGTCACTTGCCGAGAAGCTTCTTGATCTTCGCGGCGTCGCCCGGGGCCATCTCGGCGTTACCGGTGAGGCGGCGCGTCAGACGGGACGACTTGTGCTCGAGCAGGTGGCGCTTGCCGGCGCGCTCACGGAGCACCTTGCCGGAGCCGGTGATCTTGAAGCGCTTCTTGGAACCGCTGTGCGTCTTGTTCTTCGGCATCGCGCCGTATCTCCTCATCAGTGGCGCTCCCCCGGTGCGGGCACCGGACTGCGGGAGCGTCAGATCTTCGTTGTGGGTTCCGGGCGGGACCGGGGGCCGCCTGTCCGGCTGGCCCCGCGGATCACCCCTCGGAGGATGTGTCGGCCGAGGCGTCGGAGTCCTGCGGGCCCTGGCGCTCCGCCTTGCGTGCGGCCTGGGCCTCACGCGCCTCGGCCATGGCCTCGGTCTTCTTCTTGTGGGGGCCGAGAACCATGATCATGTTCCGGCCGTCCTGCTTCGGGTTCGACTCGATGAAGCCGAGGTCCTCGACGTCCGCCGCGAGACGCTGCAGAAGACGGAAGCCAAGTTCGGGGCGGGACTGCTCACGACCACGGAACATGATCGTGATCTTGACCTTGTCGCCCTGCTTGAGGAACCGGACGACGTGACCCTTCTTGGTGTCGTAGTCGTGCGGGTCGATCTTCGGCCGGAGCTTCATCTCCTTGATGACCGTGTGCGCCTGGTTCTTGCGCGCCTCACGGGCCTTCATGGCCGACTCGTACTTGAACTTCCCGTAGTCCATGAGCTTGCACACGGGCGGACGGGCGTTCGCCGCGACCTCGACCAGGTCGAGGTCGTACTCCTGCGCAAGCTCCAGGGCCTTGGCAAGCGGAACAATCCCGACCTGCTCGCCGCTGGGACCGACAAGTCGCACCTCGGGAACGCGAATCCGGTCGTTGATGCGGGGCTCGGCGCTGATGGATCCTCCTAAGTAGCACCACACGACCGCCTGGCAGACAGCCGCGTAACGTCTGTTTCGTCAGACCAACCGCGCCGGAACACGAAAAATGCCCCGGACGGGACACAGGCGGCTGCTCCATCACTACCGGAGCACCGCCGCGGTGGACCGCGGGGCGCGCATCGGGCGACTTCCATCGTCCGTACGGAACGATGGGCGCCGCCTGACCGGTGACCCGCCGCCCGCGAGGGCGGCCAGGTGGGAGATCGGAGCCTCCACTTGTGGGCTGGGCACGCAGGTGTCCAGCCGGTCGTCACACAAGGCTAGCAGCTCCGTGGGGATGCGGCTAACCGGTGGCCGCGGCGTTGACCTCGGCGGCGGGGCATATCGTGTGCGTCATGAGTGACGCGACCTCCCCCCAAGAGCCCTCCGCCCAGGAGGCCCCCGACTTCGACGCCATGACCCGCGACATCGCCGAGGTCCCCGCGGTCGAGGTGATCGTCACGGTCGCCGTCAACCTGATGAGCGCCGCCGCCGTCAAGCTCGGTCTGACCGAGGACGGCGATGACCACAAGGACCTCGACGAGGCCCGCAAGCTGGTGCACGCGCTGGCCGGTCTGCTCGACGCGAGCACGACCGAGATCAGCTCCTTCCACGCGGCCCCGCTGCGCGACGGGCTCAAGTCACTGCAGCTCGCGTTCCGCGAGGCGTCGCTGGTGCCGGACGAGCCGGGCCAGGGTCCGGGCGAGAAGTACACCGGCCCGGTCTACGGCTGACCTGTCCGCGGACCTAGGTCCTGACGTAGAAGGGCCCGCCCGGAGGGGTGGCCCCGGCCGGCAGCAGTGCCAGGTCGAGGCCCCGCACCAGGCGGGCCCTCAGTACGTCGTCGGCCGCCAGCGCCTCGGCGACACGGCGCCCCGCCTCGGCCGGGACCGCGTCCGGCGCGAGGACGAGCGCGAGTGTGCCGTCCGCGTCGCGGCCGGGCCCCAGGTGCGCGCGCAGGACGGCGGGCTCGGCGGCCAGCCTCTCGCGCACGGCAGCGGTGACGGCCGGGTCGGCGAGGGGGTCGGTGCTGGTGCGGCCCTCGGCGAGGGCGAGCAGGGCCTGTCCCGTCAGCTCGTACGGGACCGGGCCGGCCAGGTCGATGACGAGCGTGTCGGCCTTCTCGTGGGCCGCGGCCTGGAGCGCCTGGTGCAGCGGGACGGCGACGGGGCGGGCCTCGGGGTCCCACAGGGCGAGCGAGGCGATCGAGGTGAACGCGGGCAGGGCGCGGCGATCGCCGGCCGTCAGGGTGGGCACGGCCATGTCGCTGGTCTTCTCACGGCGCAGCCCGTTCTCGTCCTCCTCCACCTCGCCGAGGACGGCGACGACGGGGACGAGGAGCCGTGCGCTCCTGAGCGCCTCCAGCACGGGCCGATGGGCCGTGCGGTCCTCGGCCCAGGCGGCGAGCGCCGCCTCCAGGGCGGGGTCGGCGGTGCCGTCGTCGTCGGAGAAACCGGGGTCCGGGATGTTCTTGAGCGCCACGCGTCGAGCCTAACGTCCTGCGCGTGACCGCCGTCGCGCGCCTCTGGCCAGGACGGGGGCCGCGGGGTGCGGCGGACCCGGCTCGAGGCCGGGGGCACCGTCGGGGCCGCCGTCGGTGCGGGCTCGTCCTGTGCCGGCGATCACGGCCGACGACACCGGCGGGGTGTTTCTCACCGACCGCTCACGCGGTCGCGGTCGAGGGCGCGACGCCCGAGGAGATTCCGCGGCCGGGGGCGCGACGCCCGAGGAGATAGCGCGGCCGGGGGCGCGACGCCCGAGGAGATAGCGCGGTCGAGGGCGCGGCCCGAGGAGATGTGGCGCGCCCAGCCTCGCCGTCCGCGCCGGTCGCTCGGCGGTCTCGGCTCCGTCAGAAGGAGCCGCTTCGGCCCCGGCTGCCTCCTCGGAAGAGCACGACGGCCGCGGCCAGGGTCAGCACGCCGAGGCCGCCGGCCACGGGGGCGAGCCAGCCCG
Organism: Streptomyces sp. NPDC049597; assembly: GCF_040675505.1. Classification (NCBI taxonomy): domain Bacteria; kingdom Bacillati; phylum Actinomycetota; class Actinomycetes; order Kitasatosporales; family Streptomycetaceae; genus Streptomyces; species Streptomyces sp. NPDC049597. The sequence goes on from NZ_JBFAOY010000003.1 coordinate 221,400, forward strand.
CCGGTTCCATGCCGCCCTCCTCCGGGCCGGGGCCCCGGCCGAAGTACCGCTTGTCGTAGCCGGACACGGCCGTCGTCGGGTCGCCGGGCCGCAGCCGGGCACCTTCGGCGATCGCCGCTGCCGGATCGACGAAGCCGTAGCCACGGGAGTCGTCGCGGCCGCCCTTGGGTGCGTTGCGGGCCGTGTCCCGCAGGAGCTTCTTGATCTGGGCCGGGGTGAGGTCCGGGTGGGCAGACCGGACGAGGGCGACGGCACCCGAGACGAAGGCCGCGGCAGCGCTGGTCCCCCAGCCCTGGTAGTACTTCCGGTCCGGGTCGGCGAGCACGATGTCGACGCCGGGGGCGCTGACCGTGGCGTACCAGCGGCGCGTGGAGAAGGAGGCGTGCGTCCCGAAACGGTTGACCGCCGTCACCGCGATCACGCCCGGGTAGGCGGCGGGGTAGGAGATGTGGTCGCCCTTCTCGCCGCCGTTGCCCGCGGAGGCGACGACGACGGCGCCCTTGGAGAGGGCGTACTGGACGGCGGCGTCCTCACCCGCCTCGGGGTGGGCGGACTCGCTGTCGTCTCCGAGCGAGAGGTTGATGACGTCGGCACCGTGGTCCGCCGCCCAGCGGATGCCCTGGGCGAGGGCCGTGCCACGTGACTTGCGGGCCCGGTCACGCGCCTTGTCGCCGCCTTCGAGGATGACGCGGACGGGCAGGATCTTCGCCTCAGGGGCGATGCCCATCACGCCGGCCTCCTGGCCGAAGCCGTGTCCGTGGGCGGCGATGATGCCCGCCATCGCGGTGCCGTGACGGGCCCAGGCGCGGTCGCCGCGCTGGGCGCCGAAGCCGATGAAGTCCTTGCCGGGCAGCACGGAACCGGCGAGATCCGGGTGCTGGTCGTCGACGCCCGTGTCGAGGACGGCCACCGTGACGCCCTCGCCCTTGGTCGTCTGCCACGCCTCGGCGGTGTGGAGGGCGTCCAGGCTCCACTGCTGGGCGCGGATCGCGTCGGCGTGCGCGGGCGTCGCGGCGGGCAGCACGGCGAAGGCCGCGGCGACGACCGCGGCGCCGAGGCGGTGGCGGCGCGGGGGGAGGCTCATTCGGTCTCCTCCGTGGCACGGCCGACGGAGGACCGCAGGCCCCGTTCGATGCGGTCGGCGATGCCGGCGGCGTCGTGGCCGAGTCCGGACTGCGCGGGGGCGGTCGTCGCGCCGTCCGCCTTGGCCTCGTCGGCGGGCTGCGGGTCGGGGACGGGGCGGCCGTCGGCGAAGCCGGAGACGGCGTAGACGACGACGGGCGCGTCGGTCACGACGTCGACGGTCCAGCTGGCACGCTGCTCGTCGCCGAATCCGGCCGCGATCGTGCCCTTGGCCGGCAGCGTGCGGGGCATCAGGTCGGTGCGTTCACCGAGCCCTTCGGTGGCGAACCGGTTGTGCAGCGCGAGCATGCCGTCCTGCTCGGCCTCGGTGAAGACGAGGCCGACGGTGGTGACGCTGCTCGCGGTGGCGTCGGTGTACGTGGCGCGCACGACACGGGCGCAGCCGACCGGCTCCAGCGTCTTGACGAGCAGCGGGTCGAGCGCGGGCGCGCAGCCGCTGTCCGGGGCGACGGCGATCCGCGTCCAGACGCGGTCGGCCCCGCCGGGCCCGGCGTTGTCGCCCTTGAGGGTGGGCGGGAACAGCCTGTCCACGGGGACGCTGTGCCACATGGTGCGCACCTTCGTGTAGCTGCCGCGCCCGCCGGTGTCGGCGCTGGAGTCGCCGGTGAGCCACAGGCCGGTCACCGCACCGCCGATGAGCCCGAGCCCGAGGACGACGCAGGCGACGGCGCCGGCGGTCCTCGCGGGGTGCCGGGTGCGCACGGGCCGCAGCCGCGTGGTCAGTTCGGCGGGGGCCTCGGGCGGGACCCAGTGGTTGACGGGCGGCCGGGGCGCGCCGGGCCGCGGCGTCATGTCGACGTGTCCGACGGGCCGCCGCCGCGGCGCGGGCGGCACGGTAGGCACGACCGGCGGCTGAGCGGCGGGGGCAGGTGCCCGACGGGGTCCCGGTGCCGGCGCGGCGGGACGCAGGCGGGTGGTGGTCTCGACCTCGGGGATGCTCCCGTCCCCGGGCGGGGCCCAGGGAGCACCGTCGGTCGCGGGCGACGTGGATCGCTCGGGCGACACGGCAGGCCGGGACTGACTCGACCGAGGGCCGTCCGGGACGGATGCGGGCGACGAGGTCACCGGCCCCGCGGCAGACGCGGGCGGGGCGGGCGACGTGGATCGCTCAGGGGACACGGCAGGCCGGGGCGGACTCGACCGCGGCCCGTCCGGAGCCGGCACGGCCCGGGCGGACTGTGGCGTCGCTTCCGCCGCGGGGGCTGCGACATCGCGAGCGGCGGGCGGCGTGGTCCGCTGCGGGGTCACGCTCGCACGCGACGCGGGCGCCGGCGCGGAAGCAGGCGCGGGCTGCCGCGTGCGCAGGTCGGACTGGGAACGGGAGCCGCTGCCGGAACGGTCGGCGCCGGGCGCGGGCGTGCCCGGGCGCGGCGCCGCGGCACGGGCGGAGGGCGACTGTGGGGCGGGCGGCTGAACCGCGGGGCGCGGGGCCGCGGCCCCGGCGGCGGGCGGCTGCGCGGCGGGACTCGGCGTCGCGGTGCCGGCGGCGGGCGACGGTACGACGGGCTTGCCGGACGCGGGCTGACGGGGCTCCGGGGGCGTGGCGGGCCCGGGCTGGGCGGCCGTGTCCGCCGCGCGAGGTGCGGTGCGTTGGGGCACCACCGTGGGGCCGGACCCGCTGGACCGGTCCTGCGAGGGCGCGGCAGTCCCCCGCTCGGCCGGAGCCGGCGTGGACGCCGGAGCGGTCGCGCCGGGTGCCGGAGCGGGTGCTTCCGGCGCGGCGGAGGGCGGCAGCGAGGAAGGCGGGGCCGGGGTGGGCGGTTCGGGTGGAAGGATCGCGTCGGTGATGCGGGAGCGGGGCGGGGGCTGGGCGCCGGCAGGGCGTTGTGCCTCCGTGCTCATTCCGCCCCCCGTTGCTCGACACGTGCCACCGACGGATCACCGTTCGGGGCAGGCCTGTTCGCCACCTCGCGCAGGCCACTGTGCATGTCACTCTAACGGGCTGCGCCGGGCCGGACCGCCATGCGGAGGGGCGTCCGGGGGATCTGCCCAGAACATCCCCTACCCCGGGGTAATCGGGTCTGGCAAGCTCGGGCCATGACTCCCCGTGCCGCAGACCGGGCCCGCTACGACAAGGCCACCGCGCATCTGGACGCCCCTGTCGCGATCGTCGACCTCGAGGCGTTCGATGCCAACGCCGACGACCTCGTCCACCGGGCCGCGGGCAAGCCGATCCGGGTGGCGAGCAAGTCGGTCCGGTGCCGGGCCCTGCTGGAGCGCGTCCTGGCGCGTGACGGCTTCGCCGGGATCATGTCGTTCACACTCGGCGAGTCCCTGTGGCTGGCACGGGCCGGATTCAACGACGTACTGCTCGCGTACCCGTCCACGGACCGGTCCGGCTTCGCGGAACTCGCGGGCGACGCCAAGCTCGCCGGGGCCGTGACGGTGATGGTCGACGACCTCGCCCAGCTGGAGCTCATCGACCGGTCCCGTGGCGGCGGCAAGGAGGAGATCCGGGTCTGCCTGGAGCTGGACACGGCGCTGCACCTGCTCGGCGGCCGGGTGCGGATCGGCGCCCGGCGGTCGCCGCTGCGCGAGCCCGCCCACATGGCCGAGATGGCCCGGTCCGTGGCGCGGCGGCCGGGTTTCCGGCTGGTGGGTCTGATGGCGTACGAGGGGCACATCGCGGGGGTGGGTGACTCGGTCGACGGCTCGCCGCTGCGGTCGCGGGCCGTACGGCTCATGCAGCGCGCCGCGCGCGTGGAGCTCGCCGCCCGGCGGGCAGCCGTGGTGCGGGCGGTGCGGGCCGTGGAGCCCGACCTGGAGTTCGTCAACGGCGGCGGGACGGGGAGCGTCCAGCACACGGCGGAGGAGGACGCGGTCACGGAGATCGCGGCCGGTTCGGGACTGTATGTGCCGCGGCTGTTCGACAACTACACCTCCTTCTGCGGGCGCCCGGCCGCGCTGTTCGCACAGCCCGTCGTGCGCCGGCCGGGCGTGGGGGTCGTGACCGCACTCGGCGGGGGTTATCCCGCGTCGGGTGCGCCGGGTCCGGACCGGCTGCCGGTCCCCCATTTCCCGGAGGGCCTGCGCTACGACCCCCGGGAGGGGGCGGGCGAGGTGCAGACCCCGCTGATCGGGCACGCCGCCGACGACCTGCTGATCGGGGACAAGGTGTGGTTCCGCCATGCGAAGGCCGGTGAACTGTGCGAGCGCTTCGACACCTTGCACCTGGTAGAGGGCGACCGGGTGACGGGAACGGCGCCGACCTACCGGGGTGAGGGCCGCACCTTCCTGTAGCGGTCGGCACGACGGAGGTCAGTACGCCACGGTGAACCGCGCACGCCGGTGCCGGGGCCGCTCGGCCTCGTCCAGCAGGGCCACGGCGAAGTCCTCCATGGATATGGCGGAGCGTCCCTCGTCGTCGACGAGCAGTTCGTCGCGGCCCAGCCGGTAGTCACCGGTGCGCTCGCCCGGCTCGAGCAGGGCGGGCGGGCTCAGATACGTCCAGTCCGCGTCGGGTGCGAAGGCCCGGCAGGCATCGAGCTGCGCGGCACAGGCGTCGGCGATCGGCCGCAACTCCGCCGGGAAGCCGGGCCCTTCGCTCAGAGTGAGCGGCCCCTTGCCGGGGAGCGTGAGCGATGCGGCGCCGCCGACGAGGAGCAGCCGTACGCCGGTGCGGGCGACTCCCGCGAGCAGCGCCTCGGCGGTCGCCACCAGCTCCCGCTCACGGCCGGGCGCCGGCCTCGTCGCACTGATCACGACGTCCTGCGCGGCGCTCGCACGGGCGACGGCGTCCGGGTCGGCGGCGTCGGCCACATGGGGCCGGGCCCCGTGCGGCAGGTCCGCGACACGCGCTGTGTCCCTGACGACCGCGGTGACGTCGTGTCCCCGTGAGAGTGCCTCGGTCACGGTCCTTCGTCCGACGTTCCCCGCGGCTCCGAAGACGGTCATGCGCACGGCTGGGCTCCTTGCTTTCGTGCCCCCTGACCGGCGGAGGGCGCGGTGATGACGCCGTGGCCGGCGGCCCCGGCCTGGGGCGGGGCGGGGTGCGGCGCGGCGGCGGAAACGGCTGCCGTACGGGAGGCCGGCTGCTTGTGCGTCTGCGCGGCTATGAGGGCGGCGATGACGACGAGGCCGCCGACGGCCTGGAGGCCGTTGAGCCGCTCCCCGGCGACGATCAGGCCGAGCACGGTCGCGACGAGGGGGCTGAGGAGCCCGAGGAAGGAGACCGCGGTCGGCGGCAGTGCGCGGATTCCCCGGAACCAGAGCGCGTAGGCGACGGCCGCGCCGATGAGTGACAGGTAGGCGTAACCCAGCACGTTCTGCGTGGTCAGGCCGGCCGGGGGCGGCCCCTCGACGAGCAGCGCCACCGGGAGGAGCAGCAGTCCGCCGGCGACGAGCTGCCATCCGGTCGTGGCGAGCAGTGGTGCGGGTGATGTCCACCGCTTGGCGAGGACAACGCCGGTGGCCATGACCAGGGCGCCGCCGAGCGCGGCGGCGACACCGAGGGCGTCCAGCCGGGCGTCGGCCCGCAGGACGAGCAGGCTCACGCCGGCTGTTCCGGCGACCCCCGCGACCGCGGTGCGCGGGGTGAGCCGGTCCCCGAGGATCGCGGCCGACAGTCCTGCGGCGATCAGGGGCTGCACGGCGCCCACGGTGGCGGCGACCCCGCCCGGCAGCCGGTAGGCCGCGACGAAGAGGAGCGCGAGGAACACGCCTATGTTCAGCGCGCCGAGAACGAGCGCACGCCACCACCAGATGCCCTGCGGCAGCCGCCGGGTGACGGCCAGGAGCAGCAGGCCCGCCGGCAGGGCGCGGATCACCGCGGCGAGCAACGGGCGCCCGGGCGGCAGCATCTCGGTCGTGACGAGATAGGTGGTGCCCCAGATGGCCGGAGCCAGCGCGGTGAGCAGCAGGACGCCGAGTCGGCCGTTTCTCAATTGATTGCTTAGCACTAAGCCAAAGTAACTCATCACTAAGAGATTCGCTAGACTCTTCTCATGGCAGACCACGTGGATCTCGTAGTGAGGCAGTGGGGAGCCCAGCGCCCCGACCTCGACGTGTCGCCCATGGCGGTGATCGGGCGCCTGACGCGGCTCTCCCGCCTCGTCGCCTCGGAGCTCGGGCAGACCTTCGCCGCCCACGGACTGGACAGGGCCTCCTTCGACGTCCTCGCCACCCTGCGGCGCAGCGGGCCCGAGCACCGCCTCACCCCGGCGGCGCTGACGCGGTCGGCCATGGTCACCTCGGGGGCCATCACCCAGCGGCTGGACCGCCTGCAGGCACGCGGCCTGATCACCCGCACGCCCAGCGCCTCGGACGGGCGCGTCGTGCACGTCGCCCTCACGGACGAGGGCCTGGCGCTCGTCGACCGGGTGCTCCCCGACCATCTGGCCACCGAGAACCGGGTCCTCGGAGCGCTGGACGAGAGCGGCCGCGACACCCTCGCCGGCCTGCTGCGCGAGCTGCTCGAGTCCCTCGGCGACACCGTCCCGGCGGACACCACGGGCTATGCGGAGACGACGGGTTATGAGAATGAGTTCTGCGAAAAACCGTCGCAGGACTTCCGCGAGGGGCCCGTGCGCGTCGAGTACGCGGGGCACGGCGACGTGCGGCCGCGGCGCGGCGGCGGGCGCCCGAAAGTGATCGACGACGAGATGCTGGCCGCCGCCCGCGCGCTGCGCGACCAGGGTGTGCCGGTCTCCGAGATCGCCGGCCGGCTCACCATCCGGACGGGGAAGAACGCGGGCCGGCATCCCTCCGTCGCCTCGCTCTACCGCGCGCTCGCCGAGTGACCGTCACGCGGTCGCCCGATACTCCGTCCCGCACCGGCCCAGCCGTCACAGCCCTTCCTCGAATGCACCGTCACGCGCCTCCCCGGCCGTCACAGCCCCTCCCCGATGCACCGTCATGCGCCTTGACAGCCCCTCCCTGATGCATCGTCACGCGCTGCCCGATACACCGTCACGCGCCCGCAGCGCACCATCCCCGATCAGCGGCACGCGGCGCAGCACCCGACCCGGTCCCCGTCATGCGTCGCTCACCGGACGCGCCGGGCAGGTCCGTCAGCCGGGGCCGATGCTGCTGCCGACGCCGCCGCTGGTGGCGTCGCCGATCGGGCGGATGCTGGACGCGATCCTGTCCATGTCGGCGAGCGGGGGTCCGCCCGGTCCGGCGTCGAAGGAGAAGCGCACGACGACCAGCGCCTCCGTGCCCACGGGGGACGGGAAGACGAGCGACTGCACATGGCCGCCGGGGCCCGCTCCCGTGACGACCCGCCAGCGCACGAGGTACCCGGAACGCCCCGCGACGGCGAAGTTCTGCGACTTCACGACGGTGTGCGACGTGATGCCGCCGTGGATGCGGGTGCCGAGCGCGTCCTCCTCGTACGCCTCCTCGGCCGCCTTCTCGATGTCCTGTTCGGCCACGGTCTTCGGCGTCTCGGCACCGCCGGACCGGGTCGCCGTCAGGGAGGTCACCCTGCCGTGCCGGCAGATCGACGAACCGCCTCCCGGACAGTCGTAGGTCTCGTCGGTGTACATCGTCGTGCCGGAGCCGAGAGCGCTGCTCGACTTCTCCCACCCCGCCGGAATGGGCATGGTGATGCCGTTGAGCTGGTCGACGAGCTGTGCGGAGTCCTCGCCGGCGGTCGCGGTGGGCGACGCGCTCGGCTCCGGGCCCGAGGTCGCCGGGACGGAAGCGGCCGTGGTGGCCGGCGCGGTGCCGGGCGTGCCCGAATCGTCGTCGGAGAGCAGCACGGCGCCGGTGACGACCGCGGCGACGAGCACGGCGCCCGCGGCGGCCGCCGCCACGACCCGGCGCCTGCCACCGCCCGGGCCGCCGGCCGCGAGGGGCTGGGGCACGGTGGGGGGACCGAATCCACCGCCCTGACCCTGCGACAGGCCGGCGGGGCCGGGTCCGTACGCCGCCTGCCCGGACCCGTGCCCCGGCATCTGCCCGGACCCGTACGCCTGCGCCCCGCTGTCCGACGGCGCCTGGGCCGCGCGCGTGTGCGCGGCCCAGGCCGAGCCGTCCCACCACCGTTCGGTGCCGGGCACCTGCGGGTCCGGAAACCAGCCGGGCGGCGTCGTCATGCTCATGCGCACACCCTATGGGGCACGGGCGGGCACTACACAGGGGTGACGTACGCCCCCGCGATGCCGCCGTCGACCAGGAAGTCGGTGGCGTTGACGAACGACGCGTCGTCGCTGGCGAGGAACGCCACCGCGGCGGCGATCTCCTCCGCCTCCGCGAACCGCCCGACCGGAATGTGCACCAGGCGGCGCGCGGCCCGCTCCGGGTCCTTGGCGAACAGCTCCTGGAGCAGCGGGGTGTTGACCGGCCCGGGGCACAGCGCGTTCACCCGGATGCCCTCCCGGGCGAACTGCACACCGAGTTCGCGCGACATGGCGAGCACGCCGCCCTTGGACGCGGTGTACGAGATCTGCGAGGTCGCGGCGCCCATGCGGGCCACGAACGAGGCGGTGTTGATGATCGAGCCCTTCCCCTGCTGCCGCATGTAGGGGATGGCCGCCTTGCAGCACAGGTAGACCGAGGTCAGGTTGACCTCCTGGACGCGCTTCCACGCCTCCAGGCCCGTCTCCAGGATCGAGTCGTCGTCGGGCGGCGAGATGCCCGCGTTGTTGAACGCGATGTCGACGCTGCCGTAGGTGTCGTACGCCGTCTTGAACAGCGCCTCGACCTGCTCGGCGTCGGTGACGTCGACGCGTACGAACGTCCCGCCGACCTCGTCGGCCGCCGCCTTGCCGGCGGTCTCGTCGATGTCGCCGCAGACGACGTTCGCGCCCTCGGCGGCCAGCCGGCGCGCGGCGGCGAGACCGATGCCGCTGCCGGCGCCGGTGATGACTGCGGTGCGGCCCACGAGGCGGCGGCAGATGGGGGTGTCAACGGTCATGGGTGCTCAGGCCTCCGTGCTGATGAAGACGTTCTTGGTCTCGGTGAAAGCGGTGAGGGCGTCGGGGCCGAGTTCGCGGCCGAGGCCGGACTGCTTGTAGCCCCCGAACGGCGTCCAGTAGCGGACGCTGGAGTGGGAGTTGACGGACAGGTTGCCCGCCTGGACCGCCCGTGAGACGCGCAGCGCACGGCCTACGTCGCGGGTCCAGATCGAACCGGACAGCCCGTACTCGGTGGCGTTGGCGAGGCGTACGGCGTCCTCCTCGTCCTCGAACGGGAGCACGGCGGCCACGGGCCCGAAGATCTCTTCGCAGGCCGCGGGCGCGTCGGGTGCGAGGTCGGTGAGCACCGTCGGCGGGAACCAGAACCCCGGCCCCTCGGGGGCGGTGCCGCGGATCGCCTTCGCGTCGTCGGGGACGTAGGACCGCACCCGGTCCAGCTGGGTCCGGGAGATCAGCGGCCCCATCTGGGTCTTCTCGTCCGACGGGTCGCCGACGACCACGGACTCGATCGCGGGCGCGAGCAGGCCGAGGAAGCGGTCGTACACGGAGCGCTGCACGAGGATGCGAGTGCGGGCGCAGCAGTCCTGGCCCGAGTTGTCGAGGAACGACATCGGGGTGGCGGCCACCGCGGCGTCGAGGTCGCTGTCGGCGAAGACGATGTTGGGGCTCTTGCCGCCGAGTTCGAGGGTCACCCGCTTCACGCGGTCGGCGCACTTGGCCATGATCTGCTTGCCGACCCGGGTCGACCCGGTGAACACGATCTTGGCGACGCCCGGGTGCTCGACCAGGGCGTCGCCCGCCACGTCCCCGGCGCCCGGCAGCACCTGGAACAGGTGCTCGGGAAGGCCCGCCTCCAGCGCGAGTTCCGCGAGTCGCAGCGCGGTGAGCGGGGTGGTCTCGGCGGGCTTGAGCAGTACGGCGTTTCCGGCGGCGAGCGCGGGGGCCGTGCCCCAGGCGGCGATCGGCATGGGGAAGTTCCACGGCGCGATGACGCCGACGACACCGAGCGGTTCGAGGACGGTGATGTCCAGGCCGCCGGGGACGGGGATCTGCCGGCCGTTCAGGCGCTCCACTCCCCCGGCCGCGTAGTCGAACAGGTCGCGGGCGTTGCCCGCTTCCCAGCGTGCGTTGCCGATGGTGTGCCCGGCTTCGAGGACTTCGAGCCGCGCCAGCTCCTCGACGTGGTCGTCGACGACCGCGGCGAAGCGGCGCAGCAGCCTCGCCCGGTCGGCGGGGGCGGCTGCCGCCCACCGCCGCTGGGCCGCGGCGGCGCGGGCGACGGCGGCGTCGACCTCGGCGGCCGTGGTCGCCGGGACGATGCGCACGACCTCTTCGGTGGCGGGGTTCAGTACGTGGTGCTCAGCGGTCAAGGAGGGCCTCACATGCGTTCGAAGGAGCGGCGGAGCTCCCAGTCGGTGACCGCGGCGTCGAAGGCTTCGAGTTCGACGCGCGCCATGTTCCGGTAGTGGGCGACGACTTCGTCGCCGAAGGCGGCCTTGGCGATGGGGCTGTTCTCCCACAGCTCGGCGGCCTCGCGCAGGGTGGTCGGAACGTGTTCGTAGTCGGCGGTGTAGGCGTTGCCGTCACACGCGTCGGGCAGTTCGAGGCGCTGCTCGATGCCGTGGAGGCCGGCCGCGACGAGACCGGCGACGGCCAGGTGCGGGTTGACGTCGCCGCCGGGCAGCCGGTTCTCGAACCGCATCGAGCGGCCGTGGCCGACGACGCGGAGCGCGCAGGTGCGGTTGTCGTAGCCCCAGGCGACGGCCGTCGGGGCGAAGGTGCCGGGCTGGAAGCGCTTGTAGGAGTTGATGTTCGGCGCGTACAGCAGGGAGAAGTCACGCAGGGCGGCGAGCTGGCCCGCGAGGAAATGGCGCATCACGGGCGACATGCCGCCCGGCCCGTCGCCCGCCATGACGTTGATGCCGGCCTCGTCGATGGACTGGAGCGAGAGGTGGATGTGGCAGGAGTTGCCCTCGCGCTCGTTGTACTTGGCCATGAAGGTGAGCGAGACGCCCTCCTGCGCGGCGATCTCCTTGGCGCCGGTCTTGTAGACGGCGTGCTGGTCGCAGGTGACAAGGGCCTCGTCGTACTTGAAGGCGATCTCGTGCTGGCCGGGGTTGCACTCCCCCTTGGCGGACTCGACGGTCAGTCCGGCCGCCGCCATCTCGTTGCGGATCCGGCGCAGCAGGGGTTCGATGCGGCCGGTTCCGAGGACGGAGTAGTCGATGTTGTACTGGTTGGCCGGGGTGAGGCCGCGGTAGTCGCGGTCCCATGCCTGTTCATAGGTGTCCTTGAAGACGATGAACTCCAGCTCCGTGCCCACGTGCGCGGTGAACCCGTGCTCGGCCAGCCGCTCCAGCTGGCGGCGCAGGATCTGGCGCGGCGCGGCGGCGACGGGTGAGCCGTCGTTCCACGCGAGGTCGGCGACGAGCAGTGCGGTGCCCTCGTTCCACGGGACGCGGCGCAGCGTGGTGAGATCGGGGTGCATGGCGAAGTCGCCGTACCCCCGCTCCCAGGAGGACATCTCGTAGCCGTCGACGGTGTTCATCTCGGCATCGACGGCCAGGAGGTAGTTGCAGCCCTCCGTGCCGTGTTCGACGACCTCGTCGAGGAAGAAGGGTGCGGCGAACCGCTTGCCCTGGAGCCGGCCCTGCATGTCGGGGAAGGCCAGGACGACTGTGTCGATCTCGCCGCTCGCGACGAGGGCGCGCAGCTCCTCGATGGCGAGTGGTGGTGTGCGGTCTGCCACGGGGTTACGCCTCCTTGGGTCAGCCGGGAGTCATAAGGTATTGCTGAAGACCATTGCTTGGGAAGGGGAAACGGCGAGGTGGCGAAGACAGGCGGGACGACGGACGGGCCGGCCGACCGGCTCACCCCCGTGCTGCGCCCCGTGCGCGCGGGCAACGGCTTCGAGGAGGCGCTCGAGCAGATCCTCCAGCTGTTGCGGCTCGGGCTGGTCTCCGGCGGCGAGCGGCTGCCCGCGGAGCGGGAGCTGGCCGAGCGGATGGGGATCAGCCGGGTCACGCTGCGCGAGGTGCTCAAGGTGCTGACCGACCAGGGCCTGGTGGAGAGCAGGCGGGGCCGCTACGGCGGAACGTTCGTGCTGCACCGGCCGGACAGCCAGGGCGAGGACGAGCTGCGCCGGCGGCTGGCGGGTGTGGACGTGGACGACACCCTGCGCTTCCGCGAGGTGCTGGAGGTGGGCGCGGCCGGGCTGTGCGCGACGCACGGACTGACCGACGAGGGCGCCGAGCGGCTGCGCACGGCGCTGGCGGCGACGCACGACGCGCCGCTCGCGGAGTACCGCAGACAGGACACCCTGCTGCACCTGACGCTGGCCGAGCTGTCGGGCTCGCCCAGCCTGACCGCGCAGTACGCCGCGGTGCGCGCGACGCTGAACGATCTGCTCGACTGCATCCCGCTGCTCGTGCGGAACCTGGAGCACTCGCAGCACCAGCACGCGGCACTCGTCGAGGCGGTCCTGGAGGGGGACGCGGACGCGGCGCGCGAGGTGATGCGGGAGCACTGCGAGGGGACGGCGGCTCTGCTGCGCGGCTTCCTGTCCTGAGGGACGACGGCGAGGGGGACGGGCGGGGAACGGCGCCGGGCGGCATGAGCGAGGCCCGGCCATGCGGGGGGCGCCGGACGGGGATGACCGAGATCGGGCCGGAGCGCGGTCGGGGGTGTCGGGCGGTGCGGCCGAGGACCGATCCGTGACCTCGGCTTTGCCCAGAGGGCTTGCGCTGCCGCCCGAGTGCCGCAAAGGTGTCCGCACAAACCTTTGACCTGAGCGACCTGAGCCAGGAGCGACCCATGGCTGAAGGCACCACCTCGCGCCCCCCGTCCCCCGCGCCCTCCTCGGCCCAGCCCGAGGGGGACGCCTATCTGAACCGCCGTACCCTGCGCAGGGGCAGCGCCGGCTGGCTGCTCCTGACCGGTCTCGGCGTCGCGTACGTCGTATCCGGCGACTTCTCCGGCTGGAACATCGGCCTCTCCAAGGGCGGCTTCGGCGGACTCGCCGTCGCCACCCTGCTGATGGGCGCGATGTACGCCTGTCTCGTCTTCGCCCTCGCCGAGCTGTCCGCGATCCTGCCGACGGCGGGCGGCGGTTACGGCTTCGCCCGCCGAGCGCTCGGCACGTGGGGCGGTTTCCTCACCGGCACGGCGATCCTCATCGAGTACATCCTCGCGCCCGCCGCCATCTCGATCTTCATCGGCGACTACGTGGAATCCCTCGGACTGTTCGGCCTGGAGTCCGGCTGGCCGGTCTATCTCGCCTGCTTCGCGATCTTCATCGGCATCCACCTGTGGGGCGTCGGCGAGGCGCTGCGCTTCAGTCTGGTCGTGACGGCCATCGCCGTCGCCGCTCTGCTGATCTTCGCACTCGGCGCGTTCACCGACTTCCACGCGGGAGGCCTGGACGACATCCCGGTCGACAAGGACGCCTTCGGCGCGAATTCGTGGCTGCCGTTCGGTCTGCTCGGCATCTGGGCCGCCTTCCCGTTCGGCATGTGGTTCTTCCTCGGCGTCGAGGGGGTTCCGCTCGCGGCGGAGGAGGCCAAGGACCCGGTGCGCTCGATGCCGCGTGCGCTGGCGATCTCCATGGGCATCCTGGTCCTGCTCGCGGTGCTGACGTTCTTCGCCTCGACCGGCGCGCGCGGCTCGGCGGCCATCCAGGAGGCGGGCAACCCGCTGGTCGTGGCCCTCCAGGGGGACGGCGACCCGACCCCGCTCAGCCGCTTCGTGAACTACGCCGGCCTCGCCGGTCTCGTCGCCTCCTTCTTCTCCCTGATCTACGCGGGCTCCCGGCAGCTCTTCGCACTGTCCCGGGCCGGGTACCTGCCGCGCTTCCTGTCCCTGACCAGCCGGCGCAAGTCCCCGTACCTGGGGCTCCTGATCCCCGGCGCGATCGGCTTCGCGCTGGCGGCGGGGACCGGGAACGGCGCGCGGATGCTGAACATCGCGGTCTTCGGCGCCACGATCAGTTACGCCCTGATGGCCCTCTCCCACATCGTGCTGCGCCGGCGCGAGCCCGAACTCCCCCGTCCCTACCGGACTCCCGGCGGTGTCGTCACCTCGTCCGTCGCCTTCGTGCTGGCGCTGTCCGCGCTGGTGGCGACGTTCCTGGTGGACAAGGACGCGGCCTTCACGGCGCTCGTCGTCTACGCCGTGGCCCTCGCCTACTTCGCGTTCTACAGTCGGCACCGGCTGGTGGCGCGGGCGCCCGAGGAGGAGTTCGCCGCGCTGGCGGCGGCCGAGGCCGAGCTCGAACGGAAGTGAACGCAGTGCCTGTGTCGCGTGGGTCCGCCCCGCTCATCGGTGTCAGCACCTACCTGGAGGCGTCCGCCCGGTGGGGCGTGTGGGACCTGCCCGCCGCGCTGCTGCCGGCCGCCTATCCCCGGCTGGTCCAGGCGGCCGGCGGCCTCGCCGCGATGCTCCCGCCCGACGACCCGGCGGCCGCCGAGTCGGTGGTCGCCCGGCTCGACGGCCTGGTCGTCGCCGGCGGCCCCGACGTCGCACCGGAGCGGTACGGCGCCGAACGCTCACCCCGCACGGGCCCGCCGGCAACCGAGCGCGACACCTGGGAACTGGCCCTGATCCGTGCCGCGCTGACTTCCGGGACACCGCTGCTGGGCATCTGCCGCGGGATGCAGCTGCTGAACGTGGCGCTCGGCGGGACGCTGGTCCAGCACCTGGACGGCCACATCGGGCCGGACGGGGCGGTGGGCGTGTTCGGCGAGCACGCGGTGAAGCCGGTGCCGGGGACGCTGTACGCGGCGATCGTGCCGGAGGCCGCGCCGGTGCCGACGTACCACCACCAGGCGGTGGACCGCCTGGGTGAGGGCCTGGTCCCGTCCGCGTACGCGGAGGACGGCACGGTGGAGGCGGTGGAGAGGCCGGGCGACGCGTGGGTGCTGGGGGTCCAGTGGCATCCGGAGATGGGGACGGACGTCCGGGTGATGACGGCGCTGGTGGACGCGGCGGCGGGGTGACGCTGCCCGGGGCCGTTTCCCCACCCTGCCCCTTCCCGTAACCGGGGGCTCCGCCCCCGGGCCCCCGCGCCTCAATCGCCGGCGGGGCTGATTTCGCTGCGTGAAATCAGCCCGTCCGGCGCTTGAGAACACCGCGCGAAGCGCGGTACCGGGTCCGGGCGGAGCCCGGTTACGGGAGGGGGGTGCCTCCCACGCCGCCAGGCGTAGGGGGAGGACGGGTAGGCAAAAACGCCCCCCGCCGCCCCTACCGCGGCGCCCTCGTCAGTGAGAGCAGGTCGCGGGCCGGGCCCGCGGGACGCTGGCCGTGGGGCCACACCGCTCGCAGGTCGCGGTCGAGACGGACCCCCTCCACCGGGATGCGCACCAGACGGCGCGACGCCAGCTCCTCCGTCACCGCCAGCTCGCTCAGGACCGCCGGACCCGCCCCGCTCACCGCCGCCGCCTTCACCGCGGTGGTCGAGGCCAGTTCCAGGAGGGGGTCGGCCAGCCCTCCGTACCGGGACAGCGCGGAGTCGAGGACCTGCCGCGTGCCGGAGCCGCGTTCGCGCAGGACGAGCGGGGAGGCGGCCAGTTCCTCGGGGGTGAGGGCAGCGCGCCGCCGCCGCGCCCACGCGTGGGCCGGCGCGGCGACCACGAACAGACGGTCATGGCCGATGACCGCTCCGTCCAGGCCCTCCGGAACGGCCAGGCCCTCGACGAAGCCCAGGTCCGCCTCTCCGGCGAGCAGTCGGTCCGCGACCGCCGCGGAGTTCCCGGCGAGCAGCGAGACGGCCGTGCCGGGACGCTCGGCGCGCAGCGCGATCAGCCAGCCGGGCAGGAGGTACTCGGCGATCGTCATGCTCGCGGCCACCCTCAGCCGGGAGTCACGACGCCCCCGCAGCGCCTGCGCCCCCGCGTCGAACGCCTCGGCCGCCTCGACGACCCGGCGCGCCCAGTCGGTCACGAGCGCCCCCGCCTCGGTGAGCCGGGATCCGCGCGGTGAGCGGTCGACGAGGGCCACGCCGAGCTGGCGTTCCATGGAACGGATGCGGCTGCTGGCCGCCGGCTGGGTGATGCCCAGCTCGCGGGCGGCACGCCCCAGGCTGCCGTGCCGGGCGACGGCGAGCAGCAGCTCGAGCGCTCCCAGGTCGGGCACGCGGTGGGCGAGCGGCACACGCTCCTCGTCACTCATAAGACCAGTTTATGAGGTGATAGCGGAAGGGTGTCTGGCGGGCCGTACGGGCAGGCGTCAAGGTGACGCCATGGTCACCGTCGCCCAGCCCCGCAGCCGCCTGTCCGCCTCATCCCGGCGCCCGTTCGCGGTACGGCTGCCGTCCGTCAGGGAGCTCGGTCCGAACTGGTACGCGGCGGTCATGGGAACCGCGATCGTCGGCACGGCAGGCGACGCGCTTCCGGTACGCGTGCCGGGGCTGCACACCGTGTGCGCCGCCGTGTGGGCGCTGTCGGCCGTGCTGCTGACGGTCCTGCTGGCGGCCCGTGCCGCGCACTGGGCCCGTCACGGCGACCAGGCGCGCGCACACCTGCTGGACCCGGCCGTCGCCCCGTTCTACGGCTGTCTGTCGATGGCGCTGCTGGCGGTCGGCGCGGGCGCGCTGACGGCGGGCCGTGGCCTGACCGGCCACGCGGCCCTGCCGATGGCGGCGGCGCTGTTCGCGGTCGGGACGGCCGTGGGCCTGGTGGCCGCGGTGGCCGTGCCGTACCTCATGGTCGTGCGCCACAAGGTGGCCCCGGGCAGTGCCTCGCCCGTGTGGCTGCTGCCGGTCGTGGCTCCGATGGTCTCCGCGTCCTTCGGGCCGCTGCTGGTGCCGCATCTGCCCGCCGGCCAGGGGCGGGAGGCGCTCCTGCTGGCGAGCTACGCCATGTTCGGTGTCAGCCTGCTGGCGACGCTGCTGATCCTTCCCGTCGTCTTCGCGCGGCTCGTGCACCACGGCCCGCTGCCCCTCGCCCTGACGCCCGCCCTGTTCCTGGTCCTCGGGCCGCTCGGGCAGTCGACGACCGCGGTGAACAAGCTGGCGGACATGGCTCCGGACGCGATCGAGGCGTCGTACGCGCACGGTCTCGGCGCGCTCGCCGTCGTGTACGGCGTGCCGGTGATGGGCTTCGCGCTGCTGTGGCTGGCGCTCGCCGGTGCGATGGTGGTGCGCGCCGCCCGTGCGGGGCTGCCCTTCACCATGAGCTGGTGGGCGTTCACCTTCCCGGTCGGCACGTGCGTGACCGGGGCGCAGACGCTGGCCCGTCACACGGGACTGGTGGCCTACGAGTGGCTGGCGATCGTCCTGTACGTCTTCCTCGCGATGGCGTGGGCCGTGGCCGGCACCCTCACCGTCCGGGGTGTGCTGCGCGGAGAGCTGCTCGCAGCGCGGCGCTGAGCACCCCGGGGGCGTCGACCAGGGAGGGCCCGTACCAGGTCAGCGAACGGCCGTCGACGAGGGCGGCGGGCAGGGACGGGAAGGCATCGGGACCGTCGTCGGGACCGAAGGCGTAGGGCTCGTCGGGCAGGACGACCAGGTCCGCGCCGCTCCCCCGCAGCTCGTCGAGCGGGATCCGCGGGTAGCGGTCGGCGTGGCCGGCGTAGACGTTGCCGACCCCGAGCCGGGCGAGCAGGTCCCCGGCGAAGGTGTCGCGGCCGAGCACCATCCAGGGCCTGCGCCAGATCGGGACGACGGCCCGCACGGCGGCGACCGGCTCGACGGACGACCAGACCCGCCGGGCCTCGTCGAGCCAGCGGGGCCGGGCGAGGCCGCACCCCTCGACGAGGACGCGCTCCAGCTCGCTCAGCGCCTGGTCGATGCCGCGCACCTCGGTGACCATGACCTCGATCCCGGCCGCACGCAGCGCCGCGAGGTCGGGCTCCCGGTTCTCCTCCTCGTTGGCGATCACCAGGTCGGGCCGCAGCGCCGCCACCGCCACGACGTCGGGGTTCTTGGTGCCGCCGACGCGTACGACGTCGAGGCCGGCGGGCCTGCTGCACCAGTCGGTGGCGCCCACCAGCAGTCCGGGCGCGGTCGCGGCGACGGCCTCGGTCAGCGAGGGCACCAGGGAGACGACCCGCACGCGGTCAGCCCCGCAGGTCGTTGGTGGCCGCGATGTGGTCGGCGACCGCGACGACGAGGATGCGGGTGTCCGCACTGGTGGCCCGCCAGCGGTGCCGCACGCCGCCGGACAGGAAGAGCGAGTCGCCGCGGCCGAGCCGGTGGGCGCGGCCCTCGGCCTCCACCTCGACGGCCCCCTCGGCCACGTACATCAGCTCGTCGTTGCGGTGCTGGAACTCGCCCTCGGTCTCCCGCTCGCCGCTGTACTCCGTGGCCCGCAGCTGGTGGCGGCCGCGCACCAGGGAGCGCACTCCCGGCGGCGGGGCGCCGGGATGGGTGCTGTCCCCGGCGCGTACGAGGTCGATGGTGCGGGCCGAGTCGGAGGCGGCGAGCAGCGTCTCCGCCGTGGTGTCGAGGGCGTCGGCGACCCGCTGGAGGGAGCGGATGCTGGGGCGGGCGCGCTCGTTCTCGATCTGGCTGAGGAAGGGCACGGACAGGCCGCTGCGGGCCGCGACGGCGGCGAGGGTCAGGCGCAGTGCCCGTCGCCGTTTGCGCACGGCCGCGCCCACCCGGAGAGGCTCTTCCCTCTCCTTGGTGTCCTTCGCGTCCTTCGCGTCCATCGGCCGGGCTCCCCTCCCCTGGGTCCTGTATCACCATACGCAGCATTGGCCCATCCGTACTCATCGAGCGCTGGAGTAGCGGGATCAGGGCGGTCACGGCCGAAAGGGGCGGGTCCCCTGCCGGGCGGCGGTGCGGCTCGGCGGGGCCCACCCCTTTCGCGTGTGCGGCGGCGGATGCGGCGCGGTTACTCCGGGGCGATCCGGTCGGCGATGCCCGGGTTCTTCTCCATCCAGGCCTTCACCGCTTCCTCCTCGTGCCCGGTGCCGCGCTTCTGGATCTCGTTCTCCAGACCGGCGAGCTGCTTCTCGTCCAGTCGGAAGTTCTTGAACCACTCGGTCAGCCGCGGGTACTGCGAGGGGAAGTCCTTCGAGGCGACGGTGTGGATCTCGTCGCCCTCGCCGAAGGACTTCTTCGGGTCGGCGAGCTTGGTGAGGTCGTACTCGTTGTAGGCCCAGTGCGGGGTCCAGAGCATGACCGCGATGGGCTCCTTCTTCGCGTACGCGCGCTTCAGCTCGGCGAGCATGCCGGGCGTGGAGCTGTCGACGACCTCGAACTCCTCGTCGATTCCGTAGTCCGGCAGGACCTTGTTCTTGAGGATGTTCATGGTCTCGGTGCCGGGCTCGATGCCGACGATGCGGCCCTTGAACTCGTCACCGCGGCCCTTGAGGTCGTCGAGGGAGTCCACCCCTTCGACGTACGACGGGACGGCGAGCTCCAGTGACGTCGGCCCGTACCAGGAGCCGAGGTCGGTGAGCTTGTCGCCGTACTCGTCCCAGTACTTCTTCTGGGTGCTCGGCAGCCAGCCGTCGAACTGGACATCGATCTGCCCGCGCGAGAGCGCGGTGTACATGGGGCCGACCTCGAACTGCTTGAGGTTCATCGTGTAGCCGCGCTCCTCCAGGACCGCCTTCCACAGGTAGGTGGCGGCGATGTCCTCCTCCCAGGGGAACCAGGCCACGTTCAGGGCGCGGTCGCGCTCGTCCTCGCCGCCTGCGGACTTGCCCGCCTTGCCGACGGGGGTCCACTTCTCGGCGAGGCCGGGGTTGTCCTTCAGCCAGGCCCGGACGGCTTCCTGCTCCTTGCCCTTGCCGGTCTCCTGGATCTTCGCCTCGAGGTCCGTGAGCTGCTTCTCGGTCATGCTGAAGTTCTTCAGCCACGCGCCGACCTGCGGGTTGTCCGCGGCGAAGCCCTTGCGCGCGAGCGTGTGGACACCGTCGCCCTTGCCCCAGGACCCCTTGGGGTCCTTGAGCTTCTTCAGGTCGTAGGTGCTGTACGCCCAGTGCGGCGACCACAGGGTGGTGACGATGGGCTCCTTCTTGTCGTACGCCCGCTTCAGCTCGGCGAGCATGCCGGGCGTGGAGCCGTCGACGACCTCGTACTCGCCCTGAAGGCCGTAGTCCTTCAGCACCTTCTCCTTGAGGAGGCCCATCATCCCCGCGCTCGGCTCGATGCCGATGATCCGGCCCTTGAACTGCCCCGACCTGCCCTTGAGGTCGTCCAGGGAGTCGATGCCCTTCATGTACGCGGGGACGGACAGCTCCAGCGAGGTCGGGCCGTACCAGGAGCCCAGGTCCTCCAGCTCGTCCTGGTACTTCTCCCAGTAGGAGGCGTGGGTGACCGGGAGCCAGGCGTCGGTCTGGAAGTCGATCTGGCCGCCCGCGAGCCCGGTGTAGAGCGAACCGGCCTCCAGCTGCTTGGTCTCGACCTCGAAACCACGCTGCTCCAGCAGTTCCTTCCACAGGAACGTGGAGGCGATGCCCTCGTCCCACGGGATGTAGCCGACGGAGATCTTCTTCCCCTGGCCGACGTTCGCCGCGTCCGAGGTGTTCTGCGTCTTCGCACCGCCGAACATGCCCAGGCCACCGGCGACGAGCGCCAGGACGACGATGCCCGCGACGGCCACGGCGGGCTGGGGGCGGTGGCTCCAGATCTTGACTCCGCCGGCCGTGGCGCGCGCCTTGGCGAGCGCGCGGCGGCCGAGCGGCGAGACCTGGCGGCCGAGCGCGCCGGTGATCCGGTCCAGGTACATGGCGAGGATGACGATGGAGATGCCGGCCTCGAAGCCGAGACCGATGTCGACGTTGCCGATGGCGCGGTAGACCGCGCCGCCGAGGCCGCCGCCGCCGACCATGCCGGCGATGACCACCATCGACAGGCCCAGCATGATGACCTGGTTGATGCCGGCCATGATCGTCGGCAGGGCGAGGGGCAGCTGGACGCGCAGCAGGGTGTTGCGCCGCGTGGTGCCGAACGCCTCGGCCGCCTCGACGAGTTCGCCGTCGACCTGCCGGATGCCGAGCTCGGTCATGCGGACGCCGGGCGGCAGGGCGAACACGATGGTGGCGATGATGCCGGGGACGACGCCGACGCCGAAGAAGATGATGCCGGGGATCAGGTAGACCATCGCCGGCATGGTCTGCATGAAGTCCAGCACCGGCCGGGTGACGGCGCTGACGGCCTTGGAGCGCGAGGCCCAGATGCCCAGCGGTACGGAGATCACCAGCGTCACGATGGTGGCGACGAGCACCAGCGAGAGGGTCGACATCGCGTCGTTCCACAGCTCGATGGAGTCGATCAGGGCGAAGCCGGCGAACGCGAGCACACCGGCGAGCAGACCGCGCAGCCACCAGGCGGCCACAGCGAGGACGCCGGCGAAGAGCAGGGGCTCGGGCGCGGACAGGGCCGCGTCTATCCCGTCGTACATGCCGGTGACGAGGGAGCTGATCGCGTCGAAAAGCCAGGACAGATGGCGCTGGAGCCAGTCGACACCGCTGTCGACCCAGTCGCCGAGGTGGAGCCTAGGCACGGGCCACCGCCTTGTCCGCGGGGGCAGGCGTCTTCGCGGTGGCGGACGCCTCCCCGGGAGCGGGCGTGGACTGCGCGGGCACGCCGGGGGGCGTGCCGGGGTTCATCGGCTCGCCGAGGGCCGCGAGCAGCCGCGCCCTCGGTACGACGCCGATGAGCGCGCCGTCGTCGTCCGTGACCGCGACGGCGACGCCGCTGGTGGAGCAGGGAGTGAACAGCTCGATGATCGGCGTGTCGGCGCCGACCGTGGCGGGGGCCGCGGCCAGCACGTCCTTCGCGTCGCGCATCTCCTCGCCGCTGTCCGTCAGCGTGCCGTAGACGGTGTCCGCGCCGACCATGATCGCGCCCGCGGTGAGCACGCGGGAGCGGTCGACGTCCTGGGTGAAGGAGGCCACGTAGTCGTTGGCGGGCGTGACGAGGATGTCCTCGGCCGTGCCGAGCTGGACGATCCTGCCGTCGCGCATCACCGCGATCGAGTCGCCGAGGCGCATGGCCTCGTTGAGGTCGTGGGTGATGAAGACGATGGTCTTCTTCAAGCGCTTCTGCAGCTCCAGCAGCTGGTCCTGCATGTCGCGGCGGATCAGCGGGTCGAGCGCGCTGAACGACTCGTCCATGAGCAGCAGATCGGCGTCGGTGGCCAGGGCGCGGGCGAGGCCCACGCGCTGCTGCATGCCGCCGGAGAGCTCGTCGGGCCAGGAGTCCTCCCAGCCGGCCAGGCCGACGAGCTCCAGTGCCTCGGCGGCCCGCTCGGCGCGTTCGGCGCCGGGGACGCCCTGCACCTCGAGGCCGTAGGCGGCGTTCTCCAGCACGCTGCGGTGCGGGAAGAGCGCGAAGTGCTGGAACACCATGCTGATCCGTGTGGAGCGCACGGCGCGCAGGTCGCGGGAGCTGAGCGCGGTCAGGTCCTGACCGTCGAAGAGCACACGTCCGGCGGTGGGCTCCAGCAGTCCGTTGAGCATGCGCAGCAAGGTGGACTTGCCTGATCCCGACAGACCCATGACGACGAAGATCTGACCGGGCTCGACGGTGAACGAGGCGTCGATGACCGCCGCGGTCGTTCCGTCTGCGCGCAGCTCGCCTCGGTCGGCGCCGCTCTCGAGCCGGGTCACCGCTTCGTCGGGTCGTCTGCCGAACACTTTGTACAAGTGCTCGGCCTGCAGCCTGGACACATACACCTCACGCGTAGAACCGGGAACGGCCCGCCACCCCCCGGAGCAGGCCGTGGAGCTCGGCGGGATCCGCCCGCTTGCCCGGTGCAATGGTTGAAATTACGACGGGATTCGCTCCGGTTCCGCGCCTGCCCCGGCCCGAAAAGAGCAAACGCCGAGGTGAGCCATGTCACGGCGGGGGGTCTTGCGGGCGCGTCGGGCCCCTGTCAGCGGGGTACGGCATCATCTTCGGTGTGACGCGACGCCTGATGCTCCTCGACACCGCTTCCCTGTACTTCCGCGCCTACTACGGGGTCCCCGACTCGGTCCGGGCACCCGACGGCACCCCGGTCAACGCGGTGCGCGGGCTGATGGACTTCATCGCGCGGCTCGTGCAGGACCACCGCCCGGACGACCTGGTCGCCTGCTGGGACAACGACTGGCGGCCGCAGTGGCGGGTCGACCTCATCCCGTCGTACAAGGCGCACCGGGTGGCCGAGGAGCAGGAGACGGGCCCGGACGTCGAGGAGACGCCGGACACGCTCGATCCCCAGGTGCCGGTGATCCAGGAGGTGCTGGCGGCTGTCGGCATCGCCCGCGTCGGCGCCGACGGATACGAGGCGGACGACGTGATCGGCACGCTGACGGCGCGCGCCGTGGGCCCGGTCGACATCGTCACCGGCGACCGCGACCTGTTCCAGTTGGTCGACGACGCCCGTGAGCGGCGCGTGCTCTACCCGGTGAAGGGCGTCGGGACGCTCCAGGTGACGGATGAGGCCTGGCTGCGCGAGAAGTACGGCGTGGACGGGCCCGGCTATGTCGACCTCGCCCTGCTGCGCGGCGACCCGAGCGACGGGCTGCCGGGCGTGCCCGGCATCGGCGAGAAGACGGCGGCCAAGCTGCTCGACACGTACGGCGACCTGGCCGGGATCATGGCGGCGGTCGACGACCGCACGTCCGGGCTGACGCCTTCGCAGCGCAGGCGGCTGGACGAGGCGCGGGCGTACGTCGCCGTGGCGCCGAAGGTCGTCAGGGTCGCCTCCGACGTGCCGCTGCCCGATTTCGACGCGTCCCTGCCGAGCGCGCCGCGCGACCCGGGCGCGCTGGAGGAGCTGGCGCAGCGGTGGGGGCTCGGCGGGGCGGTGGTGCGGCTGGTCTCGGCGCTGCAGCGCTGAGCGCACGCGGAAGTGTTAGCTTAGGCAAGCCTAAGCATGCGCACACTTCCAGGGAGAGCACCGTGGCAGAGCGACCGGCCCGCAAGGCACCGAAGGTCCACGAGGCGAAGGTCGTGCGCACCGAGCGGCTGACGCCGCACATGGTGCGGGTGGTGCTGGGTCTCGACGCGTCGTCCTCGTTTGAGATCGGCGAGTACACCGACCACTACGTCAAGCTCGTCTTCCCGGCGGCGGGCGTGCGCTACCCGGAGCCCTTCGACATGGAGCGGATCCGCGAGGAGTTCCCCCGCGACCAGTGGCCGGCCAACCGCACGTACACCGTGCGGTACTGGGACGCGGTGCACCGCGAGCTGACCATCGACTTCGTCGTCCACGGCGACGAGGGCATCGCGGGGCCGTGGGCGGCGCGCGCCCACGTCGGCGAGACGGTGCGCTTCCTCGGCCCGGGCGGCGGTTACGCCCCCGCGCCCACGGCCGACTGGCACCTGCTGGCAGGCGACGAGAGCGCGCTCCCGGCGATCGCCGCGGCGCTCGAGCAGATGCCGGCGGGGGCGGTGGTGCGCGCCTTCGTGGAGGTGGCCGGCCCGGAGGACGAACAGAAGATCTCCGCGCCCGACGGCGCGGAGATCACCTGGCTTCACCGCGGCGACCGACCGGCGGGCGAGGCGCTGGTGGCCGCGGTGGCGGCGCTGGACTTCCCGGAGGGCGAGGTCAGCGCGTTCGTGCACGGCGAGGCGGGGTGCGTGAAGGAACTGCGCCGCCAGCTGCGCGTGGAACGCGGCGTGCCGCGCGAGCAGTTGTCGATCTCGGGCTACTGGCGCCTGGGCAAGTCGGACGAGGCGTGGCGCGCGATCAAGCGCGAATGGAACGACCAGGTGGAGCGCGAACAGGAGCGGGCGGCGTAGCCGCCGGGGCGCGAGCCCCGGCGGCTACCGACGGAGCCCGCCCGCACGGGGCCCGCTGAGCACCGCGCCGTCGGCCGGTGTGCCCGCCGCGTTCGAGGGCACACCGCTGGCCCGGTGCCCGGGGCCGCAGGCGCGGCCGCACCGGGCCAGGTCCTGGATCAGGCCGCATCAGTGAGTGGGTGTCCCTCCACGCCCGCAGGGCGTAGGGGCGGGTCTGGCACATGGGGTCTCCCCAGGCCCGCAGGGACCTGGGGGACGCGTCGCACGGCGGAGGAGGGCGCGCCTCCCAGCCGAAGGCCCCCAGCTACCGCTGGGAGTGCCCAAGGGGGAGAGACCACGCGGAGCGTCGGCGACTGACGACAACGCTGGGGGGCGCTCCCCCGTGGCCCTTCGGGCACGGGAGGCACCCCCACCCGTGCCCGAAGGGCTACGGGGAAGAGGTGCGGTGCCAGGGGCACGCAAGCCCGGCAAGCTCCGAAAGAGAGGGCCTAGTCCACGTACTTCCTCGCCGAGCGATGCGTCTGGGCCAGGCGGCGCAGGGAGGCCAGCATCGCGTCGCCCAGGACCGTACCGACCACCACTCCCTCCACCAGGTCGTCCAGGCCCGCCCTGCCGGCCACGTACGCCAGGTCCGCGTCGGCCACCCGGTCGGCCGCGTCGGCGTAGTCGTCGAGAACCTCCGCGAACGCACCGTGGCCCACGCGGTCCAGTGCCGCCAGCGTCTCGCACAGGGCCGTGGCCGCCGGGTCGCCGACGTCCACCTGCCACCCCCGTCGGGCGATGAGCTGTCCGACCTCGTCCCGTGCCCTGGCGAGTGACGCGTCGTCACCGCCCTGCGCGTACCGCGGAGTGATCCGGTGCGCCGCCTCCCCCAGCACCTTGTGCACCGACCTGCCGGGGTCGTCGACCGCCGCGACCACCTCACGGATCGCCGCCACGGACAGGCCTCCGATGTCGAGAAGCGCCCGGATCAGGCGCAGCCTGCGCTCGTGCCGGTCGTCGTAGCTCGCCTGGTTCGGGCTGGTCAACTCCCCCGCGGGCAGGAGCCCTTCCCGCACGTAGTACTTGATCGTGGGGACCGACACCCCGGTCCTGCGGCTCAACTCGCCTATGCGCACCGCGCGTTCACCTTCCCGCCCTTGCCATCACCGTACCCATCATAGATAGTCTCCCTATCGGATAGCGGACAGCGCCGCTATCCATAATCACAGGGGGTCTCCATGTCCGCATGGACGTCGTGGCACAGGCCGCTGCTCGCGTTCGCCGCGTCGATGGCCGCGCTCGCCGTCGTCTCGGCCGTCGGCCTTGCCGTCGACGACCGGGTCGTCGCCGGCGCGCCGGTCTGGTTCAAGCCGTTCAAGTTCTCGGTGTCGTTCGTCGCGTACGCGCTGTCCCTCGCCTGGATGCTGTCCCTGCTGCCCCGCTTCCGGCGAGCCGGCTGGTGGGGCGGCACCGTCGTGGCAGTGACCAGCGCGATCGAGATGGTCCTGATCACCGGCCAGGCCGCGCGCGGCAGGCGCAGCCACTTCAACCACGAAACGTCTTTCGACAAGGCCGTGTTCGACACCATGGCGGTGACGGTCGTCGTCCTGTGGGCCGCCACACTGCTCATCGCCGCCCTGCTGTTCCGCGCGAGGCTCGCGGACCGCGCGTCCGCCTGGACGATGCGATGCGGCGCGGTGCTGGCGCTGACCGGCGCCGCCCTCGGCTTCGTGATGGCGCAGCCCACTGCGGAGCAGCGGACACAGCTGGAGCAGGGCAGCGCCGATGTCGTCGGCGCCCACGGCGTCGGGGTCACGGACGGCGGCCCCTCGATGCCGCTGACGGGCTGGGAGACCACCGGCGGCGATCTGCGCATCGCGCACTTCGTGGGACTGCACGCCCTGCAGGTGCTGCCGTTCGTCCTGTTCCTGCTCGTCGCTCTCGCGCCGCGTTTCGCCCGCCTCGCCGACGAACGCGTCCGCCTCCGCCTCGTCCTGGTCGCCTGCGGGACCTACGCGGCCGTGTTCGCCCTGGTGACGTGGCAGGCACTGCGCGGCCAGCCCCTGATCCACCCCGACGGGGTGACGCTCGGCGCCGCCGCCGCGATCGTCGCCGCCGCCGCGGCGGGCACGTGGGCCGCCCTCCGCGCGACACCCCCGGCAGGCCGCCCTCCTGCCGGAGTGAGCGACAGCGCGCACGACGGAAAGGAGCTCGTCGCATGACCGGCTTCCTCTTCGAACTCTCCTTCTGGCTGGCGAGCCCCATGTGGCTGCTGCTGATCCTCGCGCCCGGACTGCGGCTCACCGAGCGGGTCGCCGCCTCGCCGCTCACCGTCGTTCCGGTCCTGCTCGTGTATCTCGCCCTGGCGGTCCCCGTCTTCCCCGAGCTTTGGTCGGCCGTACGCAGCCCCGACCTCGACTCCTTCCGCGACCTCGCGGCCCTGGCGAACGGCGCGGGCGCGATCTGGGCGCAGGTGATCGCATGGGACCTGCTGATCGGCCAGTGGATGTACCGGGAGGGCCGCCGCCTGGAGATCCACCCCGTGGTGATGAGCCCCTTGCTGGTGCTGACCGTCCTGCTGTCTCCGGTCGGGCTGCTCGCCTTCCTGGCACTGCGGGCGACGCGCACGGCGCACACACGAGGAAGTCGTACCACCGCCCGGGCGTCAGCCGCGCCCTGACCCACGGCCCGCGTCCGCAACAGCCGCTCCTATGCTGACGCGATGGAGCAGCCTCCCTCCCCCTCGCGCCTGGACCGTGCCGTCGGCACCGTCGTCGGTTCGGCCGTCGGCGACGCGCTGGGCGCGCCCTTCGAGTTCGGTGAACCGGGCGTGTACCGCGCCCACTTCGGGGACGGGCCGGGCGAGATGTGCGAGGGCGGCGGCTGGGATCCGGGCGAGGCGACGGACGACACGCACATGGCCGTACTCGTCGGCGAGTCGCTGCTCGAGCACGGCGCGGTGAACGGCCAGGACATTTTCGCGCGGTTCCAGAGGTGGGCCGCCGGCGATCCCAAGGACATCGGGCTCCAGACCGAGCAGGTCCTCACCGGCGGGGACCCGTGGGACACGGCAGCGGCCCTGCATTTCCGGATGACCGGCCGGGCGGCCGGCAACGGATGTCTGATGCGTGCCTCGACCTCCGCGGTCTTCTTCGCCGGGGCGGGCAGCTCGGCGACGATGGCCGCGGCACGCGAGCTCGCGGCGCTCACGCACGGCGACCGCGCCGCCTGGGAGGGCACAGCCGTGCTGCACGAGCTGATCCGCGTGGCGCTGGAGGGGGCGGACCCGCTGGCCGCCGTCCCCGGCGCTCTCGCCCAGGTCGATCCGGACCACCGGGCCCAC
This sequence comes from Streptomyces sp. NPDC049597, assembly GCF_040675505.1. NCBI lineage: Bacteria > Bacillati > Actinomycetota > Actinomycetes > Kitasatosporales > Streptomycetaceae > Streptomyces > Streptomyces sp. NPDC049597. Next base: position 249,406 of record NZ_JBFAOY010000003.1, read on the forward strand.
TGGGCCGCGGTCCTCTCCCCCGACTGGCACCCGGACCTCGCGACGGAGTTCAACGGCGCCGTGTGGCCCTGCCTCGGCTCGGCGGTGTGGGCGCTGCGCACCACGTCGTCGTTCGAGGCGTCGCCGGCCGCCGCGATCGACCTCGGCGGCGACACGGACACGGTCGCCGCGGTGACCGGCGCGCTGGCCGGCGCGGTCCACGGCATCGGGGCCGTACCCGCGCGCTGGACGCAGGCGCTGCACGTGCCGCTGCCGGGCTGGGGCGACCGGCTCCTGCGACTGCCCGAGCTCACCGAACTGGCCCGCTCGCTGGCCGGATCCGCCGGGCGTGGACAGCCCCTCGGACCCGGCGGATGATTGAAAAAACAGGATGAACTGCCACGAAAGGTGTGGTTCGCCATGTCTGAGCACCCCGACTGCGCCCTGGTCCGCAAGGGTTACGTAGCGTTCAGCGAAGGCGACATGGAGACGCTGAGCTCCCTGATGACGGCCGACGCGGTCTACCACTTCCCGGGCGACAACCCGCTCTCCGGGCACCACAAGGGACGCGAGGCCATTCTCGACCTCTTCCGCCGCATGGGCGAGGAGACCAACGGAACCATGCAGGTCCAGCTGGACGCGGTGCTCGCCGACGGGCGCGGACACGTCATGTCCTTCCACACGTCCCGTGCCGACCGGGGCGACCACGGCCTCGAGATCCGCCAGGGGCTGTTCTTCACGATCGTCGGCGGCAAGGTCACCGACATCGACGAGTGCACCGAGGACATCGACGAAACCGACAGGTTCTGGAGGTGAGCCGGGTGCGGTCCGGGCCCCGCCCTCGGGTGGGGCCCGGACCGTGGTCTCAGCCGACCGAGCTGTAGGCCACGACGCCCCGCAGCAGCGCGTCGACCGCCTTGCGGGCGTTCTTCGCGACGGTGCTGTTCTCGCGAGGCGCGGCCGCGGCTATCTGGCCGAGCACGTCGATGACCTGCTTGCACCAGCGCACGAAGTCTCCCGCGGGCATCTCCGCCTCACGCAGCACCTCGTCGAGCCCCTTGTCGGACGCCCACTGGTACGCGGCCCAGGCGAAGCCGAGGTCCGGCTCGCGCTGCCCGACCCCCTCCGCCTGGTTGATCCTGAACTCCTCCTCCAGGGCGTCCAGTCGGCCCCAGATGCGGACCATCTCGGCCAGCGCGGTCTTCGCCCGGCCCGACGGCACCTTGGGTGCCACCGCGTCGTCCGCCTGCCGCGCCTCGTAGACCAACGCGGACACGCAGGCGGCCAGTTCGGCCGGGTTGAGCCCCTCCCAGACCCGGTCGCGCAGGCATTCGCTCGCCAGCAGGTCAAGCTCGCCGTACAGGCGGGCGAGCCGCATGCCGTGCTCCGTGACCTCGTTGCCCCGCAGGTAGTCCATCTCGGTCAGCAGTGCGACGATCCGGTCGAAGGTCCGCGCGATCGTGTTCGTGCGCCCCTCGATCCGGCGCTCCAGCTGGCGGGTGTCGCGCTGGAGACGGTGGTAGCGCTCGGCCCAGCGGGCGTGGTCCTCACGCTCGTCGCAGCCGTGGCAGGGGTGGGCGCGCAACTCGGCGCGCAGGCGCGTGATCTCGCGGTCGTCCGCCGCGGGAGACCGCGACTTGCGGTGCCGGTCGGGCACGATGTGACCGGCCTTGGTGCGCAGGGCGGACGCCAGGTCGCGTCGGGACTGCGGGGAACGGGCGTTGAACGACCTGGGGATGCGCATCCGCTCCAGCGCCTCGACGGGCACCGGGAAATCCATGGACGCCAGCCGCTTGACCTGGCGCTCGGCGGTGAGCACCAACGGGCGCGGTCCGTCGTGGTATTCGAAGCCGCCGCGGTGTCCGTTGGTCCGGCCCGCGGGCAGCCCGGGATCCAGCACCAGTGCGAGGCCCGCGAACTTGCCGGTCGGGACGTGGATGACGTCTCCCGGCTTGAGCTTCTCCAGCGAGGCGGCCGCCGCCGCCCTGCGCTGCGCGGCGCCCTGCTTGGCCAGCTCCGTCTCGCGCTCCTTGAGGTCGCGGCGCAGCCGCGCGTACTCCTCGAAGTCGCCGAGGTGGCAGGTCATGCCCTCCCGGTAACCCTGCAGCCCTTCCTCGTTGCGCTGGACCTGACGGGAGATGCCGACCACCGACCGGTCGGCCTGGAACTGCGCGAACGACGTCTCCAGCAGCTCGCGCGAGCGGTGCCGCCCGAACTGCTGCACCAGGTTGACCGCCATGTTGTACGAGGGCTTGAAGCTGGAACGCAGCGGATACGTACGGGTGCCGGCGAGTCCGGCGAGCGCCTCCGGGTCCATGGCGCGCTGCCACAGGACGACGGCGTGCCCCTCGATGTCGATGCCGCGCCGGCCGGCCCGGCCTGTCAACTGGGTGTACTCGCCGGGGGTGATGTCCGCGTGCTGCTCGCCGTTCCACTTGACGAGCTTCTCCAACACCACAGAGCGGGCGGGCATGTTGATGCCGAGCGCCAGCGTCTCCGTGGCGAACACGGCCTTCACCAGGCCCTGTACGAACAGCTCCTCCACGACCTCCTTGAAGGTCGGCAGCATGCCCGCGTGGTGGGCGGCGATACCGCGCTCCAGACCTTCGAGCCACTCGTAGTAGCCGAGGACGTGGAGGTCCTCGTTGGGGATGGCGGCCGTGCGCTGTTCGACGATCTCGCGCACCCTGGCGCGCGCCTCGTCGTCGTTGAGCCGAAGGCCCGCGTACAGACACTGCTGCACGGCGGCCTCGCAGGCCGCACGGCTGAAGATGAACGTGATGGCGGGCAGCAGTCCTTCGGCGTCCAGCCGGTCGATGACCTCGGGCCTGCCGGGCGTCCAGATGCGGCTGCGCTGACGCCGCTCGCGCTCGCGGTCGGCCTCGCGGACCATCTTTCCGCGGCGCCGGTCGCGGGGGTTGTACGTGCGCTGGTTCTCCATGCGGGCCAGGCGCACCAGGTCGGGGTTGACCTCGCGCCGGCTCCGGCCGCGGCCGCCGTGGTCGGTGCCCTCCTCGAAGAGGTCGTACATCCGGCGGCCGGCCATGACGTGCTGCCACAGCGGGACGGGCCGCTCCTCGGAGACGATCACCTCGGTGTCGCCGCGCACGGTGTCCAGCCAGTCGCCGAACTCCTCGGCGTTGGACACGGTCGCGGACAGTGACACGAGCGTCACGGACTCGGGGAGGTGGATGATCACTTCCTCCCAGACGGCACCGCGGAAGCGGTCGGAGAGGTAGTGGACCTCGTCCATGACCACGTACCCCAGGCCCATGAGCGACTGGGAGCCCGCGTACAGCATGTTCCTCAGGACCTCGGTGGTCATGACCACCACGGGCGCCTCGGAGTTGACGCTGTTGTCCCCGGTGAGGAGGCCGACCTTCTCCGTGCCGTAGCGCCTGACCAGGTCGGTGTACTTCTGGTTGGACAGGGCCTTGATGGGCGTGGTGTAGAAGCATTTGCGGCCCTGCGCAAGGGCCAGGTGGACGGCGAACTCGCCGACGATGGTCTTGCCGGAGCCGGTGGGTGCTGCGACGAGCACGCCCTTGCCCGCCTCCAGTGCCCGGCATGCCTCGATCTGGAACGGGTCGAGGTCGAAGTCGTACAACGCGCGGAAGGGGGCCAGTGCGGTGGCCTCCTCGGCAGCGCGGGCGCGTGCGGCGGCGTAGCGCTCGGCGGGAGAGAGATCCTCGGTCATCTTGCTCATGAGCCTACCCGCCCCCTCTGACAGTGAGCGGATCTTTAAATGACGGGCGCACCTACCCGGGGGCCTACCCGCGCCGGGCACCGCTTGCACACGAAGAGGGGCCGGGGATTTCTCCCGGCCCCTCCTGTGTGTGCGTCCGCGACCGCGGATCAGGTGATGTCGTCGTATCCGTTGAGCCGGTTGGAGCGGCCGCCGTCGGCGTCGCCCGCGGCCTGCTCGGGCAACGCGCGGGAGGCGGGGACCGTCTCCACCTCGCCGATCTCCGACGGGGTCAGATCGAGGTCGGACGCCTCGTCGTCGTCGAGCCCGGCATCGGGGTCGTTGCGACGCCTGCGGCGGTCGTTGAGGAGCGAGAAGCCGACGGCGACGAAGTAGAGCAGGATGATCGGCCCGGACAGCGCCACCATGCCCAGCGGGTCGGTGGAGGGCGTGGCGATCGCGCCGAAGACGAAGATGCCCATGACGGCGCCCCGCCACCAGCCGAGCATGCGCCGGCCGGTCACGATGCCCGTCAGGTTCAGCATGATCAGCAGGAGCGGCAGTTCGAAGGAGAAGCCGAAGATCAGCACCATCCGGACGGTGAAGTCCAGGATCTTGTCGACGCTGAGCAGGTTCTCCGCGGGTGCCGGGGTGATCGACAGCAGCACCTTCATGCTCACCGGCATGATCAGGTAGGCGAAGTAGACACCCATCGCGAACAGCGGGGCGGCCGCCGCGGCGAAGTAATAGCTGTACTTCTTCTCGTTCCTGTGCAGGCCCGGGGCGACGAAGGCCCACAACTGGTAGAGCCAGATCGGGCAGGAGACGACGATGCCCGCCATCAGCACCACCTTCACCGTCGTGGTGAACGGCGACAACAGGTCGGTGTAGACGACGGTGGCGCACACTCCGCCGGTCTTCGGGCCGTCGTTCCCGCACTCCGGCACGGGCGAGGTGAGGAACTCCATCAGCTCCTGGCTGTAGGCCACCGCGACGGCCGAGGCGATGACGATCGCCAGCATGGCCTTCGCGAGCCTGTTGCGGAGCTCACGCAGATGGTCCGCGAGCGGCATCCGCCCCTCGGGGTCCTTCTCCTTCTGATTCGAGCGGGCAGACTTGAGCAACCCACGTCCTCATCTCGTGCGGCAGGCCACCATCGAGGGGCCTTGGGTCAGCGCTGGGGGGTGTCGGTGGGCTCGTTCACAGGGCGGGCGCTGGTGACATCGCCGGGAGCGGCCTGGATCGTGCGCGGCGCGGTCTGGCCCTGAGACGGGTCCTTCGGCTCCGCGGGCGTCGCCGCGGGCTGGCCCTCCGACTTCATCGCCTTGGCCTCGCTCTTGAGGATGCGGGCGGACTTGCCCAGCGAACGCGCCATGTCGGGGAGCTTCTTGGCACCGAACAGCAGGAGGATGAGCAGCGCGATGATGATGATCTCGGTGGGGCCGATCTGTCGGAACATAGCTGTTTCTACCTTCTCACCGAGGCGGCTTGGGGCTCTGGCTTCGGCCCCCTCGGACTGGCGTCCGAAGCGACCCGCAGCGATCGTAACTCGGACGGGTAAACGCAGGGCAATCCCCGTGCGTACACCCATCAGCGGTCGGTGCCTCATCTCCGGTGCCGCCACCAGCAGCGTACCGCCCGGATCAGCCCCGTAGCAGGGTGCGTACGTGATCTCCAACCGCCTTCGGCGGGCGGCTCAGCGCAGCGTGTTCCCGGTCTGCGCGAGGGATGTCGCCGCCCGCTCCAGGTCCTCGGCCGCCCGGTCGATCCGCTCGGCGGTGCGGGCGACCTCGCGGCCCAGGCGCTGGGCCTCGACGAAGACCTTGATACCGAGGACCCCCAGGACGGCGATGCCGAGGAATCCGAGGGCGATGGCGAGCATGGGCCAGAACATGCGACGAGCCTAGACCGTCCTCAGCCGGTGCTGTGCAGGCGCAGGGTCCGTACGCCGCCACCGGTCAGCAGCTCGACGATGCGCTCACCGGCCGGCTTGCGGACGGCGCAGCCGCACTCGGGGCAGGTGAACGAGTAGAAGGTGGTACGGCGGCTGCCGCCGATCGCCAGCCGCAGCGCGCCCGCGGACAACTCGAAGCGCGCCCGGCAGTGGGGACAGGCCGCCTTGAAGAGGACCGGCACGACGGCGGGGACCTGGGGGATCACAGTCACGGGCGCCGTGCTCCTTCGTCCTGGCCGTCGTAGGCGGCGAGCGCGTCCTGGGCCGCCGTCCTCGCGCTGGCGGCGAGCTCCGGCGGGGAGACGATGCGGCCGTCGCGGCCGAGCCGCAGCGCGAGCCTGCGCAGCGAGGCGGGCGCCGGTGTGCGCAGGGTGATGCGCAGTCCTCCGTCGGCGAGCTCCTCGGCGCTGTCGTGGGGGTAGTACTCGGCGACCCAGCGTCCGCCGGGGCCGACCTCGACGATCACCTCGGGGTCGTCGGCGGAGGGCTGGACGAGTCCCTCGGACAGGTCGCGCAGTTCGATCTCGGGCGGCGCGGCCGGGGCGTCGAGGAGCCGGATCTCGGCCACCCGGTCCAGCCGGAAGGTCCGGCGCGCCTCGGAGAGGCGGCACCACGCCTCCATGTACGTGTGGCCGACGGCGAAGAGTCGGATGGGGTCGACCTCGCGCTCGGTGAGCTCGTCGCGCGCCGGCGAGTAGTAGCGCAGCCACAGCCGGCGGCGCTCCGAGATGGCCCGGTCGACGTCGGCGAAGACGCCGCCTTCGGACTCGAAGGTCACCGACAGCCTGGAACTCGCTCCGGCGGCCTCACCGGCGGCGCCCTCGATCTTCGCGGTGGCCCGCAGCAGCGCGGTCCGGTCGCCCTCCCGCAGGCCGGGCAGGGTGGCGACGGCCCTCGCCGCCACGAGGAGCGCGGTCGCCTCGTCGGCGGCCAGACGCAGTGGCTCGGCGGTGGACTCGCCGGACGCGTCGGGGTTGCGCCACCAGATGCGCTCGCCGTCGGTGTCGATGTCCAGCAGGTCGCCGCCGCGGAAGCTCGTCCCGCACATGGGCAGGACGTCGAGGTCGGAGATCAGCTCGTCCTCGCTGATGCCGAAGGCACGGGCGACGTCGGCGACACGCGCGCCGGGGCGCTCCCGCAGATACGTCACCAGCGACAGCATGCGCCGGGTCTGGTCGATGGCGTTCGCGGCCATGGTTCTCGAGTCCCCCTCAGCCCTTGGCCACGGCACGCAGCCGGTCCACCACGTCGGCCCGCAGATCCGCGGGCTCCAGCACGACGACGTCCGGCCCGAACTCGACGAGCCAGGCGTCCAGTCCGTGTCCGTACGGAATCTCCAACTCGTCCCAGCCGCCGCCGAGTTCCCGTACGGCCGTGGCCCGTGAGCGCAGCGGATAGCCGCAGCCGGACCGCAGCCGGATCCGGGCGGAGCGGGTGGCGGTCTCCCCCGCCCAGCTCTCGACGGTCTCCCGCACGGTGACGACGTCGGGCACGGGCACGGTGAACGCCCCGGACCGCGAGGAGCGGACCCTGCCGGTGATCCGGGACAGCCGGAAGACCCGCTCGGCCCCGCGTCCCCGGTCGTATCCGGCCAGGTACCAGTGGCCGCGCCAGCATTCGAGGGCCCACGGCTCGACATGGCGCTGCTCGGGCTGTGCGGCGTTGGCCTTGCGGTAGTCGAAGAGGACCGGGCGGCGGTCGCGGCAGGCGAGCATCAGCGGCTCGAACGCGGCCTCGTGGACGGGGATGCGGGGTTCGAGCGCGCTGTGGTGCGCCTCGTAGGCGTCCTCGGTCTCGGGCATGCCGGCCGCGCGCAGCTTCTGCAGGGCGCCGCTCGCGGCGCCGGCGAGACGGGCCTGCTGCCACACCTTGGCGGCCAGGCCCAGGGCGGCGGCCTCTTCGGCGTCGAGGGTGATCGGGGGCAGACGGTTGCTGTCGCGGCGGGCGAGGTAGCCGATGTCGCCGTCGAGGGACTCCACCGTCTCGATGACCAGGCCGAGTTCGCGCAGATCGTCCTTGTCGCGCTCGAACATCCGGTTGAAGGAGTCGTCGGAGCCGGCCTCCAGGTACGCCTCGATGGACCCGCGCAGCTCGCGCTTGCTGAGCGGGCGCCGGGTCCCGAGCAGACACAGCGCGAGATTCATCAGCCGCTCGGCCTTGGCAATGGCCATCGACGCCCTTCACCTCATCTGATGGAGTCCTTACGCCCGTCGACCGTACCGCCCCGGGGTGTAAGGACAAAAGCGAGGGCCCGCGCCTGGGCCCCGGAAGGAATCCGGGGCGGCACGGGCCCTCGTCACGCTGTGCAGCGCTGGGGAACGCTCCGTCAGGCGGCGACCAGGTCGCAGACGAAGATCAGCGTCTCGCCGGGGGCGATGCGGCCGCCGCCGGCGCCGCGGTCGCCGTAGGCCAGGTGCGCGGGGATGGTCAGCTGGCGACGGCCGCCGACCTTCATGCCCTGAACGCCCTGGTCCCAGCCCGCGATGACCTGGCCGGCGCCGAGCTGGAACTGCAGCGGGGTGCCGCGGTTCCACGAGGCGTCGAACTCCTCGCCGGTGGAGAAGGCCACGCCCACGTAGTGGACGGAGACGGTGTCGCCCGCTTTGGCCTCGCGGCCGTCGCCCTCCCAGATGTCCTTGATCTCCAGGTCGGCCGGCGGCTCGCCGCCCGGGAAGTCGATCTCGGGCTTATCGATGCTCACGGATGTCGCTCCTTGCGTTCTTCGTGCGAGTCAACCGGGACAGTCTTACAGAACTGCCAGGATGTCGACGGAGAAGACCAGCGTGGACTTGGCGGGGATTCCCTGCTGCTCCTGGTCCCCGTAGGCCATGTCCGGCGGCACGACGAGCAGGACGCGGCTGCCGGCCTTCTTGCCCTCCAGGCCCTTCTGCCAGCCCGGAATCACCTGCGCGAGCGGGAAGTTGACCGGCGCTCCGCCCCTGGCGTAGCTGCTGTCGAACTCCTTGCCCGTCTTCCACAGGACGCCCTTGTACTGGACGGCCAGCGTGTCGCTCGCCTTCACCGCGGGCCCGGTGCCCTCGATGATGTAGTTGGACACGAGCTTGGCCGGCGCGTTCTTCTTGGGCACGGTGATGGACGGCGCCTTGCCGTCGGTGTTGGTGCCGACCTTGGGCAGGTCGATGTTGTCCTGGGCGACCTGGCTTCCCTTGGCGGTGGCCGGCAGGGTGGTGCCCTTGACGATGTCCATCACGAACACCAGCGTCGCGTTGGCCGGGATCTCGCCCTGGCCCTGGGCCCCGTAACCGAGCTCCGGCGGGATGGAGACCTCGATCCGGCTGCCGACCTTCTGGCCCTCCAGGGCCTTCTGCCAGCCCTCGATGACACCGCCGCCACCGATCGTGACCGCGAAGGGCTCACCGCGGTCGAAGCTGTTGTCGAACGGCTTGTCGCCGTCCCACAGCTGTCCGAGGTAGTCGACCTTGGCGAGGTCGCCCTTCTTGAGGGCCGGGCCGCCGCCCTCGCTGATGACGTTGACCTTCAGGTCGGCCGGCGGCTTGCCCTCGCCCTTGGCGAGAGTCGGCTTCTCGCCGAACTTCTTGCCGGCGGTGATCGTGGGCAGCCCGTTCGTCATCGAGACGGCAGAGGTGGAAGCGGAATCGGAGTCCTTGTCTTCGCTGCCGCAAGCCGCTGTCGACAACAGCAGCAGGGGCACGACGAGAAGGCCGGCAAGTCGGCGCACGTGTTCCTCAGATCTCTCACGACTCAGTAGTTGCGGACACTCTAGGGCGTGCCACGGGCCCCGCACGAGAAACGTGCGGGGCCCGGGTGACGTTCCACTGTCAGTGCTGACGCTTGCTACATCCCGGCGATGAGCTTCTCCACGCGGTCGTCCACCGAACGGAACGGGTCTTTGCACAGCACGGTGCGCTGCGCCTGGTCGTTGAGCTTGAGGTGCACCCAGTCGACCGTGAAGTCCCGCCGCTGCTCCTGCGCACGGCGGATGAAATCGCCGCGCAGCCGCGCCCGGGTGGTCTGCGGGGGCACCGATTTGCCCTCGAAGATCTTCAGGTCGTTGCAGATGCGGGCGGCCTGTCCCTTCTTCTCCAGGAGGTAGTAGAGCCCGCGCCGGCGGTGGATGTCGTGGTACGCGAGGTCTATCTGGGCGACCCGCGGGTGCGACATGGTCATGTTGTGCTTGGCGCGGTAGCGCTCCAGGAGCTTGTACTTCATGACCCAGTCGATCTCGGTGCCGATGCGGTCGAGGTCCTCGGTCTCGATCGCGTCGAGCGTGCGCCCCCAGAGCTCGAGGACCTGGGCGACCGTGCCGGTGCGGATGCCCCGGCGGTCGACGAAGTCGACGGCCTTCTCGTAGTACTCCCGCTGGACCTCCAGGGCGGAGGCCTCTCGCCCGGAGGCGAGGCGCACCTTGCGCTGGCCGGTGATGTCGTGGCTGACCTCGCGAATGGCCCGGATCGGGTTCTCCAGGGTGAGGTCGCGCATGACGGTGCCCGCCTCGATCATGCGCAGCACGAGGTCGGTGGCGCCGACCTTGAGGAGCATGGTCGTCTCGGACATGTTCGAGTCGCCGACGATGACGTGGAGACGGCGGTAGCGCTCGGCGTCCGCGTGCGGTTCGTCGCGGGTGTTGATGATCGGACGGGATCGGGTGGTGGCGGAGCTGACGCCCTCCCAGATGTGCTCGGCGCGCTGGCTGACGCAGTAGACCGCGCCGCGCGGCGTCTGCAGCACTTTGCCCGCGCCGCAGAGCAGCTGCCGGGTCACGAGGAAGGGAATGAGGATGTCGGCCAGCCGGGAGAACTCGCCGTGCCGGGCGACGAGATAGTTCTCGTGGCAGCCGTAGGAGTTTCCCGCCGAGTCGGTGTTGTTCTTGAAGAGATAGACGTCGCCCGCGATTCCCTCCTCGTGCAGGCGGCGTTCGGCGTCGACGAGCAGGCCTTCCAGAATGCGCTCGCCGGCCTTGTCGTGCGTGACCAGCTCGGTCACGTTGTCGCATTCCGGCGTTGCGTATTCCGGATGCGAGCCCACGTCGAGGTACAGGCGGGCGCCGTTCCGCAGAAAGACATTGCTGCTGCGGCCCCATGACACGACACGGCGGAAGAGGTAGCGCGCCACTTCGTCAGGTGACAGTCGGCGCTGTCCCCTGAACGTGCACGTGACGCCGTACTCGTTCTCCAGCCCGAAAATGCGGCGGTCCATGTCTGAACATTACGCCTCACGGCCTGAACTGAAACCGGGTTGGGCTGCATCGTTTCGATCATTTTCCGATGAGTGCGGACCCGAGCCCGCAATGCCCTCGGTACGGCCCGCGACGGCGAGCACGCGCTGAGTGGTCGTCAGAACGAGCAGGGCCGCGAATCCGCCGGCGCCGGCGACGGCGAAGCTCCACGCGGTGCCCCCGATCTCGACGGCGGGGCCCGCCACGGCCGTGCCGACGGCCGCGCCGACGCCGAAGGTGGTCACCAGCCACGAGAACGCCTCGGTGACGGTGCCGCGCGGGGCGTGCCGGTCGACGACGATGAAAGCGCAGGCGATGGCGGGTGCGAGGAAGACGCCGGCGAGGGCGGACAGCGCGGTCATCGCGACGACACCCGGAGTGAGCACGAGCGGCAGATAGCCGAGGGCGAGCAGGGCGACGATGGCGCGCAGCCTGGTCTCCGGCGCTCCGGCCCACTGCCGCGCGCCGTACACGGTGCCGCCGACGAGGGCACCCAGGCCGAGTGCGGCCATCAGCCAGCCGTAGACGGCCTCGCGGCCGTGATCGTCGGCATAGGCGACGCCGGCGACGGTGATGGAGCCGAGTGCGAGGCCCACGAAGAAGAACGCGCCGAGCAGGGCGAGCAGCCCCGGTGAGCGCAGGGCGCCGAGCCAGTGGGCCTCACGAGGGGCCGAGCGCCAGGCACGGGACGGCCCGGAGAGCACGACGGACAGGGCGCCGGCGACGCCTATCGCGTTGATGACGAGGAGCGCGGCGGCGGGTGACCAGACGGAGACCAGCACAGTGACCAGCAGCGGGCCCACGGTGAACATGATCTCCTGCGCGACCGCGTCCATGGCGTAGGCTCGGTGCACGCGCTCCTCCTGGCCGAGCACGCTCGGCCACAGGGCACGCAGTCCGCCCTCGAGCGGCGGCGTGAACAGTCCGGCGACGATCACCGCGGTGTACGCGAGGGGCAGCGAGCCGGTCCCGACGACGGCCAGCAGCAGCATTCCGAGCGCCGAGACGACGGCGGAGGGGAACTGGACCCTCGGCTGTCCGTACAGGTCGACGGCGCGGCCGAGCAGGGGCTGGCCCACGGCCGTGGCCAGTCCGTACACGGCGGCGAGAGCGCCGGCGAGTGTGTAGCTGCCGCCTTCGGCGCGCGTGAACAGGACGATGGCGATGTGGGCGGTGGCGGCGGGCAGCCGGCCCACGAGGGTGCCGGTCAGCAGCCGTGCCGCGTGCGGCGCTCTGAGGATGTCTGCGTATCCGGCGGCCATCCGGGAACCCCTCTCCCCCGGACCGTTCCGAGGTTTTACGTATAACTTCCTTCTCCATACGTACCATGTCGACAGTCCGCGGGTCCACCGTGCCGCCGCCCCGGACGCTCGCGGAACACACAGCGCGGCCGAGGACGGCACCGCATGGCACACCCGACCCCCGAGGGCCGTCCCGTCCCGGCGGAAGTGGGCTCCACCCGGCCCACGAGCAAGGACGTGGCCCGCGTCGCCGGGGTCTCGCAGGCCACGGTCTCCCTGGTCCTGGGCGACAAGTGGCGCGGCCGCGTCTCCGAGCGCACCGCCTCCCTGGTGCGCGACGCAGCCCGGGAGATCGGCTACCGGCCGAACCTCGCCGCGCGCAATCTGCGCCTCGGCCGCACGAGGACGGCGCTGCTCGTGGTGCCGGCCCTCACGAACGAGTTCTTCGCGCGCGTCTACACCGGTGCGGCCACCGTCGCCGCCCGGCACGGATTCGGCGTCGTCCTCTACCCGTCACCCGAGGGCATCGGGCCCGCCAGGGACCCGTTCGCGTCCGCCCGGGCCGCTCTCGACGGAGTCATCGCCTCCTCGATGGCCGCCGGTACGCTCGCCGCGATCCACGGCAGCGACCTGCCGCTCGTGATGCTGGACAGCGACCCCTCGGACACCGGCGTCGCCGCCCACGTCAACCTGGACGTCGCCGACGGCATGCGTCAGGTGACGGACCATCTGCTCGGGCTGGGGCACCGGCGGTTCGTCCACCTCGCGTCCGCCGTCGCCTCCTGGACGTTCGACGTGCGCGCGCGGGCGCTGCGCTCGGCCCTGGCGGCCGCGGCGGATGTGGAACTGACGACCGTCGCGGCACCGCTCGACGTGGACTCCGGCCGCGCGGCGGCCGAGCGGGCGCTCACCGCGCCGGGCCCCCGGCCGACCGCGCTGATCTGCGACGACGACATCCTGGCCGCGGGCGCGTGCAAGGCGGTGCGCCGGCTCGGGCTGCGCGTGCCCGAGGACGTCTCGGTCACGGGCTTCGACGACCTCGCCCTGGCCACCGCGGTCGAGCCGGAGCTGACCACGGTGCGCCTCCCCGCGGAACGGATCGGCGAACGCGGCATGTCGGCGCTCCTCGCGGTGCTGGACAACCGGCCGCCCGAACAGGACGTCCTCCCCGTCGAACTGGCCGTGCGCGGCTCGTCGGCGCCCCCGCCGCACAGCGGCCCGGCGTCTGCCGACGGCGCGCGTCCGGCCGGAAACGGCCGGACGTCCCCCTGACCGATTCGCTGCCTCCGCGCTTGAGGCGCCGCGACGGCCCGTGGAACGATCGCGATCATGACCAGTGCCGCCCAGCGCCCGATCGACGCGACGCTGCTCGGCGGCGTACGAGCCCGGGGCTCGGTGCACCCCGCCTCCGGCGAGCGGCTCGGAGTGCGGCACGAGGACCGGATCGAGCTGCACGACCGCACGGCGTTCCTCGCCGGCGACCCCTCACTGCTGCACTCCCTGGCGCTGCCCTGCCCGGCGCGGGCCACCCCGCTGCCCGACGGGACGGTCGTCGCGGCCGAGGACACCCAGATCAGGGCGCTCGGCGCCGACGGGCGCACCCGCTGGGCGCTCCCCCACCCCGTCTGGCACCACAGCTCGCGAGGCCCGCGGCCGCCCGGTGCGCCGGTCGTCAGTCCCGACGGACGCCTCGTCTGCGCCGTCGTACCGACGCTCAAGCCGGACATCGAGGAGCACGTGTACGTCCGCGACACGCTGCTGCTCCTGGACGCCGCCACCGGCGCCGTCCTCGCCGAGCGGCCCGTCGGCTCGATCGCCTCCGGGATGACCGGCACCTGGCACCCCGACGGCCACCTGATGGCACTGTCCTGCTGGACGGCCTGGGCGAGCTGGACGACGTGGTGGGTCGAACCGCGGCACGACGGGCTCCACATCCGCGGCGGGGTCGGCATGCACGAGGTCGTCGGCTTCCTGCCCGGCACCACCCGGGCCCTCACCCTGCGGCGCGCCGAGCACATCGCCGTCAACGACGACCGTGACGAGCTGGCCGCCCACGACGCCGCGAGCGACGAGCAGATCGCGCTGTTCGACCTGTCCGCGCTCGCCGCGGACCCCGAGAACGACGAGTTCACCGCGGCCTGTCTGCTCGACGACGCCCATGTGCTGGTCGCGGGCCGGATCTTCCCCCGGGGCAGACCGCCCGCCACCCGGCACTGGCTGTGCGACGCGCGGACCCTCGCACCGCTGGGCAGGCTGCGCTATCCACGCCGGGTCGGCACGGCCGTCACTCCGCTCGGCGACGGCACGTGGCTGACCCGCCACGGCGACGAACTCCACCACTGGGCACTGCCGCCCACCCTGGGGCCCGCAGGCCGCGCCTGACGCCGCAGGCCTCGTTCCTCCCCTCCGGCACGGCAGTGCCCCGGACCGCACGGGCGGCCCGGGGCCGGCGGCCACAGGTGATGCCGGGCGCGCTACTCCGCGCCCTCCTCCGTGTCCTCGATGTCCGAAGGGGCGTCGGTCGGCGCCGTGGCGGCCTCCTCGGCCTCCAGCAACCGCGACAGCTGCCGCCCGATGATCCGCTTGAACTTCCGCGCCTGCGGCCGCGTACGGTCCAGGACCGCGACCTCCAGGCGGTCGGCGGGGATCTCCCGGTCGGTGCCGTTGGCCTGGCTGGACAGCGCCTGCACGGCGAGCTTCAGCGCCTCGGCCAGGGACATCCCGTCGCGGTGCCGCTGGTCGAGGAAGCTGCTGATCTGCTCCGCGTTGCCGCCGACGGCGACCGAGCCGTGCTCGTCCACGATCGAACCGTCGTGCGGGAGGCGGTAGATCTGGTCGCCCTCGGGGGACGCGCCGACCTCGGCGACGACCAGCTCGACCTCGTACGGCTTCTCACCGGCGCTGGAGAAGATGGTGCCCAGCGTCTGCGCGTACACGTTGGCGAGGCCGCGGGCCGTGACGTCGTCGCGGTCGTAGGTGTATCCCCGCAGGTCCGCGTAGCGCACTCCGCCGATGCGCAGATTCTCGTACTCGTTGTACTTGCCGGCCGCGGCGAAGCCGATCCGGTCGTAGATCTCACTGAACTTGTGCAGCGCGCGGGACGGGTTCTCGCCGACGAAGACGATGCCGTCGGCGTACTGCATGACGACGAGGCTGCGACCGCGGGCGATGCCCTTGCGGGCGTACTCCGCCCGGTCGGCCATGGCCTGCTGGGGTGAGACATAGAACGGCGTCGACACCGGCTATCCGTCCCTTTCTGTCAAAGGCGAGTACATGGATCAGAGCAGCGCGGCGCGCGGGCCGTCGGGGTGGGCCAGGCGGCCTTCGAGGATCGAACGGGCGATCTCGGAGGTCTCGGCCTCGGTGAGCCTGCGGAAGCCCTCGTCGGTGATGACCGTGACGATGGGGTAGATCCGCCGGGCCACGTCCGGGCCGCCGGTCGCCGAGTCGTCGTCGGCGGCGTCGTAGAGCGCCTGGACGACCAGCGTGGTGGCCTGCTGCTCGGTCTGGTCCTCGCGGTAGAGCTTCTTCATGGCGCCGCGCGCGAAGATCGAGCCGGAGCCGGTGGCCGCGTACCCCTGTTCCTCGGAGCGGCCGCCCGTGACGTCGTAGGAGAAGATGCGGCCCTTGTCGCGGTCGATGTCGTAGCCGGCGAAGAGCGGCACCACGGCCAGGCCCTGCATGGCCATGCCGAGATTGCTGCGGATCATCGTGGAGAGGCGGTTGGCCTTGCCCTCCAGGGAGAGCTGGACGCCCTCCACCTTCTCGAAGTGCTCCAGCTCCAGCTGGAACAGCTTGACCATCTCCACGGCCAGGCCGGCGGTGCCGGCGATGCCCACGGCCGAGTACTCGTCGGCCGGAAAGACCTTCTGCATGTCGCGCTGCGCGATCATGTTGCCCATCGTGGCGCGGCGGTCGCCTGCCAGCACCACGCCGCCAGCGAACGTCGTCGCGACGATCGTCGTGCCGTGCGGGGCCTCGAAGGCTCCCTGCACGGGCGGCAGCGATCGGTTGCCCGGGAGCAGCTCCGGTGAGTGCTCGCCGAGGAAGTCCATGAAGGACGAGGAGCCCGGCGTCAGGAAGGCTGCCGGCAGACGCCCGGTGCTACGAGGGTTGGCTTCCACGCGTTTCCTTCCGGGTAGGCGGCGGCCCGCCTCTGCACGCGCGGGCCGATCTTTCGAACTGTGCACGGACCTTACCCGCGCCGTGGCCGGTCATCCGTCCCGGTCCCCCCGGCTTTCGCCGGCGGGAGCCGGGACGGACAACGGTCGTTACTCGCCGCCCTTTTGGACGAAGGAACGCACGAAGTCCTCCGCGTTCTCCTCGAGGACGTCGTCGATCTCGTCCAGCACGGAGTCGACGTCGTCCGACAGCTTCTCCTGGCGCTCCTTGAGGTCTTCGGCCGCCTGCGCGTCCTGCGCCTGCTCCTCGACCTCCTCAGTGGAACGCGTGGCCTTCTGCTGTCCGCCGCCGGTGTCCTTGGTCGCCATGTCCCTCACCCCGCTCGGTTTGCCCTGACGTGAGTTCGTTCGGTCAAGATCAGACCCTACAAGCCGGGTCCGACATCGGCCCCGCACTTTCGCTCAACGTCCGGGGACCACCTCGATGATTCCCGGACGGGAGGACTTTCAGCCCCCGGTCAGCCGCCGGACAGGACGCGGACCAGCTCCTCGGCCGTGCGGCAGCGGTCCAGGAGCTCCTTGACGTGATTACGTGTACCACGCAGCGGTTCGAGCGTGGGCACTCGTTGCAGAGAGTCACGGCCGGGCAGGTCGAAGATGACCGAGTCCCAGGACGCCGCGGCCACGTCGTCCGCGTACTGCTCCAGGCAGCGGCCGCGGAAATAGGCCCTGGTGTCCTCAGGAGGGCCGGACTGGGCCCGCTCGACGGCCGGCTCGTCCACCAGGCGCTTCATCTTCCCGCGGGCCGCCAGACGGTTGTACAGGCCCTTGTCCGGCCGCACGTCCGCGTACTGCAGGTCCACGAGGTGCAGGCGGGCCGCGTCCCAGTCCAGGCTGTCGCGGCGCCGGTAGCCCTCCATGAGCTCCCGCTTGGCGATCCAGTCCAGCTCGCCGGACAGGCTCATGGGGTCGTTCTCGAGGCGGTTGAGCGTGTCCTCCCAGCGGGTGAGGACGTCCTTGGTCTGCTCGTCGGCGTCGGCGCCGAAGCGCTCCTCGACGTACTTGCGCGCGAGCTCGAAGTACTCCATCTGCAACTGGACGGCGGTGAGTGTGCGGCCGCTACGGAGTGTGACCAGATGCTGGAGGCTCGGGTCGTGCGAGACCTGGTGCAGGGTGCGCACGGGCTGCTCGACCGCGAGGTCGACCGCGATGAATCCGTCCTCGATCATCGACAGCACCAGGGCCGTGGTGCCCAGCTTGAGGTAGGTGGAGATCTCCGACAGGTTCGCGTCGCCGATGATCACGTGCAGCCGGCGGTACTTCTCGGCGTCGGAGTGCGGTTCGTCCCGGGTGTTGATGATCGGGCGCTTGAGGGTGGTCTCGAGGCCCACTTCGACCTCGAAATAGTCCGCGCGCTGGCTGATCTGGAAGCCGTGCTCGTGGCCGTCCTGGCCGATGCCCACCCGGCCCGCGCCCGTGACGACCTGGCGGGAGACGAAGAACGGCGTCAGATGGCGCACGATGTCCGAGAACGGGGTCTCCCGCTTCATCAGGTAGTTCTCGTGCGTGCCGTAGGACGCGCCCTTGTTGTCGGTGTTGTTCTTGTACAGGTGGATGGGCTGCGCCCCGGGCAGCTGGGCCGCCCGCTCGGCGGCCTCGGCCATGATCCGTTCGCCGGCCTTGTCCCAGAGCACGGCATCGCGCGGATTGGTCACCTCGGGCGAGCTGTACTCGGGGTGGGCATGGTCGACGTAGAGCCGTGCGCCATTGGTGAGGATCACATTGGCCAGGCCGATGTCCTCGTCGGTGAGCTGGCTGGAGTCGGCGGCCTCGCGGGCGAGGTCGAAGCCGCGGGCGTCCCGCAGCGGATTCTCCTCCTCGAAGTCCCAGCGGGCGCGGCGCGCCCTGTGCATCGCCGCCGCGTAGGCATTGACGATCTGGGACGAGGTGAGCATGGCATTGGCGTTCGGGTGGCCGGGGACGGAGATGCCGTACTCCGTCTCGATTCCCATTACTCGCCGTACGGTCATGCGGCCCTCCTTGCCCGGCGGCGCTCCCCGCTGGGAGCGGCGCTCAGATACCGCTGGCTCTCCGGTGCGCGTGCGGTGCCCGTCCCCGCACTCCGCGACTCGTCGGTACCGAAGAGCCTAGAACGCCGCCGCGTGGGTGGGGAGATCAATTCGGTCATTGCTCGGTGTGGTCCCACCTGGCCGGAAAGCATCCGGCTGCGGATACCCGCCCCCTGCCGTCGCGGGGGACCGCGGCATCCGCAGCCGGTACGCCTGCCTACAGGTACTGACCGGTGTTGGCCACCGTGTCGATGGACCGGCCGGTGTCGGCGCCCTGCTTTCCGGTGACGAGGGTGCGGATGAAGACGATCCGCTCGCCCTTCTTTCCGGAGATCCGGGCCCAGTCGTCCGGGTTGGTGGTGTTGGGCAGGTCCTCGTTCTCCTTGAACTCGTCCACACATGCCTGGAGCAGGTGGGAGACGCGGATGCCCTTCTGGTTGTGGTCGAGGAAGGCCTTGATGGCCATCTTCTTGGCCCGGTCGACGATGTTCTGGATCATCGCGCCGGAGTTGAAGTCCTTGAAGTAGAGGACTTCCTTGTCGCCGTTGGCGTACGTGACCTCCAGGAAGCGGTTCTCCTCGGACTCCGCGTACATCTGCTCCACGACCGACTGGATCATGGCGTGGGCCGCGGCCTCCTTCGATCCGCTGTGCTCGCCGAGGTCGTCGGCGTGCAGCGGGAGCGAGGGGGTCAGGTACTTGGCGAAGATGTCCTTGGCGGCCTCCGCGTCCGGACGCTCGATCTTGATCTTGACGTCGAGCCGGCCGGGTCGCAGGATCGCGGGGTCGATCATGTCCTCGCGGTTGGAGGCGCCGATGACGATGACGTTCTCCAGGCCCTCCACACCGTCGATCTCGGCGAGCAGCTGCGGGACGATGGTGTTCTCCACGTCCGAGCTGACGCCCGACCCACGCGTGCGGAAGAGGGACTCCATCTCGTCGAAGAAGACGATGACGGGGGTGCCCTCGCCCGCCTTCTCCCGGGCGCGCTGGAAGACGAGGCGGATGTGCCGCTCGGTCTCACCGACGTACTTGTTGAGGAGCTCGGGGCCCTTGATGTTGAGGAAGTAGCTCTTCCCCGCGGGCTGCCCGGTCACCTCGGCGACCTTCTTGGCAAGGGAGTTGGCGACGGCCTTGGCGATGAGCGTCTTGCCGCATCCGGGCGGACCGTAGAGCAGGATGCCCTTCGGCGGCCGCAGTTCGTGCTCCTTGAAGAGGTCGGGGTAGAGGTACGGCAGCTCGACCGCGTCGCGGATCATCTCGATCTGGCCGCCGAGGCCGCCGATCTTGTCGTAGTCGACGTCCGGGACCTCTTCGAGGACGAGCTCCTCGACCTCGCTCTTCGGGATCACCTCGTACACGTACCCCGAGCGCGGGTCGAGCAGCAGCGCGTCACCGGGGCGGATGGTGGTGTCCAGCAGCGGCTCCGCGAGCCGCACCACCCGCTCCTCGTCGGTGTGCCCGATCACCAGGGCGCGCTCGCCGTCCTCGAGGATCTCCTTGAGGGTGACGATGTCCCCGGCGCGCTCGAACTCCATGGCGTCGACCACGTTGAGCGCCTCGTTGAGCATGACCTCCTGGCCGCGCCGGAGCTCGTCGAGCTCGACGCTGGGGCTCACGTTCACCCGGAGCTTGCGGCCCCCGGTGAAGATGTCGCACGTGCCGTCCTCGTTCGCCTGCAGGAAGACACCGAAGCCGGCCGGCGGCTGCGCGAGCCGGTCGACCTCCTCCTTGAGGGCCACGATCTGGTCTCGGGCCTCACGGAGCGTGTTGGCGAGCCGCTCGTTCTGTGCGGACACGCCGGCCAGGTTGGTCTGCAGCTCGACGATCCGCTCCTCGAGAATCCTCGTATGACGCGGAGAGTCGGCGAGCTTGCGGCGCAGGACGGCGATTTCCTGCTCGAGATAGGCAACCTGGCCGGCTGGGTCGTCAGACCCCCGCCCCGGCCGGATGCCGCGGTTGATGTCGTCGTCGTGGGCTGCCACGGTCCTCACCTCCTCCAAGGGGAGCTGGACGCTTCCTGACCCTACCTGTGTGGGTGGTGATTGAAACCCCTAGATCACAAAGACGGAAGGGGTGTGTCCGATCTTCACCCTTGCGCTCTCCCTCGTGCCAGGGGAATACCCAGCAGATACCCACCCGGCAACATCGGAAAGCGGTCGGTTGTATCGTCGAAGCGTTCAACACCCGTCAGGGCTGGCGCGACTTGTATCACTTGCTGCGCCCGACGAAGGAAATGGCAGGAGATATGACCGTGCAGCACGAGGTTCCCACCGACGGTGCCGCCGAGGCTCTCGAGGTCTGGATCGACCAGGACCTCTGCACGGGCGACGGGATCTGTGCGCAGTACGCCCCCGAGGTCTTCGAGCTCGACATCGACGGGCTCGCCTACGTGAAGTCGGGCGACGACGAACTGCTCCAGGACCCGGGCGCGACAACGCCGGTGCCGCTGCCGCTGCTGAACGACGTCGTCGACTCCGCCAAGGAGTGCCCGGGCGACTGCATTCACGTACGTCGGGTTTCGGACAAGGTGGAGGTCTACGGCCCCGACGCGGAGTGAGCGGTCACATACCGCGCGCTTCCGGCGGGACGGCCCGCACGAACTTCCCGCCCTGCCACCGCCATTCGGCCTTCTCCTGCTCGTCGGGGCAGCAGCTCGGCACCTGCGGCGAGGAGTACCCGAGCAGAGTGGCCGTGATCACTCCGTCACGTACGGCGAGCGAGCCGACGCTGAGTTTCTCCACGGGCTGAACGAGCGTGGCCACGACGCGTGCCGCGGTCCCGCGGCCGGCCGCGAGGACGTAGACGCCGCTGGGCGGGGTGCCCGACCCGGCGGCGCACCGGGCCGCCACCACGGTCTCGGGGCCGCCGTCGCCGTCGAGGTCGCCCGTGGCCCGCTTGGTCACGACGCTGTCCACACCGCCGCATTCCAGGGGCAGCTCCACGCCTGCCGGATCGGGGGCCGACGCGGAGGCGGGCGCCGTCACGGTGCGTGATTCCGAGCCCTTCTGGGACGCGGTGGCGGCGTCGGGCTGGACGAAGCCGGCGGCGGCCACGACCGCGGCCATCGCCGTCGCGGTGGCCAGCCAGTGCACCGGGCGGGCGTGGGTGTGCGCGAGGTCCGGGACGGCTGCCGAGTTCTGCACGCGGGGTGTCTCCTGAGAGGCCAGGGCTTGTGGGGGTGGCCAGCATCGTGCCATACGTCACACGGGACCGGAACAGGGGGGTCCGTAAGCCTCGGGTAAAGAGCGCGCGGTGACAGGCCCTTGGGTGCGGAAGGGCTGCCGACAGGGCGTCAACACGACGGCGCCGCCGCGGAGTTCCGGCCGGTGAGACGGGAACTCGGCGGCGGCGCCGTCGTCTTGTACGGATGAGGTCAGCCCTTGTTGGGACCCTCGTAGTCCTCGCCGTAGGCGCCCTTGGCGGGACGGCGGCGGCGCATCGGGGGCTCCACGCCGTCGGCCAGGCGGCGGGCGGTGACCAGGAAGCCGGTGTGTCCGATCATCCGGTGATCGGGGCGCACGGCCAGTCCCTCGACGTGCCAGTTGCGGATCACCGACTCCCAGGGCTGCGGCTCGGCGAAGCAGCCGATCTCGCGGATGGACTCGACGGTGCGCGCGAGCTGGGTGGTCGTCGCGACGTAGCAGCAGAGGATGCCGCCGGGGACGAGCGCCTTGGAGACGGCCTCCAGGCACTCCCAGGGCGCGAGCATGTCCAGGATGACGCGGTCGACGTCGGAGTCGGTGAGGTTGTCCTGGAGGTCGCCGACCGTGAGCTGCCAGGCGGGGTGCGGTCCGCCGAAGTAGCGCTCCACGTTCTGCTGGGCGATCTCGGCGAAATCCGCGCGGCGCTCGTAGGAGTGGAGCATGCCGTGGTCGCCGATGGCGCGCAGGAGGAAGCTGCTCAACGAGCCCGAGCCCACGCCGGCCTCCACGACGCGCGCGCCGGGGAAGATGTCGGCGAAGGCCAGGATCTGCCCCGCGTCCTTGGGGTAGACCACGGCGGCGCCGCGGGGCATGGACAGGACGTAGTCGGGGAGCAGGGGGCGCAGCGCGAGGTAGGCGACGTTTCCCGTGGTACGGACAACACTGCCCTCGGGAGCGCCGATCAGCTCGTCGTGCGGGAAGGAACCCTTGTGGGTGTGGAAGTTCTTCCCGGCCTCGAGCGTGAACGTGTAGTGGCGTCCCTTGGGGTCGGTGAGCTGGACCTGGTCCCCGACCTTGAAGGGCCCGCGACGGCGGGCGGCACCGGTCGGTTCGGACATGCGACCAGCCTACCGGGCCCCGGCCCCGCCCCGGACCACGCCCCTGGCGGGGGCGGAGCCCCATGAACCCCCGTACGGTCTGCCGGCCCGTCCCGACTGCGCCGGGGACTGAGGCCGGATGGCCGGTTCGGGTCCGCTCCGGGACCGGGCCCGGCACTGGGCGAGTGAGCCGAAGGGGCGCGGCGGCGTCGAGAGGGGGAACGCGGAGGCCGCGGGTGGCAGCACCTCTCCCATCTTGGAAGACAGCAGTCGAGCACGATCGATCGTCGACTCCGTCTCAGGCGGCCCGTGCGGGTTCTCCCCCGGCAAACCAGGCTGGAGACGTCGAGCCCTATGAAGAAGGCCGAGCCATCGCCGCGACGAAGGCGCGCTCGACGTCGGCCGTGGACAGGACGCCGTAGATCTCGCCGGTCTCCTCCACCACCAGGTACTCCGTCGCGGGCGCGGCGCGGAGCCTGTCGAGCAGAGCCTCGCCGGCGAGCTCGGCGGGGACCTTCATGTCCTCGGTGAGGTCCTGGGCCAGGCCGCTCACCGCCACCCAGGGGCGGCGGTGCTCGGGGACGCCGACGATGGCGGCCTCGCGCACCAGGGCCGTGGGCTCCCCGTGGCCGTCCACGACGACGAGGGCGCGGGCCCCGGCCTCGTTGGCGCGGCGCAGCGCCTCGGAAAGCGGCGTGTCCGGCTCGACGGGGACGGCGCGGCGGGTGAGCGCCCGGGCGGCGAGTTCGGGCAGGTGCTCACGGAGCCGGGCCATGCGCAGGCTGTTGCCGGCCCCGGTCCAGATGATGGCGGCGAGGATCGCCGCGAGCAGCGCGTCGGTGACGGTCTCCATGCCGCCGATGTCCTCGGTGGCGTTGCCGAGGGCGCCGGTGTGGGTGAGCAGCGGGAGGCCGATGAGGACGGCGACGGCGAGGGCGCGGCCGACCCAGGCGGCGGCGATGGTGCCGGTCATGGGCTTGCCGCTGATCTTCCAGACGACGGCGCGCAGCATCCGGCCGCCGTCGAGGGGCAGCCCGGGCAGCAGGTTGAAGGCGGCGACGATCAGGTTGGAGATCATCAGTCCGGCGAGCAGCACGCCGGGCACCGTGCCGGGGTCGACGGCCGTCATGCCGAGATAGAACAGTCCGGCCAGGACGAGGGAGAGCAGCGGCCCGACGACGGCGAGGACGAATTCGCGGCCGGGTGTCTCGGTCTCCTTCTCGATCTCGGAGACGCCACCGAAGAACTGGAGCTGGATGCGCCGCACCGGCAGTTTGAAGCGGAGCGCGGCGACGGTGTGGGCGAGCTCGTGGACGAGGACGGAGGCGTAGAAGGCGACCGCGAAGAACAGCGACACGAGGTAGCGGGCACCGCCCAGTTCGGGCAGGACGCGGTCCAGTTGGCCGCCGAAGACCCAGGTGATCAGGGCCGCGACGACGAACCAGCTGGGGGCGACGTAGACGGGCACGCCGAAGGGGCGGCCCATGAGAATCCCGCCGCCCGGTTCGCCCGAGCCGCGCTTCCTGCCGCCGCCCGGCGCGGTCTTGCCCGCATCGGACCGAGGCCGCTCGCGCTCGCCGCTCGTGTCGTCCTCGTTCACGGGGTCCCTTCGTCGCCGAGGCTCTTCGCAAAGGTGTCGCTCGCTCGATCATGCACGGGCGAGGTCCTGTCGTCGATGGTATGCCGCTCGCTGTCAGTGGCGGGCCGTAGGGTCTGAGTCATGAGTACGAGCCAGCAGCCCGTCGGCGGGCCCTCCGCCGCTGCCGCCGAGCCCGGGTCCGACCCCGAGGCGGACGGTGCGGCAACCGCTGCCGCGGAGCCGAGGCCGGCCGCGGAGCCGACGTCCCTGTCGCCTTCCCGGGCGGGCGACTTCATGCAGTGCCCCCTGCTGTACCGGTTCCGGGTGATCGACCGGCTGCCGGAGAAGCCGAGCGAGGCGGCGACCCGCGGGACGCTGGTGCACGCGGTGCTGGAGCGGCTCTTCGACGATCCGGCCGTCCAGCGCACGGCTCCTCGGGCGAAGGCGATGATTCCCGGCCAGTGGCAGAGACTGCTGGAGACCAAGCCGGAGCTGGGCGGGCTGTTCGCCGAGGACACCGGAGGCGAGCGGCTCGCGCGCTGGCTGGGCGAGGCGGAGCAGTTGGTGGAGCGGTGGTTCTCGCTGGAGGACCCGACCCGGCTGGAGCCCGCCGAGCGGGAGATGTTCGTCGAGGCGGAGCTGGAGTCGGGACTGCGGCTGCGCGGGGTGATCGACCGGGTGGACGTCGCGCCGACGGGAGAAGTGCGGATCGTCGACTACAAGACGGGCAAGGCACCCCGCCCGGAATACAGCGAGGGCGCGCTGTTCCAGATGAAGTTCTACGCGCTGGTGATCTGGCGCCTGAAGAACGTGCTCCCCCGCCGGCTCCAGCTCGTGTATCTGGGCAGCGGTGACGTGCTGACGTACGACCCGGTGATGGCGGACCTGGAGCGGATCGAGCGCAAGCTGCTGGCCCTGTGGGAGGCGATCCGGCAGGCGACGCGGACCGGCGACTGGCGCCCGCGCCCGACCAAGCTGTGCGGCTGGTGCGACCACCAGGAGTTCTGTCCGGAATTCGGGGGCACTCCCCCGGATTATCCGCTGACCATTTCCCCGGCGGCGTCGGCCCAGGATGGGCAGGGCACAATGGGCCCGGTCTAAAGAAGGAGTACCCGTGGCGATCCGCGTCCTACTGGTCGACGACCAGCCGCTGTTGCGCACCGGCTTCCGGATGATCCTGGAGGCTGAGCAGGACATCGCGGTGGTCGGTGAGGCCGGGGACGGCCTCCAGGCGCTCGATCAGGTGCGGGCGCTGCAGCCCGATGTGGTGCTGATGGACATCCGGATGCCGCGGATGGACGGTGTCGAGGCGACCCGGCAGATCACGGGACCGGGCCGGGACGGCCCGGCCAAGGTGCTGGTGCTGACGACGTTCGACCTCGACGAGTACGTGGTGGAGGCGTTGCGCGCCGGCGCCAGCGGCTTCCTGTTGAAGGACGCCCCGGCCAATGAGCTGGTGCAGGCGATCCGGGTGGTCGCGGCCGGCGAGGCGATGCTGGCGCCGAGCATCACCCGGCGGCTCCTCGACAAGTACGCCGACCACCTGCCGTCGGGCGAGGAGCCGGTTCCGGACACGCTGCACACGCTGACCGACCGTGAGGTCGAGGTACTGAAGCTGGTCGCCCGGGGCTTGTCGAACGCGGAGATCGCCGCGGATCTCTTCGTGAGCGAGACGACCGTGAAGACGCATGTCGGCCATGTGCTCACCAAGCTGGGGTTGCGTGACCGCGTCCAGGCCGCGGTGTACGCGTACGAGAGCGGTCTGGTGCGACCCGGCGCTCAGTGAGCGCGGGGCACGACGGAAAACGGCGGGAAACGGACCGCAACGGCCGGTGTCCGGCGGTGGGTTCCACCGCCGGACACCGGCCGTTCGCGTCTGCGGACGCGCCGGCCTCAGGCGCCGCTGCCCCGGGCCAGCTCCCACAGCTGGAGGTCGGAGCTGGTGTTGAGCGCCCATTCGACACCCGTGATGTCGTCGTGGGCGGCGACGTACTGCTTGCCCTGCCACAGCGGCAGCACCGGCACGTCGTCGGCGACGATCTCCTGGATCTCCTTGAAGGCAGGTGCGGCCGCGGTGCGGTCGGCCTCGCGGCGCGACTGCGGGATCAGCTTGCGCGCTTCCTCGCTCACGTAGGGGGAGTTGAGGAAGTTGCCCTTGTCGAGGAACGGGGCGGTGTAGTTGTCCGGGTCCGGGAAGTCGGGGAACCAGCCGAGGCCGTAGACCGCGTAGTCGCCGCGCTTCTGGGCGGGGCGGAACTTGGCCCACTCGGTGCCCTTGACGGTGACGTCGAAGAGCCCGGTCTCGTTCAGCTGGTCCCGGAGCACCTCGAACTCCTTGGCCGTGCCCGCGCCGTAGTGGTCGGTGGTGTAGTTCAGTTCCAGCTCGACGGGCGTGTCGATGCCCGCGTCGTTCAGGATCGCCGCGGCCTTCTCGCGGCTCGGCTCGCCGTACTTGTTGTAGAACGAGTTGGTGTGCGCGGCGATGCTCGACGGGATGAGCGAGTAGAGCGGCTCGGCGGTGGAGCCGTACACCTGGCCGGCGATCTGGCCGCGGTCGATGACGGCCGCCATCGCCTGACGCACGGCCTTGTTCTTCACCGACGGGTCGTCCGTGTTGAAGGCGAGGTAGCGGATCTCCAGGCCGGGGACCTCGGTGAGCGTGATGCCCTCCTTGGGTGCGGTGGAGAGTTCCTTGATCTGCTCGGGGGACATCGCGCGGGTCATCATGTCGATCTCACCGGACTCGAGCGCCTTGCCCATGGCCTCGGCGTCGGGGAACGACCGCAGTTCGACCCGGTCGTTGCGGTGCTTGACGTCGCCCTTGTAGTCCGGGTTCCTGGTGAAGACGACCTTGGAGATGCGGCCCCCGTCGGTCTCGCTCTTCATGGTGTAAGGGCCGGTGCCGTCGACCTCGAAGCCCTCACGGAGCTTCTTCCCGTCGTACTGCTTGGGGCTGACGATGGCGGCGACCGGCGTGGAGAGCTTGTACGGGAAGGTGGCGTCGGGCGTCGACAGGTGGAAGATGACCTCGTCGTCGCCCTTGGTCTCGATGGTGTCGATGTTCGACAGGAGGGCGGCGGTGCCGTTGTCGGCGTCGATGTCGAGGACGCGCTGGATGGAGAACTTGACGTCCTCCGCGGTCACCGGGGTGCCGTCGGCGAACTTCAGTCCGCTACGCAGCTTGCAGCGGTAGCTCTCGCTCGCGGTGTCCGTGAAGACGCAGGACTCGGCGGCGTCCGGGACGGGCTCGCCACCGCCGCGCGGCGGGTGCATCAGCGTCTGGACGGTCTGGCGCAGGACGTTCCAGGCGCCGGTGTCGTAGGCGTAGGCCGGGTCGAGCGGCGCGGGAGAGTCGGCGTCGGCGACGAACTGGTCCGTGGTGCCCACGACGATGGCGTCACCGCCGTCCGCCCCGCCGTCCGTGCTGCCGCAGGCGACGAGCACGGGCGCGAGCAGGCCGATCATGGCCAGCGGCACCAAAGTCTTACGGTTCATCCTGGACGTACTCCCTCATCCATCCGGCACTGGGACACAGCGTTGTGTGCGGGTCACTCCACCGCTTCCGCCCGGTCGGGGCGGCGCGATCGGGCCGGGGATACAGTGCGATCGGTCCTGTGTTTCCGACGGCTTGGTGGCCGGCGGGACACCACGGTGACGCGGTGAAGTTCTCGCGACGAGATTAGTCGGCGGCGCCAGGAAAGCGTGCACGGGGCCGAGTTGGGGCGTAATCGCTGAGTGATCACCAAGGTGCGGGTGGAGGCGGTGCGGCCGTGGAGGATTCATACGCTCCTCCCGCAAACCGGACAGCCTGAGGCGCCCGGCACCGGTCCAACGGGACATCGGGCGCCGACGAGACGGTACGCACAGTGACGAACGTCACGACGGGGAACGCATTCCCGATTACCGGACAGTAATCGCGGGATTCACAGAAAAAACACGGCCCCGCCGCCCCGGGCTTCCCGTGCATTCGAGAAACACGGACAGTACACGTATCAGTGCGGCGCGGTGATGAGCGTGCGCAGGAAAAGCAGGTCGACTTCTTCGAGCGACTGAACGACGATTCGGCCCGCGGCGGGCGCGATCGGCGCCACCGACGGCACCGCGACGACCCGGCAGCCGGCCGCTTCGGCGGCGGCCACCCCGGTCGCCGTGTCCTCGACCACCGCGCATCTCATGGGGTCGGCGCCCAGCCCCTGGGCGGCCACCAGGTACGGGTCGGGGTACGGCTTGGTCCGCGGCACCTCGTCCCCCGCGACGGACAGGGCGAAGTGCTGGGGGCCAAGGGAGGCCATGACGCGGTCGATGATGCGGCGGTGGGAGGCGGAGACGAGCGCCGTGGGCACGTTGTGCGCGGCCAGCTCGGCGAGCAGCCGCTCCGCTCCCGGCATCAGCGGCACACCGCGTCCGATCCGGTCCTCGAACTTGTCGTTGAGCAGCACGGTCAGCTCGGCCAGGGTGATGTCGGCACCCGTCGCCTCGATCAGGTAGCCGGCACTGCGGGTCATGGGCCCGCCGACGACGACGTCCCGCCATGTCTCGTCCAGCTGGTGCCCGAGGTCCGCGAAGACCTCCACCTCGGCATCCCACCAGAACCCCTCGGTGTCGACCAGAGTGCCGTCCATGTCGAGGAAGACGGCTTGGAGCGCCGCCCCATCGGCCGAACGGGTCAGGGACGCGGGGACCGTGCTGGTCATGGGCACACCTCCGGAAGGGACGAGAAGGCCGGCCACCTCACCCTGCGGCTTTCCCGCAAGATCTGGTGACCGGCCTGCACTGGACCGACCAGTGTACGACTCGTCCGATCAGCGTGCGTTGAAATACTTTGCCTCGGGGTGGTGAATCACGATCGCGTCCGTCGACTGCTCCGGATGGAGCTGGAACTCCTCGGACAGCCGCACACCGATCCGCTCGGGCTGCAGCAGCTCGGCGATCTTGGCGCGGTCCTCCAGGTCGGGGCAGGCGCCGTAACCCAGCGAGAACCGGGCGCCGCGGTACTTGAGCGCGAACATGTCCTCGACGTCCGCCGGGTCCTCGCCGCCGAAACCGAGCTCGGCGCGGACGCGCGCGTGCCAGTACTCGGCGAGGGCCTCCGCCAGCTGGACGGACAGTCCGTGCAGTTCGAGGTAGTCGCGGTAGGAGTCGGCCTCGAAGAGCTTCGCGGTCTCCTCACCGATCCTGGACCCGACGGTGACCACCTGGAGACCGACCACATCGGTCTCGCCGGACTCCTCGGGACGGAAGAAGTCCGCCAGGCACAGCCTGCGGCCACGCCGCTGGCGCGGGAAGGAGAAGCGGGTGCGCTCGGAGCCGTCCTCGTTCAGGAGGATCAGGTCGTCGCCCTTGGACACACAGGGGAAGTAGCCGTAGACGACGGCCGCCTCCAGCATGTTCTGCGTGTGCAGCTGGTCCAGCCAGCCGCGCAGGCGCGGCCGGCCCTCGCTCTCCACCAGCTCCTCGTACGACGGTCCCTCACCGGTGCGCGACTGCTTGAGCCCCCACTGCCCCTTGAAGAGGGCGCCCTCGTCGAGCCAGGAGGCGTACTCCTTGAGCTGGATGCCCTTGACGACGCGGGTACCCCAGAAGGGCGGCTCCGGGACCCGGTTGTCCGTGGCCACGTCGGAACGGACCGCGCCCTCGGCCGGGGCCGCCTCCTCCACCACGGGGGATGCGGTGGCGCGCACCCGGCGCTGCTTGAGCTCGGGCAGGGCCGCGCCGGGCACGCCGCGCTTGACCGCGATGAGGGCGTCCATCAGGCGCAGGCCCTCGAAGGCGTCACGGGCGTAGCGGACTTCTCCCTCGTAGATCTCGTGGAGGTCCTGCTCGACGTACGCGCGGGTGAGGGCGGCGCCGCCGAGGATGACGGGGTAGTCGGCCGCCAGCTTGCGCTGGTTGAGCTCCTCCAGGTTCTCCTTCATGATCACCGTGGACTTGACGAGCAGGCCGGACATGCCGATGACGTCGGCCTTGTGCTCCTTCGCCGCGTCCAGGATCGCGGCGACGGGCTGCTTGATGCCCAGGTTGACCACGTTGTAGCCGTTGTTGGACAGGATGATGTCGACGAGGTTCTTGCCGATGTCGTGCACGTCGCCGCGGACGGTGGCCAGGACGATGGTGCCCTTGCCCTCGTCGTCCGACTTCTCCATGTGCGGCTCCAGGTAGGCGACCGCCGTCTTCATCACCTCGGCCGACTGGAGCACGAACGGCAGCTGCATCTGGCCCGAGCCGAACAGTTCGCCGACGACCTTCATGCCGTCGAGCAGCGTGTCGTTGACGATGTCCAGGGCGGGCCGGTCCCGCAGCGCCTCGTCGAGGTCCGCCTCCAGGCCGTTCTTCTCGCCGTCGATGATGCGCCGCTTGAGGCGCTCCTCCAGCGGCAGCGCGAGCAGCTCCTCCGCCTTGCCGGCCTTCAACGACTTGGTGTTGACGCCCTCGAACAGCGCCATCAGCTTCTGCAGCGGGTCGTAGCCCTCGGCACGCCGGTCGTAGATGAGGTCGAGCGCCGTGTTGACCTGCTCCTCGTCGAAACGGGCGATCGGCAGGATCTTGGAGGCGTGCACGATCGCCGAGTCCAGACCCGCCTTCACGCACTCGTCGAGGAAGACGGAGTTGAGCAGGATGCGCGCGGCCGGGTTGAGGCCGAAGGAGATGTTCGACAGACCGAGCGTGGTCTGCACATCCGGGTGACGCCTCTTCAGCTCACGGATGGCCTCGATGGTGTTGACGCCGTCCTTGCGGGACTCCTCCTGCCCCGTGCAGATCGTGAACGTCAGCGTGTCGATGAGGATGTCCGACTCGTTGATGCCCCAGTTGCCGGTGAGGTCGGCGATGAGGCGCTCCGCGACCGCCACCTTGTGCTCGACGCTGCGGGCCTGGCCCTCCTCGTCGATCGTCAGCGCGATCAGCGCGGCACCGTGCTCCTGGGCCAGGCGCGTGACCTTCGCGAAGCGCGACTCGGGGCCGTCACCGTCCTCGTAGTTCACCGAGTTGATGACCGCGCGGCCGCCCAGCTTCTCCAGACCGGCGCGGATGACCTCGACCTCGGTCGAGTCCAGCACGATCGGCAGCGTCGACGCGGTGGCGAACCGGCCGGCCAGCTCCTCCATGTCCGCCACGCCGTCACGGCCGACGTAGTCGACGCACAGGTCGAGCATGTGGGCGCCCTCGCGGATCTGGTCGCGGGCCATCTCCACGCAGTCGTCCCAGCGCCCCTCCAGCATGGCCTCGCGGAACTTCTTCGAGCCGTTGGCGTTCGTGCGCTCACCGATCGCCATGTACGCGGTGTCCTGCCGGAACGGCACCGTCTGGTACAGCGACGCGGCGCCCGGCTCCGGACGCGGCTCGCGGACCGTCGGCCGGATGCCGCGCACCCGCTCGACGACCTGGCGCAGGTGCTCCGGCGTCGTACCGCAGCAGCCGCCGACGAGCGAGAGGCCGTACTCGCGCACGAACGTCTCCTGCGCGTCGGCGAGCTCGGACGCCGTCAGCGGGTAGTGGGCCCCGTCCCTGCCGAGGACCGGCAGGCCCGCGTTCGGCATGCAGGACAACGGGACGCGCGAGTGGCGGGCGAGGTACCGCAGGTGCTCGCTCATCTCCGCCGGGCCGGTCGCGCAGTTCAGACCGATCATGTCGATGCCCAGCGGCTCCAGCGCGGTCAGAGCCGCGCCGATCTCCGAGCCGAGCAGCATCGTGCCGGTCGTCTCGACCGTCACGGAGCAGATGACGGGCAGGTCGGCGCCGGTCGCGTCCAGCGCGCGGCGAGCGCCGAGGACGGCGGCCTTCGTCTGGAGCAGGTCCTGGGTCGTCTCGACGAGCAGCGCGTCGGCGCCGCCCGCGATCATGCCCTCGGCGTTCTGCTGATAGGCGTCGCGCAGGGCCGTGTACGGGGCGTGGCCCAGCGTCGGCAGCTTGGTGCCCGGGCCCATGGACCCCAGCACCCAGCGCTGCTGCCCGGTGGAGGCCGTGAACTCGTCGGCGACCTCGCGGGCGAGGCGGGCGCCGGCCTCGGACAGTTCGAAGACGCGCTCGGGGATGTCGTACTCGCCGAGCGCCGCGAGGTTCGCGCCGAACGTGTTCGTCTCGACGCAGTCCACGCCGACCTCGAAGTACGCCTCGTGAACCGAACGGACGATGTCGGGGCGCGTGACGTTCAGGACCTCGTTGCAGCCCTCGAGGTTCTCGAAGTCCTCCAGGCTGGGGTCCTGGGCCTGGAGCATCGTGCCCATCGCGCCGTCGGCGACCACCACACGGGTGGCCAGCGCTTCGCGCAGTGCGTCGATTCGGGTCCGGCTGTCAGCGGAAGGGGTCGGCGACGAGGCCATGGAATGTGCTCCCTGGGATGCGACGGCTGTCGGCTTTGCGTCTTCCGGTGGAAGGCGCACGCAGCCAGAGTAGCCGTGCACCTACTTCCTGCGGGGAGGTGTCCCACGAGGCGGACGGAACGGCACGGGGCGGGTTTCCGTGGGTAGCCGGGGCGGGAGATACTCACTCTGCGATGACCAAGGTCGGCATGGGCCGATAGTGTTCAGCATTGTCGAACAAGCATGTGCTCGTGTAGCCGCAGTGAGAAGGGCCGATCCCCATGGCGAAGAACATTCAGTCCCTGGAGCGCGCGGCCGCGATGCTGCGACTGCTCGCCGGCGGAGAACGCCGACTGGGACTGTCGGACATCGCCTCCTCGCTGGACCTCGCCAAGGGGACGGCCCACGGCATTCTGCGCACCCTCCAGGCCGAGGGCTTCGTCGAACAGGACACCGCGTCCGGCCGCTACCAGCTGGGGGCCGAACTCCTGCGGCTCGGCAACAGCTATCTGGACGTGCACGAGCTGCGGGCCCGCGCCCTCGTCTGGACCGACGACCTCGCGCGCTCCAGCGGCGAGAGCGTGCATCTGGGCGTCCTGCACCAGCACGGCGTACTCATCGTCCACCACGTCTTCCGGCCGGACGACAGCCGGCAGGTCCTCGAAGTGGGGGCCATGCAGCCCTTGCACTCCACGGCCCTGGGCAAGGTGCTCGCGGCGTACGACCCGGTGGCGCACACCGAGGCGGTCGAGGCCGACCGCAAGGCCTTCACCCCGCGGACCGTGACCGAACTCGACGAGTTCGAGGCCGTGCTGGACCACACCCGGGCGCGCGGCTGGGCGGCCGACGTGGAGGAGACGTGGGAGGGCGTGGCGGCCGTCGCCGCCCCCATCCACGACCGGCGGCGCATGCCCGTGGGCGCCGTGGCCATCACCGGTGCCGTCGAGAGGGTCTGCGACGGCACCAGCGAACTGCGGTCCGAGCTGGTGGCGGCGGTGCGCGAGTGCGCCCGTGCCGTGTCCAGGGACCTCGGCGCCGGGCGGTTCTGACCGCCTGGGCGCATCATCGGTAACGATCCGGTTTTCGCCCTGCTCAACCCTTGACGTCATGTTTACCAGGGGGCAAAACTGCCGTTCACCGGTCGGCAATGCCGAACACCTAACGGCAATACGCGCTAGAGTGTGGCAAGCCAGGCCGGGAGAACGCCCTCTGCTGAGGGCGCGGACCACCGGAGGGACCCGGGGTTCGCCTTCCCCTGGACGAAGGACAAAGGAGTCGCGGGTGTCCAACTCCGACATCTTCATCGGCGAGATCATCGGTACCGCCGTTCTCATCCTGCTCGGCGGTGGCGTCGTCGCCGCTGTCGTGCTCAAGCGCTCGAAGGCGCAGAACGCCGGCTGGCTGGCCATCACCTTCGGGTGGGGCTTCGCGGTCCTGACCGCGGTGTACATGACCGGAGCCCTTTCCGGGGCCCACCTCAACCCGGCGGTCACCGTCGGCATCGCGATCAAGGACAACGACTGGGGCAACGTCCCCGTCTACCTCGCCGGCCAGCTGCTCGGCGCGATGATCGGCGCGACGCTGGTCTGGATCGCCTACTACGGACAGTTCCACGCCCATCTCACCGACCCCGAGATCGTGGGCGACCCGGCCGAGAAGGCCATCGAGGGTCCGCACGACGGGAGCGCGGCCAACGCGGGTCCGGTCCTCGGTGTCTTCTCCACCGGCCCGGAGATCCGCAAGGTCTGGCAGAACCTCGCCACCGAGGTCATCGGTACGGTCGTGCTGGTCCTGGCCGTGCTCACGCAGGGCCTGAACGACAGCGGCAAGGGCCTCGGAACGCTCGGCGGTCTGATCGTCGCCCTCGTCGTCGTCGGCATCGGTCTCTCCCTCGGCGGCCCCACCGGTTACGCCATCAACCCCGCCCGTGACCTGGGTCCGCGCATCGTGCACGCCCTGCTCCCGCTGCCGAACAAGGGTGGCTCCGACTGGAGCTACGCCTGGATCCCCGTCGCCGGTCCGCTGATCGGTGCGGCCATCGCGGCGGGTATCTACAACATCGCGTTCGCCTGAGCCGTATCAGCAGCACGAGCCGTATTCATGACAGACCTGAGCAGGAGCACCCCGTGACCGACGCACACACCACCGGGCCGTTCATCGCGGCCATCGACCAGGGCACCACTTCGAGCCGCTGCATCGTCTTCGACAAGGACGGCCGGATCGTCTCCGTCGACCAGAAGGAGCACGAGCAGATCTTCCCGAAGCCGGGCTGGGTCGAGCACGACGCCGCCGAGATCTGGACCAACGTCCAGGAAGTCGTGGCCGGCGCCATCGAGAAGGCCGGCATCACCTCCGCGGACGTCAAGGCCATCGGCATCACCAACCAGCGCGAGACGACGCTGCTGTGGGACAAGAACACCGGTGAGCCCGTCCACAACGCCATCGTCTGGCAGGACACCCGCACCGACGCGCTCTGCAAGGAGCTCGGCCGCAATGTGGGCCAGGACCGCTTCCGCCGCGAGACGGGCCTGCCGCTCGCCTCGTACTTCGCCGGCCCCAAGGCCCGCTGGCTGCTCGACAACGTCGAGGGCCTGCGCGAGCGCGCCGAGCGCGGCGAGATCCTCTTCGGCACCATGGACTCCTGGGTCATCTGGAACCTGACCGGCGGAGTCGACGGCGGCGTCCACGTCACCGACGTCACCAACGCCTCCCGCACCATGCTGATGAACCTGCACACCATGGAGTGGGACGACAAGATCCTCCAGTCCATGGAGGTGCCGGCGGAGATCCTGCCGGAGATCCGCTCGTCCGCCGAGGTGTACGGGCTGGCCAAGGGCGGCGCCCTGGACGGCGTACCGGTGGCCTCCGCGCTCGGCGACCAGCAGGCGGCCCTGTTCGGCCAGACCTGCTACTCGAAGGGCGAGGCGAAGTCCACCTACGGCACCGGCACCTTCATGCTGATGAACACCGGTGACGAGCCCGTCAACTCCTACAACGGCCTGCTGACCACCGTCGGCTACCGTATCGGCGACCAGAAGGCGGTCTACGCCCTGGAGGGCTCGATCGCCGTCACCGGGTCGCTGGTGCAGTGGATGCGCGACCAGATGGGCCTGATCAACTCGGCCGCCGAGATCGAGACGCTCGCGTCCTCGGTCGACGACAACGGCGGCGCCTACTTCGTCCCGGCCTTCTCCGGCCTCTTCGCCCCGTACTGGCGCTCCGACGCCCGCGGTGTGATCGCCGGACTGACCCGGTACGTCACCAAGGCGCACATCGCGCGCGCCGTTCTCGAGGCCACCGCCTGGCAGACCCGCGAGATCACCGACGCCATGACGAAGGACTCCGGCGTCGAACTGACCGCGCTCAAGGTCGACGGCGGCATGACCTCCAACAACCTGCTGATGCAGACGCTCTCGGACTTCCTGGACGCGCCGGTCGTGCGTCCGATGGTCGCCGAGACCACCTGCCTCGGCGCTGCCTACGCCGCCGGTCTGGCCGTCGGCTTCTGGCCGGACACCGACGCGCTGCGCGCCAACTGGCGCCGGGCCGCCGAGTGGACCCCCCGCATGGACGCTGACAAGCGTGATGCCGAGTACAAGAACTGGCTCAAGGCCGTGGAGCGGACCATGGGCTGGCTCGACGAGGAAAACTGACGAGGAGCAATGATGACCACCCTGCAGAGCGTCCCCGACCACGGGACGCGCCCGGCCTCCGGCTCGACTGTGTCCTCCTTCAAGGCAGCGAGCCGCGCCGAGACCCGGGAGCAGCTCTCCACGGCGACGTACGACCTCCTGGTGATCGGCGGCGGCATCCTGGGCATCTCCACCGCCTGGCATGCGGCGCAGTCCGGACTGCGGGTGGCCCTGGTGGACGCCGGCGACTTCGCCGGCGCCACCTCCTCCGCCTCCTCCAAGCTGCTCCACGGCGGTCTGCGATACCTGCAGACCGGCGCGGTGAAGCTGGTCGCGGAGAACCACTTCGAGCGGCGTGCAGTCTCCCGCCAGGTGGCGCCGCACCTGGCCAACCCGCTCACCTTCTACCTGCCGGTCTACAAGGGCGGCCCGCACGGTGCCGCGAAGCTGGGCGCGGGCGTCTTCGCCTACTCCGCGCTCTCCGCCTTCGGCGACGGCGTCGGTCACCTGCTCAGCCCGGCGAAGGCCGCGGCCGACGTGCCCGAGCTGCGCACCGACAACCTGAAGGCCGTCGCCGTCTACGGCGACGACCAGATGAACGACGCGCGCATGGCCCTGATGACCGTCCGCGCGGCCGTCGAGGCCGGTGCGACCGTCCTCAACCACGCCGAGGTCACCGGCCTGCGCTTCACCCGCGGCCGGGTCACCGGCGCCGAGCTCAGGGACCGCACCGACGGCACCGAGTTCGGTCTCGACGCCCGCCTGGTTCTCAACGCCACCGGTCCGTGGGTGGACCACCTGCGCCGCATGGAGGACCCGGACGCGGCTCCCTCCATCCGCCTGTCGAAGGGGGCGCACCTCGTCCTCAAGCGCACCTCCCCCTGGAAGGCCGCGCTCGCGACGCCGATCGACAAGTACCGCATCACGTTCGCCCTGCCCTGGGAGGACATGCTGCTGCTCGGTACGACGGACGAGGAGTACGAGGGCGACCCGGCGGACGTCGCGGTCAACGAGAAGGACATCACGCAGATCCTGGACGAGGCCGCGTTCTCGATCCGCGACCAGCAGCTGTCGCGCGATCTGATCACGTACTCCTTCGCCGGTCTGCGCGTCCTTCCCGGCGGCCCCGGCGACACGTCCAAGGCCAAGCGGGAGACCGTCGTCACCGAGGGCCGCGGCGGCATGCTGTCGGTGGCCGGCGGCAAGTGGACGACCTTCCGCCACATCGGCCGGACGGTGATGCACAAGCTGGAGACGCTCCCTGGCCGGCCGCTCGCGGAGGACATGGAGCCGATCGCCGAGCTGCCGAAGAAGCTGCCGCTGCCGGGCATCGCCAACCCGAACGCGGTCGCGCACCGCCTCCTGGTCGACGGCGGCACGCCCGGCCCGCGCATGGCGGCCGACACCGCCCGCCACCTCGCCACGCACTACGGCTCGCTGTCGTTCGACATAGCCCGTATGGCGAGCGAGGACCCGGCGCTGGCCGAGCGCATCCACCCCGACGCGCCGGAGATCTGGGCGCAGGTCGTGTACGCGCGTGACCACGAGTGGGCCGAGACGGCGGACGACGTGCTGCGCCGCCGTACGACGCTGACGATCCGGGGCCTTGCGACGGACGAGATCCGCGGGAAGGTCGAGGACCTGCTCGGCAAGAAGTAGGAGCGATCCAGGAGGGGGCGGCACACCGCGGGGGTGCCGCCCCCTCCTCATGCGTTGAGCTCCTCCAGCGTCCTGCCCTTCGTCTCGACAGCGAGCAGGGCGACGACGGCGCCCACCGCCGCCACCGCCGCGAACTGCGCGAAGACCATGGCCAGGCCGCCGCCCGCGCCGAGGATCACGCCCAGGGTGACCGGCCCGAGAATGACGCCGAGCCGGTTGCACAGGCCGCCGAACGCGGCGCCCTTGGCTCGGTTGCGGGTGGGGTAGAGCTCGGGCGAGTACAGGTAGAGCCCGGAGTTGACCGTGTAGAGGAAGAAGGTCGTGCCGGAGGCGAAGAGGGCGACCTGGAGGCCGGAGGTCGCACCGGCCAGAGCCAGCATGCCGAGGGTGACCGCGGTGCCGCCGAGTGCGGTCACCAGGGCGGGTCTGCGGCCCACCCGGTCGATCACCAGCGCGACGACGAGCGTGCCGAGCAGTCCGGTGACGTTGCCGAGCAGGGTGTAGCCGAGCGCGGTTCTCAGGTCGAGGCCGAAGTTCTTGGTGTAGAGGGACGGCAGCCAGGTGGAGATGCCGTGGTTGACGTAGTAGGCGACGAACCAGAGCGCGGAGACGACCGCCGTACGGCGCAGGTAGCGGCCCGAGAACAGTTCCCGCAGCCGGCCCCGCGAGGTGTCCTCCTCCGGCCGTGCGGACGGCGCCGGGGCGGGCAGTGGCCTGCGCGTGGCCTCGGCGACCTCCGCCTCGATGCGCGCGATGACCTCCTCGGCCTCCTGCGTACGGCCGCGGGCCAGCAGCCAGCGCGGGGACTCGGCCACATGGCGCGGGAGCAGGGCGGCGAACAGGACGGGTACGGCGCCGATGACGAACATCGCGCGCCAGCCGAGGGTGGGGACCACCCACACGGCGACGAGACTGGCCGCCGCCAGGCCGGCCGGGAAGATCATCTCGTAGAGGAGCACCAGTCGGCCGCGGTTGTCGGAGCGCGCGATCTCGTTGATGTAGGTGGCGGCGACGGGGACGACGCCGCCGATGCCGATGCCCTGGATCAGGCGGAAGAGGGAGAAGGCCTCGATCCCCTGGGAGAGCGCCACGGCGAGCGAGGCGAGGCCCGTCACGGCGACGCCGAGGGCGACCGTGCGCACGCGGCCGATCCGGTCGCCGAGCCAGCCGGCCGCCAGAGCGCCGAAGAGCATGCCGATCGACGCCGCGGTCAGGGCGAGGGTGGCCCCTGCCGTCGTCAGGTTCCACTCCTTCCTGAGGACGGGCAGCGCGGAGGCGGCCAGCAGCTGGTCGAACGCCTCGAAGAAGGTGACGGCACCGATCAGGAAACGGACCTTGACGTGCCAGCGGGAGTGAGGAAGCCGCTCGAGTCGGGCGGCTATGGAGTAATGGACAGGCGGGTTGGCCACAGTCGTCATGAGGGTTCCTCCCGCGGACACGGATCTGCGGAAACAGGAGACGGCAGATTGCGTCAACTT
Source organism: Streptomyces sp. NPDC049597 (assembly GCF_040675505.1). Classification (NCBI taxonomy): domain Bacteria; kingdom Bacillati; phylum Actinomycetota; class Actinomycetes; order Kitasatosporales; family Streptomycetaceae; genus Streptomyces; species Streptomyces sp. NPDC049597. The sequence continues at coordinate 288,539 of NZ_JBFAOY010000003.1, forward strand.
ACGCCACGTCAGGGGACGGCGGGTCGCGAGGAAGGCCGTGACCGAGGACGGGCCGCCAGCGGCATAATCGTCGATACATCGGATGTATGGAGGTCGCCCGTGGCTGTCACCGACGAGGCCATCGAGAAGATCAAGCGGATGATCGTCTCCGGCGCGCTGCGCCCGGGCGACCGCCTCCCCAAGGAGAGCGAACTGGCCGCGGAGCTGGGCCTGTCGCGGAACTCGCTGCGGGAGGCGGTGCGGGCGCTGTCCCTGATCCGCATCCTCGATGTGCGGCAGGGCGACGGCACATATGTGACAAGCCTGGACCCGCAGTTGCTCCTGGAGGCGTTGAGCTTCGTCGTCGACTTCCACCGGGACGACACGGTGCTGGAGTTCCTGGCGGTACGGAGAATCCTGGAACCGGCGGCCACGGCGATGGCGGCGACGCGGATCAGCGAGGCGGAACTCGGCTGCCTCGGCGAGCAGTTGGACGCGCTGGGGGAACAGCCGTCGGTGGAGGAACTGGTCACGGCGGACCTGGAGTTCCACCGCGGCATCGTGCGGTCGTCGGGGAATTCGGTGCTGTGCTCCCTGCTTGAGGGCCTCTCCGGGCCGGCGACCCTGGCCCGCATCTGGCGCGGCCTGCCCCGGGAGGACGCGGTGAGCCGCACGCTCCACGAACACCGAGCGATCCTGTCGGCGCTGCGGGACCACGACGCGGAGGCGGCGAGGTCGTGGGCGACGGTGCATGTGGCGAGCGTGGAGCAGTGGCTGCGGTCGACTCCGTAGCCGTTCCCCGCCCCGCCCCTTCGAACTGGGGCTCCGCCCCGGAGGCATGGGGAAGCGGACGCCGTGGACCTCGAACTCCGTGACGGTCCGACTCAACGCACCCCCCGTGAGGAAGAACATCGGATCTCTGCGCTGGACATCCGATGTATAGCGTTGGCCATACCTCACCGGTCGGGGGGGCTGGGGCGAAAGGTCCCCCCACAGCTCGGATGAATGGGCGTCTCACCCTTCCAGCTTCCGGACATACGTCCGGCTCCGGGAGTTCACCCTGGCGTGCAAGGGGGCTGCGGCGGGGCACCCGGTAAGCCGTAAGGTTGGGACGTAATGAAGGGAACTTCGGAAGGAGGCCTGGGTGATCGAGCTCGAGGGGGTACCCGAGCTGATCGACCCGGTCATGGTGGCCGCGTTCGAGGGCTGGAACGACGCCGGCGACGCCGCCTCCACCGCGGTCGCTCACCTGGACCGGGAATGGAAGGGCGAGGTGTTCGCGGCGCTCGACGCCGAGGACTACTACGACTTCCAGGTCAACCGGCCCACGGTGTGGCTGGACGGCGGTGTACGGAAGATCACCTGGCCCACCACCCGGCTCTCCGTGGTGCGCGTCGGCGGTGAGAAGCCGCGCGATCTGGTCCTGGTCCGCGGCATCGAGCCGTCCATGCGCTGGCGTTCGTTCTGCAACGAGATCCTGGGCTTCGCCCACGAGCTGGGCGTCGAGATGGTCGTGATCCTGGGTGCGCTGCTCGGCGACACCCCGCACACGCGGCCGGTGCCGGTCAGCGGCATCACCTCCGACCCGGATCTCGCGCGGACGATGGACCTGGAGGAGACCCGGTACGAGGGGCCGACCGGCATCGTCGGCATCCTCCAGGAGGCGTGCACGCACGCCGGGGTGCCCGCGGTGAGCCTGTGGGCCGCGGTCCCGCACTACGTGTCCCAGCCGCCCAACCCCAAGGCCACCTTGGCGCTGCTGAACCGCCTGGAGGACCTGATCGGCCTGCGCATCCCGCTCGGCGAACTGCCCGAGGACGCGCGGGCCTGGCAGCTGGGCGTGGACCAACTGGCCGCCGAGGACACGGAAGTGGCCGAGTACGTGCAGACGCTGGAGGAGGCGCGGGACACCGCCGAACTGCCCGAGGCGTCCGGTGAGGCCATCGCCCGGGAGTTCGAGCGCTACCTGCGGCGACGGGACGGCGGGCACGGCGGGCATGCGACCGACGGCGGCGAGGGCAGCTCGTACCTGCGCGACACCTCCAGCGGGCGCACCCGTCCGCCGGCGCCGCACCGGCCCGAGGCGGACGCGGCGGAGCCGGGTGACGAACCGGGCGCCGAGCGGGAGCCGGACCGCGAGGACGACGGCGGCGAGGCGACCGGGTCGTCGGAGGACTGAGGGCCCGAGGCGACCGGGTCGTCGGAGGACTGAGGGCCCGAGGGCCGAGAGACACGACGAGCGGGGTGGTGCCGGAAAGCCGGCACCGCCCCGCCGCGTGCCGGGCCGCTTCACACCTGGTCGACGGCGACCACGTCGTAGTCGGTGTCGGGCTTCGGCTGCACGTCGAAGCGTGCGTTGGGCAGATAGATCCGCCGGCCCCACGCGGCGGCCGTGGTGGGGACGCGGAAACGCGGGTCGGTGATCCGCGCGACCGGCGTGCCCTCCGTGCCCGCGTCGTTCAGCCGGACCACTTCCACCCGGTTGAGCCGCTGCTGGACGATGTACAGGTCGCGGCCGAGCAGCAGGAGTCCGTCCCCGTGCGGGATCTTGAGGTCGCCCAGTCCGACTCTTCGCGCCACGCCCGTGCGCGGATCCACGCGCATCAACGAACCGCCCGCCACGGCGGAGTTCACCACGAGCAGGGCCCGCCCGTCCGGCGTCCGCGCGATGCCGTTGGCGGTGAAGTCCCTGCCCTGCTCCCACTCCCCGCCGAGCGCGACCGTGGCCACCTCGCGCCCGGGCTCACCGTCCCGGTCGATGGGGAGCCGGTAGAGCTGGGGGCGGAAGGAGTCCGTGAACCAGGCCGCGCCGGGCGTGAGAACCACGTCGTTCACCATCGAGCCGGAGCCGCCGACGGAGAAGTTGCGGACGATCTCCCTCGAGCGGATGTCGGCGACCCTGATCTCCCGGCTGAGGCCGCCGCTGAGATAGAGGCGCCGTTCGGGCCCGTCGATCTTGAGGCCGACGACGGAGCGGTCCCGCCCCAGCCCCTCGATCACGACGCGGCCGCGGCCGGTGGCCAGCTCGGCCCGGTACACGTCGCCGTCGGCGAGGGAGCCGAGCCAGGCGAACGGTGTGCGGCCGATGGTGATGCCCTCCGGGCGGAAGCCGTTCGGCAGGGCGAAGCGGGTGGGCCAGGCCCGGCCGGGCGCGGCGGCCGGTCCGGCCGCCTGTGCGGGCCCCGTCAGGGGGCCGAGCAGCGTGGCTCCACCCAGTGCGGCGGCGGAGCCGAGCAGTGTTCTGCGAGTGAAGGAACGTTCCACGATGCGTCCTTCCGGCAACTGGTCGACGACATGCCTCTCAGGGCCTCTCGTGCCAGCTCATCACACGCCGGTGGCTCACGCCGCGCGAAAGCGCACGCGTGCCGGGCGGGCGGTAGGCCGTCCGCCCGGCACGGCCGGGGTCCGTTGCTAGAGCGCCACGCCCAGCAGAGCGTCGACCGCGCGGGACACCAGCCCCGGAGCGCCTTCGTCCGTGCCGCCCTCGGAGTGCTGCAGGGCGGCCCAGCGGTCGACCGCGGCGAGAGCCGCGGGAGCGTCGAGGTCGTTCGCGAGCGCCTCGCGGATCTCCTCCACCAGGCCGTCCGCGGACGGCCCGTCGGGCCGCGAGACGGCCGCGCGCCAGCGCCCGAGCCGCTCGACCGCGTCGCTCAACACCGTGTCCGTCCACTCCCAGTCTGCCCGGTAGTGGTGCGACAGGAGGGAGAGGCGGATAGCGGCGGGGTCCACGCCGTCACGGCGCAGTTTGGAGACGAAGACCAGGTTGCCCTTGGACTTGGACATCTTCTCGCCGTCGAGGGCGACCATGCCCGCGTGCACGTACGCCGTGGCGAAGGGGTGCTCGCCGGTGAGCACCTGGGCGTGCGACGCGCCCATCTCGTGGTGCGGGAAGGCGAGGTCGGAGCCACCGCCCTGCACGTCGAATCCCATGCCGAGGTGATCGAGGGCGATGGCGACGCACTCGATGTGCCAGCCCGGCCGGCCGCGGCCGAGGCTGCCGCCGTCCCAGCTGGGCTCGCCCGCACGGGCGGCCATCCACAGCATCGGGTCGAGGGGGTTCTTCTTGCCGGGGCGCTCCGGGTCGCCGCCGCGCTCCGCGGACAGCAGCCGCATGGCCTCGGCGTCGAGCCGGGAGACCTCGCCGAAGTGCGGGTCCGCCTCCACGGAGAAGTAGATGTCGCCCTCGAGCTCGTACGCGGCGCCCGCGTCCCGGAGCCGTTCCACGAGGGGAACGATGCCCGGTATCGCCTCGACGGCGCCGATGTAGTGCTGCGGGGGCAGCATCCTCAGGGCGGTCATGTCCTCGCGGAACAGGGCCGTTTCGCGCTCGGCGAGCTCGGTCCAGTCATGCCCGTCGCGGATCGCGCGCTCGAGCAGCGGATCGTCCACGTCCGTCACGTTCTGGACGTAGTGAACCTGCCGCTTGGTGTCGAGCCACACGCGCTGCACGAGGTCGAACGCGTTGTAGGTCGCCGCGTGACCCATGTGGGTCGCGTCGTACGGCGTGATGCCGCAGACGTAGATACGGGCGACGGGACCGGGGTCGAGGGTCACCAGACCGTCGGTCGCGGTGTCGTGGATCCGGAGGTCGCGGCCCTTGCCGGGCAGGGCGGGGACCTCAGAAGCGGGCCAGGCATGCATGCCACGAGCCTAACCGGACGCATGTTCCGCATACGAACCGGATCACTGCTCTTGGCCGGTTGGGCGCTCTTGCGATCGGCCGGGAGGTGTGTCCGAGCGACCCGCTACACCGGTGGCCAGGGAATGGCGGGCCACTCGCCCGACGGGACGGGATGGGCCCCCGAGGCCAGCAGCGCCGCCACACGGGCCCGTACGGCGGCGACCTCGGCGGGGGTGAGCAATTCGGCCAGGCGGGTGGCGAGCGGCGCCCCGTCCGTGAGCGCGGCGGCCACCGACGTGAGCGTCTCGGTCACCTCGGCGGGCAGCGGCTCCCCCGCCCAGCCCCACAGCAGAGTGCGCAGCTTGTCGTCGGTGTTGAACGTGACCCCGTGGTCGATGGCGTACAGGGCCCCGTCGACCGTGGGGAGCAGGTGGCCGCCCTTGCGGTCACCGTTGTTGATCACCGCGTCGAGCACGGCCAGGCGGCGCAGCCGCTCGTCGTCGGCGTGGACGAGCAGGGCCGTGCGCCCCTCGCCGACGTCGGCGAAGCCGACCGCCTTCCAGCCCTCGCCGGGCTCCTCGGCCTCGACCAGCGCGAGCAGCGAGGCCTCGGGGTCGGCCTCGATCCACAGCTGGACCATGCCCTGCCCGTAGGGGCCGTCCCGCAGCACGGTGGGCGGCACGAGACCCCAGCCGGTGGCCTCCGAGAGCTCGTACGCGGCCACCTCGCGCTGGGCGAGCGTGCCGTCGGGGAAGTCCCACAGCGGACGCTCGCCGGCGATCGGCTTGTAGACGCAGTGGGCCTCGTCGCCCTCGTAGGCCACGGAGCAGTAGAGCACCGCGTTGGACGCCTCACGCAGACGTCCGCGCACGGTGAGCTCGCCCTTCTCCAGGAGCGTGAGCACGTCGGCCGTTCTCACGCGCCCCGTCGGTACCCGTTCTGGCGCGGGCATACGTGTCCTTCCGGATCGAGCGGCAGGCTGCAGAGCGGGCACGGCGGCCGGCCGGCGTTCACCACGTCCAGCGCCCGCTTGGCGAACGCCCTGGCCTGGGCGCCGGTGAGCCGGACGCGCAGCATCGGGGGGCCGTTCTCCTCGTCCTGCAGCAACCGCTCCTCGGCCTCCGCGAGATCCTCCTCGGAGTCGGCGTCCAGCTCGACGAGCGCCTGCGCCTCGACGATCATGCGCTGTTCCTCGCCGTCCCACGCCAGCGCCATCGTGCCGACGCGGAACTCCTCCTCGACCGGATTGTCGAGGGGCGCCGTGTCGGCGACGTCCGCGGGAGCCACGGCCGGCACGGGAGCGTTGCCCCCGGTGCGGCGCACCACCTCGTCCAGGAGCTCGTCGATCCGCTCGGCGAGCGCGGCGACCTGAGTCTTCTCCAGAGCGACGCTGGTGACGCGCCCTGCGGCGGAAGCCTGCAGGAAGAACGTACGGCGTCCAGGCAGCCCGACCGTGCCGGCCACGAAACGCTCCGGCGGGTCGTAGAGGAACACCTGACGGGACACGTCCTGTCTCCCTTGGGATCGGTCTTCGGATCGGTCTTTCGGCCCGTCCACCCTACTGCGCGACGCGATCACGGTGCGCCCGCGCCGCCTCCGACGACGGCACGTCCGCTCTCCTCGCTCCTCTCCTCCTCGCCGGTCACCCGCGGCACGAGCGAGTTGAAGTCCCCTGTGTCGCCGAGGCGCAGCAGGAAGGGGCGGGTGCGGGTGTAGCGGATCGCGGTGACCGAGCAGGGCTCCACGTGAACGCGCTGGAAGAGGTCGAGATGCATGCCGAGGGCGTCGGCGACCAGGGACTTGATGATGTCCCCGTGCGAGCACATCGCATAGACGGCGCCGTCGCCGTGCTCCCGCTCGACGCGCGCGTTCCAGTCGCGTACGGCGTCGACGGCGCGCGCCTGCATGGCGCGCATCGACTCGCCGCCGGGGAATGCGGCGGCGGACGGATGCTGCTGCACGACCTCCATCAGCGGCTCGTCGGCGAGTTCGCCGAGCTTGCGGCCCGACCAGTCTCCGTAGTCGCACTCGCCGATCCGCCCGTCGGTCTCCAGGGTCAGGCCGGGCCGCGCGTCGAGCAGCGGCTGCAGCGTCTCGCGGCAGCGTTCCAGCGGGCTGGAGACGACGGCGGCGAGGGGTACCCCCGCGAGGCGGGCGGGCAGGTCGGCGGCCTGGGCGGCCCCGCGTTCGTCGAGGTGGACGCCGGGCGTCCGGCCGGCCAGCACACCGGCGGTGTTTGCGGTGGAACGTCCGTGCCGTACGAGGATGAGCGTGGCCATGACCGCAAGCCTACGGCGGTCCGGCCCGCATGCCGGGGTGTGCGGCGGTGATCGGCAGGGCACACCCGGCACCTTCGCCGCCGGATTCACCGAAGGCGGATCGGCGGTCCTCGAGCAGGAGACGTCATCACCCTGAGCGTGAGCGCGGCTGCCCGCGGTGACGGCGACGCCCGCGTCGTCGACCACGTCAACAGGAGCCACGTGGTTTCCTGCTCTCCGGCAGGCGACGGCGGGCTGAGGCGACTGCCGGGCGGAATTCATGTTCAACCCCGATGCCGGGGGTATCAGCTACCGCGTGGTTCGACGACGGCCGCCGGACAGGATCGTCTCCGCGGAAGGGAGACCGTGACGCGAGCCCGGCCTGCTCCTGCGCGGCCCAACGACGTGGAGAAGATGCTCGGATGATCGTGGATTGCGCCATCTACCGCGACGGACGCCGCACCGAGGGCCCGTCGGACTTCTCCGATGCCCTGGACGAGGCGAGGGCCACGGGCGACGCCTTCTTGTGGATCGGCCTGCATGAACCGACGGAGAAGGAGTTCGACCATGTCTCCGAGGAGTTCGGCCTGCACCCGCTGGCGGTGGAGGACGCGCTCAAGGCACATCAGCGGCCGAAGCTGGAGGTGTACGACGACTCGTTGTTCGTGGTGCTGAAGCCGGTGGTCTACGAGACCGAGAGCGACACGGTCAGCGCCGGCGAACTGATGGTCTTCATAGGGGACTCGTTCGTGGTGACGGTCCGCCACGGCGAGGGCGCCCCGCTGCACGCCGTGCGCGAACGGCTGGAGGCGGAGCCGACGGTGCTGCGGCACGGGCCGACCGCGGTGCTCTACGCGATCAGCGACGCGGTCGTCGACCACTACATAGAGGTGGCGGCCGAGTTGCAACTGGACCTGGAGGAGACGGAGGCGGAGGTCTTCGCCCCGGGCGGCAAGGACGCCAGGAACACGGCGGCGCGGATCTACACCTTCAAGCGCCAGGTGCTGGAGTTCCGCCGGGCCGCGGGGCCGCTGGCGGCGCCGATGACGCGGCTCGCGGGGGCCGGCGTGCCGTTCGTCGACGAGCACTCGCAGCCGTTCTTCCGGGATGTCAGCGACCACCTGACCCGGGCGAACGAACAGGTGGAGGGGCTGGACCGGCTGCTGTCGGACATCCTGTCCGCCCATCTCGCGCAGATGGGCGTCCGGCAGAACGACGACATGCGCAAGATCTCGGCCTGGGCCGCGATGGCCGCGGTCCCGACGATGGTCGCCGGCATCTACGGGATGAACTTCGACCACATGCCGGAGCTGCACTGGGTGTGGGCGTATCCGGCGGTCCTGCTGCTGATGGCGGGCGCGGTCGTCGGCCTGCACCGGCTGTTCAAGCACCGGGGCTGGCTGTAGGCCCGGCGTCGGGGCCGGTCAGACGGCGGGCGCGGGCGTGGGCGGCCCGTCGAGCGCTCCGCGCCGCTCCGGCATCGCGAGGGTGACCATGCGCCGCCAGCCGCCGATCCGCTCGTACGCGTACATCCCGTGAACGCCCGCGGCGAGCGCCGCCGACTTGGCCTTCGGCCAGCGCAGCAGGCGGCCCATGTGGCCCATCACGGCCAGGCTGACGTCGCGGTGGACCGCGATCTCGTTGAGCGCGCTCTCCCACAGCACCTGCTGGATCCTGCGGCCGTGCCCGGCCGCGGCGAGCCGGAGCAACTCCTCGTGGCAGTAGGCGAGATGGTTGTCCTCGTCCGCGGAGATCATCCTGATGGCCCTGCCCACCTCCGGATGGTCGCCGAAGTGCTTGACGAGCATGACCATCTGGTCGGCGGCGCGCTGCTCGGTGACCCGGCTGTGCGCGAGGTAGACGACGATGTCCTCTTCGGTGAGCGGCTCGTCGCGGCGCAGTTTGTCGTGCGCGAGCCCGATGCCCCGCTTCTCGAGCAGCATCGTGTAGTCGGTCTCGGGCGGTACGGGGACGGGGTCCAGCCGCCGCTTCTTGAGCAGCGCGCCGAAGATCCTGCCGTGCTTGTCCTCGTCCGCGCCGTGGCGGGTGATCTTGGGTGCAAGACGGCGCATGCTCTCCGGGACCAGGGCCGCGATACGCGCGTTCTCCCAGCCGCCCTGCCTCTCGCCGCTGGCCGCGATGGAGCAGAACAGCTGGTAGGCGTCGTCGCTGTCGACGATCTCCTGGAAAATGCTTCGGGCCGAGAGCATGTCTCCCACCTCCGTGAAGGCATCCGCGGACAACGAGTCAAGTGCGGGACGCCGAACGTGGCAACAGGTGGCGGGACCGACTGGTCCGAACGGACGAAGGCACGCGGCGCCGCGGCAGTAACCGCCGCGCCGGTCGCGCGTTGTACCCCGTGACGGCCGTGGCGGGGAAGACCCCCCGAGCCCCCACCACGGCCGCAGACTTCTCGTCAGGTGACGCCGGCGAGTTCCAGGGCCTCGGTGCCGGCGCGCAGCGCGGCGATGCGCTCGTCGAGCGTGAAACCGGCCGGGGAGAGGGTCAGGGTGGTGACCCCGGCGGCGGCGTAGGCGGTCATCCGGTCGGCGATCCGCTCCACGGAACCGAGCAGCGCCGTCTGGTCGATCAGCTGGTGCGGCACCGCCGCGGCCGCGCCCGGCTTGTCTCCGGACAAGTACCTGTCCTGGATCTCGGCGGCCTCCTTCTCGTATCCCATGCGCTGGGCGAGCTGGTTGTAGAAGTTCTGCTTCCGGCTGCCCATGCCGCCGACGTACAGCGCGGTGTAGGGGCGGAACATGTCGGCGAGCCCGGTGACGTCGTCACCGACGGCCAGCGGCAGGGTGGGGCAGACGTCGAAGCCCTCCATCGTCTTTCCGGCCTTCTCCCGGCCCGCGCGCAGGTGCTTGAGGGCGGTCTCCTCCAGGTGGTCGGCGGAGGGGAAGATCAGCAGGGCGCCGTCGGCGATCTCGCCGGTCTGCTCCAGGTTCTTGGGGCCGATCGCGGCGATGTAGAGGGGGATGTGCTCCCGCTGCGGATGGACGGTCAGCTTGATCGGCTTGCCGGGACCGCCGGGGAGCGGAAGGGTCCAGTGCTCGCCCTCGTACGTCAGACGTTCGCGGGTCATCGCCTTGCGGACGATCTCGACGTACTCGCGGGTGCGGGCGAGCGGCTTGTCGAACCTGACCCCGTACCAGCCCTCCGAGACCTGGGGACCGGAGACACCGAGGCCGAGGCGGAAGCGGCCGCCTGAGAGCGAGTCGAGGGTGGCGGCGGTCATCGCCGTCATGGCGGGCTGGCGGGCCGGGATCTGGAGGATCGCGGAACCGACGTCGATGCGCTCGGTCTGGGCGGCGACCCAGCTGAGCACGGTGGGAGCGTCGGAGCCGTACGCCTCCGCGGCCCAGCAGACGTCGTAGCCGAGCCTGTCGGCCTCCTGCGCGACGGCGAGATTGTCGCCGTCCATCCCCGCACCCCAGTAACCGAGGTTGATGCCGAGCCGCATAACCGCTCCCTCTTACTGATCAGTAACGTCCCTGTTCCGGGGACTCTAGCGTGGGTGCCCTCGATACGGCAGGGGGAGGTTGTCCACAGGCTCTCTCGGCGTGGTCCCCGGCCAGTAATCTCAGCGCCCATGGAGCAGAGGCATCTCGGCCGCACCGGCCTGCGCGTGTCCCGTATCGGACTCGGCACCCTCACCTGGGGCCGGGACACCGACGAGCACGACGCCGCCGACCTGTTGAAGGCGTTCTGGGAGGCGGGCGGAACGCTCGTCGACACGGCCGACGTCTACGGCGGCGGGGATGCCGAGTACCTGCTGGGCCGGCTCGTGGAGCGCCTCGTGCCGCGGCGCGACCTGGTCATAGCGACGAAGGCGGGCAGCGTGCCCGATCCGGACCGGCGCTTCGACGGGTCGCGCGGGCATCTGCTCGCCGCGCTCGACGCGTCGCTGGAGCGGCTCGGGACGGATTACGTCGACCTGTGGCAGGTCCACGCCTTCGACCCCGGCACACCTCTGGACGAGACGCTCCAGGCTCTGGACATCGCCGTCGCGAGCGGCCGGGCCCTGTATGCGGGGGTCTCGAACTTCTGCGGCTGGCAGCTGGCGAAGGCCGCGACCTGGCAGATGTCGGCGCCGGGGGTGCGGACGCGACTCGCGAGCACGCAGATGGAGTACTCGCTGCTGCAGCGAGGCGTGGAGCGGGAGGTGCTGCCCGCCGCGCTGGACCTGGGCGTGGGGCTGCTGCCGTCGTCGCCGCTGGGGCGCGGTGTGCTGACCGGCAAGTACCGGACGGCCACGCCCGCCGACTCGCGGGGGGCGTCGGAGCACATGGCGCCCTTCGTGGAGCCGTATCTCGACGAGGCGGCGAGCCGGATCGTGGACGCGGTGGCGACGGCGGCGGACGGTCTGGCGGCGACGCCGCTGGAGGTGGCGCTCGCGTGGGTCCGGGACCGGCCCGGCGTGGTGGCGCCGATCGTGGGCGCGCGCAACGCACAGCAGCTCACGGCGGCGTTGTCGGTGGAGGCGCTTAGTCTTCCTGACGAGATCTGCCAGGCGCTCGACGACGTGTCGGCGCCCGTGCACCGCTATCCCGACCAGGACTGGAGCACGCTGTGACCGCGCCCACCCCGGGGCGACCCCCCGGCCCCACCCCCGCCGCGCCCGCCACGGCGGACTCGCAGCCCCCTGCCCCGGCACCCGCCGCGGGCGGGCCGCAGGGCCCTGGCCCGGCGGCCACGGGGGCGCGGCCGGAGCGTGGCTCGGCGGGCGAGCCTCAGGCCAGCGACCCCGCGCCCGGGTCCGACGCGTCCGGCCCGGCGGCCGGGGCGGGCGGCGGTCCCGAGGGCGGCGAAGACCGCGTCGGGTCCAAGGCTCTGGAGCTGGCAGGTGGCGGTCACGCAGTCGGCGACGCAGCCGCCGAAGGCGGCGGGGGCGGGTCGGCCGCAGGCGCGGTGACCGACCGCGGCGGCGACACCGACGGGTCCCAGACCCCGAAGCGGGCGGACGGCAGCCCCGCCGAAGGTGGTGCCGCGGGCACGACAGGCAGCCGGGGCGGCCACATCGACGGGGCGGATGACCCGAACCCGGCGGGCGGCGGTGACGCGGGCGACGCAGCCGCCGACGACGGCGAGACTCACCGGGCTGCGGGCGGACCGGGCGCAGCCGCCGACGACGGCGACGGCCACGGCACCGGGGACGCAGCCGCTGGACACGACGCACCGAGCGCGGCGGACGATGCCGCCGAGGGCGGCGGGGGCGGGTCGGTCGCAGGGGCGGGGACCGGTAGCGGCGACACCGACGGGTCCCAGACCCCGACCCGGGCGGACGACCCGAACCCGGTGGGCGGCGGTCACGACGCGGGCGACGCAGCCGCCGACGACGGCGAGACTCACCGGGCTGCGGGCGGACCGGGCGCAGCCGCCGACGACGGCGACGGCCACGGCACCGGGGACGCAGCCCCTGGAGACGACGCACCGAGCGCCGCAGAGGGCGGGGACGAGGTCGAGGCGGAGATCGCCGCGCAGCGGGAGCTGCGCGCGCGGATCGAGAAGCGGAAGGCCGAGCGAGGCGGGCCCATCGACAGCGGGGCCAAGCTCAGCGGGAAGGCCGCCGATCTGCTCGCCGCCGTACGGGCCGTGGAGAGCGGCGACGCCGCCGGAGCGGAGTTCTTCGACGCGGCGCCGCCCGTGCCCCGGCGGCCCGCGCCGGTGCCCGCACCCGCGCCCGTCCGGGTGCCGGCGCACGCGCCGGAGGTCACGCCCGAGACCCTGGCCGCCGTGCGGGCCGTGCTCGTCCGGGGCGGCGCGCCCGAGGCGCTGGCCGGCCAGGTCGCCGAGGCCCTCGGCGAATCCGCCGCGGACCTGCTCGCCGACGACCCCTGGCAGCTGCTGTCCGTGCCCGGCGTGAGGCCGGAGCAGGCGGACGGCTTCGCGCGGGTGCTGCTCGGTGACGCGTGCGGCCCTGGTGACGAGCGGCGCGCCTCGGCGCTCGTGGCCTGGCTGCTGGAGCGGGCGGCTCTCCAGGGGCACACCGCCCAGGACGCCTCCGCCGTGCGCGCCGCGCTCGCCGAGCGGAAGGTGCCCGATCCGGACCGGGCCGTCCAGCAAGCCGTCGCCGACGGTACCGTCCTCGTCTTCCAGGAGGGTGTGGAGGACGAGCAGGGCACCGAGCCGGTGACCGTCCTGCTGGGACTCGACCGGTACGCCATGGCCGAGGAGAGCCTGGCCGACGGGCTCGCCCGGCTCGTCAGGACCGGCCCGTCCGACCAATGGGAGGGCCCCGAGCTGGTCCGCGCCGCGGGCGGGCACGGGCTCGTGGTGCACACCGGCGGCGAGGCGGCCCGCGCCGAGCCCGTCGCCCTCGCGGCACGGGCGCGGGAGCTCGGTCTGCGCACCGTCGTGGCCACGCACGGCGAGAACGGCAGCCGCAGGCTCGGTGCCGAGGTCGGCGCCGTCACGGTCCCGGCGCTGCTCTCGGGCGCGGCCGGACCGGGCCAGGACGAGGACGGCGCGCTGGCGCTCGACGTCCTCGTCGTCCTCGACGCGCCGCAGCTGGACGTGGAGACCGCCGCGATGCTCGTCGAGTCGATGCCCGACGGCAGCCGTCTGGTGCTCAGCGGCGACCCCGGCGTGCTCGGGTCTGCCGGGGCGGGCCGCGTCTTCGGCGATCTCGTCGCGGCGCGCGTGTGCCCGCAGATCGCCTCGCGGACGCCCGACCCGGGCCCGCTCGGCGAGCTGGTCTCCGGCATCGGCGTCGGGGAGCTCAACCAGGTGCCGGCACCGGAGAAGGAGATCGTGATCGTCCCGGTGCGTGACGCCGGGGAAGCGGTCCACCGCACAGTGCAGCTCGTCGCCGACTCGGTGCCGCGGGCCATCGGCGTACCGGCCGACCGGACCCAGGTGATCACCGTCGGCCACGGCGGCCCGGCGGGCACCCGCGCGCTCAACGCGGCGCTCAAGCAGCGGCTGAATCCGGGGCCCGGCCGGTTCGGCGGCTTCGACCCCGGTGACCGGGTCGCCCACGCCCAGGCGCCCGGCCGGACGCTGACCGGCACGGTGGTCTCGGCGGACGCGGAGGGGCTGCGTCTGGACTGCGAGGGGACCGGGACGGTCGTCCCGAGGGACCGGGTCGAGTCGGAGGTCCGCCACGGCTGGGCGCTCACGGCGCACCAGGCTGCGGGCATGCGCTGGCCGGCCGTCGTCGTGGTCCTGCCGGGCGACGCGGCGCGGCTGCTGAGCAGGCCGTGGGTGTACACCGCCTTCAGCCGCGCCGAACGTCATCTGTCCGTCGTGCACGGCGTCGACCAGGCCCTCGCGCGTGCCGTGGCCGAGGTGCCGGGCGCGCAGCGCACGACACGGCTGCGCTCGCTGCTGGAGGCCCTGCTGGCGGCCGGGCCCGAGTCCTAGCACGGCCGCGGCCCGGGACGACGGCATAGCGTCGTCCCGGTGTGGCGTGAGTAAGGGCTCTCGATGGT
>NZ_JBFAOY010000004.1:0-25405 GCF_040675505.1 Streptomyces sp. NPDC049597
CGGGTCAGGGCCGCGTCCCACTCCTCACGGGTGGCGAAATCCTTCACCCGGCACACGAAGGTCGGCAGCCCCGCACGCTCGGCCCGCTCCAGACCCGCGACACCCGACCGGTCCGCACCGACGGCCACCACCCGCGCCCCGAACCCGTCCGGATCGGCGGCAATGGCATCGAGCAGGGCCTGGAGATTCGTCCCCGATCCGGAGACCAGGACGACGAGGCGGGCGGCAGCCACAGGGGGACTCTTTTCGCGTTGCGGTGCGGCTTTGTGCGGTCGTACGAACGAATCGCATCCCTGGATACGGGGAACTCTACGAAGGGGCCGACCGTCAGCAACGATACCGGCACTCAGCACGGCCCCCACGGGACGGGGGCGTGGCCGGGGGGTAGCGTCTGGGGGCAGAGCACCCGCCCGGACGCGTTTCGACGACGGGCATGACGAGGGGAAGACGTTCACCAGATGCCGGACCGACGCCACCGTACGAACCTCCTGTTGACGCGGGAGCGCCAGTCCACGGACGAGGACAATCCCTTCGCGCCCCCGCCGGAGGGCAGGCCGGACCAGCCGTGGCGGCCCCGTCAGCCGTTGAACGACGGCTCGTCGTCCGACGGCCGCTCGCCGGGCTCCTCGGGCTCGTCCCCGGACGGCTCGGACGGCTCGGGCGGCTCGGACGGTACCGACGGCTCGAACGGGTCGAACTGGGGCGGCCAGTGGAGCAGCCGCCAGCCGGGCCGCTCGTCCGGCGGCTTCGGCGGACGCCCCGGCGGCCAGCGGGGCGACCAGAACGGCCCGGAGGGCGGCGGCCCCGGCCCCGGCGGCCTGCGGTGGGACCCGACGGACCCGGTCCAGCGGCGGGCGCGGTACGCGCTGCTCGGTGGCATGTGGGCGTTCTTCTTCGCTCTGTTCGACTTCCCGGAGATCGCGCTCCTGCTGGGCGCACTCGCGGTGTACTGGGCGATCAGCTCCCTGCGCGCCAAGCCCCGGCGCACCACCCCCGAAGCGGTGACGAGCGGGGCGCCGTCGCCGGCGCCGGCGCCGTCCCCCCAGTCGAACAGGCCGCAGATCACGGCGGCGATGAGCGGCCTGGTGATGGCGGGCATCGCGCTGTTGATCGTGGCCGCGTCGTTCACCGCGCAGCTGGTGTACCGCGACTACTACACGTGCGTGAACGACGCCCTGACCAAGTCCGGCCAGATGGCCTGCAACGATCTCCTCCCGAAGCCCCTGCAGGACGTGCTGGGCGTGAAGGAGTAGTCCCCCGGAGAACGTGTGAAGGCCCGGACCGCCGTCGCGGTCCGGGCCTTCTCGTATCCGCGTCAGCCGGCGGCCGGCGGAAGGTCCGCGGACCGGACGTCGGTGTCGGAGTCGGAGTCGGGTTCGGTTTCGGGTTCGGTTTCGCAGTCGGTGCCGGCGTCCGTGTCGGAGTCCGTCGCCGCCTCCGGCCAGGTTCCGGTGGGATGGGCGCCCTGCTCCCCGTCCGCGACCGGACCGGCGGAATCCGCGGGTTCGGCCGCCTCCTCGGACGGCGCGGCCCCCGCCGTCTCGCCGGCCTGGCCGGCCGTCCGGGGCGCCGGAGTGGTCCGCGCGCGCCAGGTGTCCGCCGGAAGGAAGTCGTACGGCTCGAAGTCCTCGTCCAGGCCCGGTGCCGCCACGAACTGCGGCGGCGGCGCCGGGGGCGGCACCGCGTCCCGCCCGGGATCGGCCTCGGTTCCGGCCCCGGGCCCCTCCGTCGGACCGGCGCCGCGCACCCGCCAGGCGCGCAGCGCCACGGCGACCGGGACCGCGACCACCGACGTCCAGAGCAGGGCGGCCGCGCCCGTCAGCCACCACACCGGCCCGAACTCCGCGAGCCGTCCTCTGCCGAGCGGACCTCCCGCCGCCGCGGCGAGCACGGCCAGGAGCACCCCGCAGCCGACGGACCCCAGCAGAGCCGCCAGCGCCGTGTCGCCGCGCGTCCACGCCTCCTGTCGCTCCCCGTACCGGGGCGCGGCCGCGTGGACCGTACGCCATGCGACGGCGAGGCCCGCCACGACGGGAACCGCGGCCGCCGCCCAGTGCAGGGGCGTTCCGGGGCCGGTGCCCGGCACGGCCGCGAGCAGCGGGAACTCCGGAAGCGCGGGGGTGCCGGTCAGCGCGAGCGGAGTGGCCGTGGCGCCCGTGCCGAGTGCGAACCCCGGGCCGAGCCCGTAGGCCGCGGCCCACACCGCCGCGTTCGGCAGCAGGGCCAGCACGAGCAGGACGAGGGCCAGCCGGCCGGACCAGTCGCCCGCGAGGCCGAGGAAGGACGTCTGCGCCGCGTCGCCGTGCGCGACGAGGGACACCCCCACGAGCACCGCGCCTCCGCCCACCATCACCAGGGCGCCGACCGCCGCCGAGCGCAGCGCCACGGCGACCCCCCTGTGGGCGAGGGCGGCCCGCAGCCTCCGCGGCAGCCCGGCGGGCAGCGGCCCGAGCGGGCACCCGCTCGCCGTCCACGCCCCCCCCGCGGCGGCCAGGAACGCGAGGAGCGGTAGGTGCACGAGGGCGCTCAGCGGTTCGGCGGCGACCGGCCCGCCCGCCGCCCAGAGCACGACGGGCGCCCCGACCAGCACGTACCCGGTGGTCACGGAGGTCAGCGCGCCCGACGCGGACGGCCGTGGCCGCGACTCGTCGGGTTCGAGCGCGTCGTGCGCCGCCCGGTGCGCGAGCCATACGGGCAGGGCGGCCAGCAGCAGGGGCACCAGGTCCACCGGGGCAGGGAGCCCCGAGAGGGTGTCCGTGCGCACGAGGTCCGCCCCGTGCGCGAGCAGCCACAGCGCGGCGGCGACGCGCAGGGCGTCTCCGGGGCCGTCGTCCGGGAACGGCGAACTGATCCACATCAGCATCACCAGCACGGTGATCACACCGAGGCCGAGTCCGGCAGCGGTCGCGCCGCGGACGCATCCGGCGACGAACGCCGCCGACGCCCCGCCCTGGACGACGACCGGCGCATGCGACAGGGGCGGTCTGTGATCGGTCACCTGGGTCACGCGGCCATGCTGCCAACGACACGCGCTTTCACCCGGTAACAGGCTGATGCCCGTTGTGTCGCTAAAAATACACTTATGTCATTTACTGCCGAGTGCCGTGTCGCATGGAGCCCCTCATGACACAGAGCGCCACACACTCCGCGTCGGGGGCATCGCCGCTTCCTCCGCCCAGGGAGCGGCGAAGGCTTCGCGAGGCGAAGTCGCTGACCGAGACGCAGTTCGCCACGATGCTCGGTGTCACCCGCGCCACGATCAGGTCCTGGGAGACCGGCCGCGCGAGCCCCCGGGGCCGTAAACGGGAGGCGTACGCGAAGCTGCTCGCCGCCTTCGAGACGGAGGGGGCCGCCGCCTCGGAGGAGAGGGCCGCGCACGAGACGGCACCGCGGCGCGAGGCGCCGGAGCCGGCGACCGAGGCGGTCCACGAGACGTCGGCGCCATACGAGGCGGACCACGAGGCATCGGCGGCACCCGAGCCGGACAGCGGGACACCGGCGGCACCCGAGCCGGACCACGAGACACCGACGGCACCCGAGCCCGACCACGAGACACCGACGGCACCCGAGCCCGACCACGAGACACCGACGGCACCCGAGCCCGACCACGAGACACCGACGGCACCCGAGCCCGACCTTGAGGCACCGGCGGCACCCCATCCGGAACCGCAGACGGGCCACGTCACGAAGACGGACCCCGCCGCCGAGACGGATCCTGTCATCGAGACGGCCGAGCGGTTGGACGGCCCGGAGCGGCAGTCGCCGGTCCGGGACGACCCGGCCGCCGACGCGGGCCCGGCCTCCGTCGAGCCCCCGCTGCCCGTGCCGCTCGCCGGAATGACGCCCGTCGAGGCGTTCGACGCGCTCTACACGTACGCCGCGCCCGAACTCCTCCGCCAGACCTACGTGCTCACCGGCCGCCGCTGCCTGTCGCAGAAATCCGTCGAGCGCGCCTTCCATCTGGCCTGGCAGCACTGGCCCGAGGTCGCCGTCGACCGGGACCCGACGGGCTGGGTACGGGCCGCCGCCTACGACTGCGCCCTGTCGCCCTGGCAGCGGCTGCGCCCCGCCCACCGGCACCCCGACGAGCCGCTGGACGACCCGGCCGGGCGCACCCTGATGCAGGCGCTGCAGGAGCTGCCCCCGACCCAACGTCGGGCCTTCCTGCTCCACGACGGAGTCGGGCTCGGCCTGCCGGAGACGGCCGCCGAGACCGAGGCGAGCACCCCCGCCACCGTGAACCGCGTCCTGCGTGCCCGTGAGGTGGTGGCCGAGCGGCTGCCCCGGCTCGCCGACGCCGACGTGCTCCAGGACGAACTCAGAGCGCTCCTCGCGGCGGCCCCCACCCCCCGCCCGGCTTCCGCCGGGGCGGTACGCACGGGCTGCGAGCACCGGGCCGAGATGTGGACCAGGGCCGTGGTCGTGGCGACCGCGCTGATCGTCGTGGCGACCGCTGTGGCGCTGCTGACGTCGCCCCGGCAGTACGAGCCGCCCGTGCCGCCGAGCCGGCAGGTCGAAGGCGTACCGCCGCCGCACGGCGGCCCCCAGCTGCTCAACGGGGCGCCGTTCAGCGGCCCGCGGAGGCTCAGCGCCAAGGACCGGCAGTTGCGCGACAAGCTGCGCGCCGAACCGGCCGCGGGGCCGGAGCGGCTGCTGCCGCAGCTCCGCTGACGGACCGCCGGGAAAGACGTGCGGGCCCGCCCCCGGAGATCCGGAGGCGGGCCCGCACGGTGTTCGGGACGATCAGCCCGCGAGGATGGCGCGCGCGAGCTTGGCCGTCTCGGTCGGCGTCTTGCCGACCTTGACGCCCGCGGCCTCCAGGGCCTCCTTCTTGGCCTGTGCGGTGCCAGAAGAGCCGGAGACGATGGCGCCGGCGTGGCCCATGGTCTTGCCCTCGGGCGCGGTGAAGCCCGCGACGTAGCCGACGACCGGCTTGGTGACGTTGGCCTTGATGAAGTCGGCCGCACGCTCCTCGGCGTCGCCGCCGATCTCGCCGATCATGACGATCAGGTCGGTGTCGGGGTCGGCCTCGAACGCGGCGAGCGCGTCGATGTGCGTCGTACCGATGACCGGGTCGCCACCGATGCCGACGGCGGAGGAGAAGCCGATGTCGCGGAGCTCGTACATCATCTGGTAGGTCAGCGTGCCGGACTTGGACACGAGACCGATGCGGCCGGGCTTGGTGATGTCGCCCGGGATGATGCCGGCGTTGGACTGGCCCGGGGTGATCAGACCGGGGCAGTTCGGGCCGATGATGCGGGTCTTGTTGCCCTTGGACTTCGCGTACGCCCAGAAGGCGGCGGAGTCGTGGACGGCGATGCCCTCGGTGATGACCACGGCGAGGGGGATCTCGGCGTCGATGGCCTCGACCACGGCGGCCTTGGCGAAGGCCGGCGGCACGAAGAGGACGGAGACGTTCGCGCCCGTCTTCTCCATCGCCTCGGCGACGCTGCCGAAGACCGGTACCTCGGTGCCGTCGAAGTCGACGGACGTGCCGGCCTTGCGCGGGTTCACGCCGCCGACGATGTTCGTGCCGTCACCGAGCATGAGCTTGGTGTGCTTCATGCCCGTGGCACCGGTCATGCCCTGGACGATGACCTTGCTGTCCTTGTTCAGGAAGATAGCCATGGTTCTACGATCCCTCTTCCCTTACTTCGCAGCAGCGGCGAGCTCGGCGGCCTTGTCGGCCGCACCGTCCATGGTGTCCACGCGCTGCACCAGCGGGTGGTTGGCGTCGGAGAGGATCTTGCGACCCAGCTCCGCGTTGTTGCCGTCGAGGCGCACGACGAGCGGCTTGGTGACCTCTTCGCCCTTGGAGGCGAGGAGCGCCAGGGCCTGGACGATGCCGTTGGCGACCTCGTCGCAGGCGGTGATGCCGCCGAAGACGTTGACGAAGACGGACTTGACGTCCGGGTCGCCGAGGATGATCTCGAGACCGTTCGCCATGACCTCGGCGGAGGCGCCGCCGCCGATGTCGAGGAAGTTGGCGGGCTTCACGCCGCCGTGGTTCTCACCGGCGTAGGCGACGACGTCGAGGGTCGACATGACCAGGCCCGCGCCGTTGCCGATGATGCCGACCTCGCCGTCGAGCTTGACGTAGTTGAGGTTCTTGGCCTTGGCGGCAGCCTCGAGCGGGTTGGCTGCGGCCTTGTCCTCGAGGGCCTCGTGCTCCGGCTGGCGGAAGTCGGCGTTCTCGTCGAGCGAGACCTTGCCGTCCAGCGCCAGGATGTCGCCGGAGGCGACCTTGGCGAGCGGGTTGACCTCGACGAGGAGCGCGTCCTCGGCGATGAAGGTCTTCCACAGGGTCACGAGGACCTCGGCGACCTTCTCGGCGACGTCGGCCGGGAACTGCGCCTGCGCGACGATCTCGCGGGCCTTCTCGATGCTGACGCCCTCGTTGGCGTCGACCGGGACCTTGGCGAGCTTCTCCGGAGTCGTCGCCGCGACCTCCTCGATGTCCATGCCGCCCGCGACGGACGCCATGGCGAGGAAGGTGCGGTTGGTGCGGTCGAGGAGGTACGAGACGTAGTACTCCTCGAGGATCTCCGGAGCGGTCTCCGCGATCATCACCTTGTGGACCGTGTGGCCCTTGATGTCCATCCCGAGGATGTCCGTCGCGCGGGCGACGGCCTCGTCCGGGGTGGCGGCCAGCTTGACGCCGCCGGCCTTGCCGCGGCCGCCCACCTTCACCTGCGCCTTGACGACCGACTTGCCGCCCAGCCGCTCGGTCGCCTCGCGCGCCGCCTCAGGCGTGTCGATGACTTCACCGGCCAGCACCGGTACACCGTGCTTGGCGAAGAGGTCCCTCGCCTGGTACTCGAACAGGTCCACGCGCGTCCGTCCCTTTTCTGATGATCGCGGTTCGTTGTCTGCGTGGGCGTGCCGCGAAGGGCAACGTGACTGCTCTGTCACAAGGGAGGCACACACGGTGTCCGTGGGCGCGGCATGTCCGCCTGGCAGGTTATCCCCGCTGGAGGCGGGTCCCTAAATCACAGATCACACCTGGGCGGTGATTACGGTCACAGATCGCGACTCACCGTGCTCGCAGCGGATCTGTGAGGACGGGCGGCCCCTCGTGCGGAGGGCCGCCCGTGAGAGCCGTCGCGCGGGACTCACCGCGCGACGGCCGGAGTACGGACCTGCTCAGATGCCGTACGGGAGGTAGCTCGGGGTCACGTCGGAGACGACGCCCTGGACACCGGCGACGGCGTTGCCCGCGAGCGGCGCGGCGTCGGCCTGGACGTCGCCCGTGACGGCCTGGACGAACGGCTGCACCTCGGAGACCACACCGCCCGCGAACGGCTGCACCTCGGAGACCACACCGCCCGCGAACGGCTGCACCTCGGAGACCACGCCGCCCGCGAACGGGCCGGCCTCGGAGACCACGCCGCCCGCGAACGGGCCGACCTCGGCGGTCACGCCGTACGCCAGGTCGGTGGCGCTGCCGCCGACTCCCTGGACGAGCGGCTCCACGTGCCCGACGACGGCGTCGACCAGCGGCTGCACCTCGGAGACCACACCGCCGGCGAACGGGCCGACCTCGGAGACCACGCCGCCCGCGAACGGGCCGACCTCGGCGGTCACGCCGTACGCGAGGGGCTGCACCTCCTCGGCGATGCCGTACGCGAGTGGCTGCACCTCCTCCGCGACGCCGTACGCGAACGGCTGCGCCTGCTCGGTGACCCCGTAGGCGAACGGGGCCACGTCGGAGACGACACCCTGGGCGAGGACGCCCGCGTCCGCGACGGCCTGGTGCGCGACCGGCTGGGCACCGGTCACGGCGGTGGCGACGACCGGCGGCAGGACGGCCGCGGACGTCTCGTCCACGATCGGGCCGGACGCGGCGACCAGGCCCTCGGCCCGGGCCTGCGCGTCGGAGGGGGTCTCCTCCAGGTGGGCGGCGAACGCGGAGAGCGGGCCGAAGAGGTAGTCGATGTCCGCGTCGACCTGCGGGGCCTGGACCTGCGGGGCCTGGACCTGGGGTGCCTGGACGTCGGGGACCTGGACCTGCGGGGCCTCGACGGACGGGATCTCGTACGCGGGGAGCTCGCCGTCGACGTACTGGCGGGCCTGCTCCTGCACCTCGGACGTCGCGTCCGGGACGCCGACCGGCGGCAGCCCGGTCTCCAGTTCGGCGCCGACGAGGCCGATCCCGGCGGACCGGACCTCGGCCGAGGCGCCGTCGGTGCCCGCGTCGGCCGTGACGCCGACGGCGTCGGTGACCCCGTCCACCAGGTCCGGCGTGGAGAGCGGCGCGGAGACCGGCAGTTCGTCGGCGCTCGCCGCGGCGGTGCCGAGAGCCCACATGCCGGTGGCCGTGGCGGCCACGGCGATGGAGCGGCGGATGTTCTTGTTCATGCTCGGGTGATCCTTCGAATTCGTTCGGCGGTCCGGAAGCGGTGGAACGGTTCCGGAGTGGAGGGCAGACCTGTCCACCCCCGCGCGGCAGGTCAGGAGGCGGGGGAAGGCCTGCCCTAGCCGGGGAATTCGAGAATGTCGCGCGGCCTGTCGCGGGTCGGCGGCTCGGCCGCCGGACAGACCTGGCCGGACGCGAGCGCGTCCCGCGCTCCGTCCGCGAACGCCGCCGCGTGCTGGTCGCCGGGGCGCGGCATGTGGTTCTCGCCGCTGTGCTGCACGGTCCCGGGCACGATGCCGCAGGGGCGGACCGGCTCCGGGGCCTGACCGGGCGCCGGCACGAGGAGGGGCCTCACCGCCGGCCAGGCGGACGCGTCCGGCGACCACCCCGGCCACGCACGTCCGTCGTACCCGGCGGCCGGGCCAAAACGGGCGTCGGCGTCGGGCCGACCGGCCGCACCCGCGTCGCCGGTCATGACCGATGCGAGGGCCGTAAGACCGCCGCCCGGGACCGCGGACGGCGCGATGTCCGTCACGGGCCACGCGGCCCCGGGACCGCCGGGGATCGCGGGCAGTTCACCCGGGGAGGGGAGCGGCAGCGCCCCGGACAGCACCCCGCCGAGGTCGCGCACGGTCCCGACGACGGACCCCACCGCCTCACGGACTGAGTCCGCCGTGTCCTCGGCGGCACGCCGGAGTTCGCGGATCGCCGCCTGCTCCCTCGCGTCCTGACCCGGCGACAAGGAGCCGGCCGGGTCGTCCGGTCCGTCCGTGTCGCCCAGGCCGTCCGCCTGTTCCACGTCGGCACGGCCCACGACGCCGGTGCGGACGTCCGCACCCGCCCCCGCCTCGGCACCGACCTCGGCACGGACCTCGGCGTGGGCCTCCACGGCGTGCGCCTGACCGCCGCAGAGCAGACCGAGCGTCAGCAGCCCGGCGAGGAGCAGCAGAACGCGCAGCGCGCGCGAACCGGCCACCGCCCGGCGCAGCGCGCACAGGACGGCAGCGGGAGAAAGCGCTGCGGAGGTCACGGAGGAAGAGCCCTTTTCGGTCGGGAGCGGCACGATGCTCGCACGAGCCTCCGGGGGCGGCGCAAGTCCCCTGTTACTGATGAGTCACCATGTCTGCCGATGCGGCCGATACACCGTCATG
Source organism: Streptomyces sp. NPDC049597 (assembly GCF_040675505.1). Lineage (NCBI taxonomy): Bacteria > Bacillati > Actinomycetota > Actinomycetes > Kitasatosporales > Streptomycetaceae > Streptomyces > Streptomyces sp. NPDC049597. Next base: position 9,508 of record NZ_JBFAOY010000004.1, read on the forward strand.
TCCGGTATGGGCGACCCGGCCTTGCGTCCACCGCTCCCTTCACGCTCCCGCCCCAGCCCCCTGCCCCGGCCGGTCCGCGGGGCCCGTGCGCCTCGCGCCGCCGCGCACGCCCGGTACCCCGCCCGCATGTCACACAGGACGCCGGGGGCTTCGGCCGGCCGGCTCAGTCGGCCGCCGGCACCGGAAGCGGGCGCTTCTCGATCGCCGCCGCCATGACGTCCGGAAACAGGTCCGGCGTGCACGCGAAGGCCGGTGCGCCGAGGGCCGCCAGCGCTGCCGCGTGCTCACGGTCGTAGGCCGGCGCGCCCTCGTCGGAGAGCGCGAGCAGCGCGACGAACTGCACGCCGGACGCCTTCATGGCCGCGACGCGCTTGAGCATCTCGTCCCGTATGCCGCCCTCGTAGAGGTCGCTGATGAGCACCATCACGGTGTCCGCGGGGCGGGTGATCCGCGACTGGCAGTACGCGAGCGCCCTGTTGATGTCCGTCCCGCCGCCGAGCTGCGTGCCGAACAGCACGTCCACCGGGTCGTCGAGCTGGTCGGTCAGGTCCACCACCGCCGTGTCGAAGACGACGAGCCGCGTCGCGAGGGAACGCATCGAGGCCAGCACCGCGCCGAACACCGAGGCGTACACGACGGACGCGGCCATCGACCCCGACTGGTCGATGCAGAGCACGACCTCCTTCTTCACGGACTGCGACGCCCGCCCGTAACCGATGAGGCGCTCGGGGACGACGGTGTCGAACTCCGGCAGGTAGTTCTTCAGGTTCGCCCGGATCGTGCGGTCCCAGTCGATGTCGCGGTGGCGAGGCCGGCTGATCCTCGCGGAACGGTCCAGCGCTCCCGTCAGGGTGGAGCGCGTACGGGTGGCGAGCTTCTTCTCCAGCTCCTCGACGACCTTGCGCACGACCGCCCTCGCGGTCTCCTTCGTCGTCTCGGGCATCGCCTTGTTGAGGGAGAGCAGTGTGCCGACGAGGTGGACGTCCGCTTCCACCGCCTCCAGCATCTCCGGCTCCAGCAGCAGCGTCGACAGACCGAGGCGCTCGATCGCGTCCCGCTGCATGACCTGGACGATGGAACTGGGGAAGTACGTACGGATGTCGCCGAGCCAGCGGGCCACGGTCGGCGCGGAGGCCCCGAGTCCGGCGGAACGGCTCCCGGAGCGGGAACCGGTCCCGGCGCGGGCGCCGTAGAGCGAGGTGAGCGCACCGTCCATCGCGGCGTCCGTGCCGGTCAGGGCGCAGCCGGTGCCGTCCGCCTCCTCGCCGCCCAGCACCAGCCGCCACCGGCGCAGCCGCTCGTCGTGGCCGGCGGCGGACTGTGTCGTCGTCGGTGTCATCGGGTCACCCCCGCAAGGTCGTTGTCGTCGATGCCGAGAAGCAGGCGCAGTACCGGCAGGACGGCGTCGGCGCGCGCCTCGTCGAGTCCCGCTCCGAAGCCCGGGACCCCGCCTTCCGCGTGGGCCGGACCCGGGGCCGCAGCCGGCCCGCGCCGCACGAGCTCGCCGAGGGTCCGTCGCACGCCGGGCTCATACGCCGAGAACGTGCGCCGCAGCAGGGGCAGCACGTCCGTGAACGCGTGCGCGGGCACGCCCGTCAGCCAGGCGTCCACCAGAGAGAGCAGCCGTTCGTCGTGGACGAGCAGCAGCCCTCCTCCGGACGCCCCTCCGACGAACCCCTCGATCCACGCCGCCGCTTCGGCAGGCTGCGTGGCCGGGGAGAGGGCGAGGGCCATGAGCCGGGCGGCCTCGTCCTCCGCGAGCCGTCCGTCGTCCAGCAGGAGCCGCGCCGCGCGCCCCCGTATGACGCCGGGAACCGATGCGCGGACGGCGAGCTTGCGCAGCACGGCCTGCCAGCGCCCGGCCGTCTCGGCGGAGTCGGGCAGCAGTCCGATCGCGGTGTGCACGCCGTCGAGACGTCCGCGCATCTCCGCCGCGCCGTCGGCGTCGAGACCGCTGCAGGCGGGCGGCAGGCCGACGCAGATCCGCTCGGCGAGCCCGGTGGCGACCTCGGCGAGCGCGGTCGTGTCCGTGGCCCGCACGTCCCCGTACCGAAGGGAGCGGGCGAGGGCGGGCAGCGCCTGGGCGAGGTGGCTCACGTCCGCGTCGAGGGCGGCCCGGTCGGCGAGCGCCGTCATCACCACGGGGAGCGCGTCGGGCAGTTCGGCGAGGAGGCACTGCTCGGCCAGTGCCGTGACGTCGCCGAGTGCCGTGGCCGCGAGGGCCTGCGACTCGGCCTTCGCCGTGGCGGCCGAGAGCACGGTGGTGCCCCATACGCCCGCCTCGGCGACCCTGACGAACAGCTCGGGCTCCCAGCGCAGCCGCCACGTCTCGCGGAACGTACCGGTGCTCCCCCGCCCGGCCACCGGCTCTCCCCAGTGGACACCGAGGAGGCACAGCCGGTGCAGCAGCCGGCTCCTGCCGCTGTCGCCGTCCTTGCGCAGGTCGAGTTCCAGCTCGCGCTCCAGCGCCTCCGGCTTGAGCCGGAGGCTGCGCTGCTGCCCGGCCAGGTCGCGCTGCAGCGGAACGGCCGGGGCGTCGTCCGGCACTTCGCCGAGCACGTCGCCGACGACGAGCCGGTCCCTGACGAGGTCCAGCGGCACGTCGGAACCGTCGCACATCACGGCCCGTACGGCGTCGGTGGTCTCGCTCAGCCCGGCGAGCGGGCGGCCGCGTACGACGGCGAGGGTCTCGGCGAGGCGCACCGCCTCGATGACGTGCGCGGACGACACCATGTGGTCCTCGTCCCGCAGCAGGCCGGCGACCTTGGTCATCCAGCGCTCGACGGGCCGGTCCGGCGCGGCGAACAGATGGCCGTACCAGCCGGGCGAGTCGATGCCTGCGCCGTAGCCGGAGTGCCGCGCGAGGCGGCGGTGCGTCCAGGGCACCCAGGTCATCTCTGTCCTGACCTTGGGCAGTCCCTTGAGGAGGGCGCGGTCGGCCGCGACGGTGGTCTTCTGTGCGAGCGCCGGGACGTGCCAGGCGCCGCAGACGACGGCGACCTCGTCCCCGAACTCCTTGCGGGCGGCGCGCAACCGGAGGCGCATGTGGGCCTCGCGGACGAGGTCCCGGTCGTGCCCGCCGTGCCCGTACGTCTCCCGGAGGGCGGTCATGGCCTCACCGAGCGCGACGAACGGCCCGTAGGGGTCGCTCGCCCCGCCGCCGGTCCCGCGGCCCCGGTGCTCGACGACGTCCTCCCACCAGCGCTCGGGGTCGTCGTACCCGGCGGCCTCGGCGAGCACCCCGATGGGGTCGATCCGCACGTCCCCCGGCTCGGCCGTGCCGGCGGGCTCCGATCCGGTCGCCTCCGTCCCGGCGGGGGCGGATCCGGGGGAGTCGGCGGAGCCGGGGGCCGCCGGTCCGGGTGGCGCGGCGTCCGCCGGGGCCGTGGGGCGGGCGGGCGCATGGTCCGGCTCCATCGCCAGCGAGTGCGCGGCCGGCAGGTCGATGAAGCGGACGGGCACCTCGTTGGCCAGGGCCCAGCGGATCGCCACCCACTCGGGGCTGAACTCCGCCAGCGGCCAGAACGCCGCCCGGCCCGGGTCGTCGACCGCGTGGGCGAGCAACGCGACCGGCGGGCGCATCTGCTCGTCCGCGGCCAGCGGCAGGAGCCCGTCGCCCTCGGGCGGGCCCTCGATCAGGACGGCCGGCGGCGACGCCGCGTCCAGCGCGGCGCGCACAGCCCGGGCCGAGCCCGGCCCGTGGTGGCGGACGCCGAGCAGGAGCGGGCCGGTCATGCGCTCACCTCGCGGCAGGCGCGGTAGAAGTCCTTCCAGCCGTCCCGCTCGCGCACCACGGTCTCCAGATACTCCTGCCAGATCACCCGGTCCGCCGCCGGATCGCGCACGACCGCGCCGAGGATGCCGGCCGCGACGTCCTGCGGGCGCAGCACGCCGTCGCCGAAGTGGGCGGCGAGGGCGAGACCGCCCGTGACCACGGAGATCGCCTCGGCCGTTGACAGCGTGCCCGACGGGGACTTGACCTTGGTACGGCCGTCCGTGGAGACGCCGTCCCGCAGCTCGCGGAAGACGGTGACCACGCGCCGGATCTCGTCCAGCCCCTCCGGCACCGCCGGCAGGTCGAGCGAACGCCCTATCTGGTCGACACGGCGGGCCACGATGTCGACCTCGGCGTCCGGTGTCGCCGGCAGCGGCAGCACGACCGTGTTGAACCGCCTGCGCAGCGCGCTGGAGAGGTCGTTGACCCCGCGGTCGCGGTCGTTGGCCGTGGCGATCAGGTTGAACCCGCGCACCGCCTGGACCTCCTGGCCCAGCTCGGGAACCGGCAGGGTCTTCTCGGACAGGATCGTGATCAGGGTGTCCTGCACGTCCGCCGGGATACGGGTGAGCTCCTCGACCCGCGCGGTCATGCCCTCCGACATGGCGCGCATGACGGGGCTGGGCACGAGGGCGTCGCGGCTGGGCCCGTGGGCGAGCAGCTGCGCGTAGTTCCACCCGTACCGGATGGCTTCCTCCGGCGTGCCGGCCGTGCCCTGCACGAGCAGCGTGGAGTCGCCGCTGACGGCCGCGGCGAGGTGCTCGGACACCCACGTCTTCGCCGTGCCCGGCACGCCGAGGAGGAGCAGGGCGCGGTCGGTGGCGAGTGTGGTGACGGCGACCTCCACGATCCTGCGCGGCCCCACGTACTTCGGCGTGATGACGGTGCCGTCGGAGAGCGTGCCGCCGAGGAGGTACGTGGCCACGGCCCAGGGCGACAGCCGCCAGTTCACCGGGCGCCGCCGGTCGTCGTGCGCGGCGAGCGCCTTCAGCTCGTCGGCGAAGGCGTCCTCCGCATGCGGCCGCAGGGCCTCGGCCCCGCTGGTGGTCCCGTTTTCGGACACGGTCATGGATCCCCCTCCAGATCGTTCGGCCCGTTGCGTGATCCACCGTGCACCACACCACTGACAATCGGCCGTCGCCGCAGGCCGGAGCCGTTTGTCAGTGGTGGGCCATAGCGTCGTGGACATGAATCAGCACGGGGTGCGCTGGACGTCGGAACAGGTGCTGTCGCTGGCCCCTGACGACGCGTCACGCAAAGCGGGGAACAAACTGTCCGCTGCCGGGCCGTGGTCGGGCGCCGGCTGCGACGGATCGGGTGCGGTGTGGGGCCTGTGCAAGGGCAGCGGCAGCCGGCCCTACCAGACGGTGGTCGACACCACCGGCCCTGCCTACAAGTGCAGTTGCCCGAGCCGGAAGTTTCCGTGCAAGCACGCGATCGGACTGCTGCTGCTGTGGTCCGCGGACGAGCAGAGCGTCGCGGACGGCGCGGTTCCGGACTGGGCCGGGGAATGGCTGTCCGGGCGCAGGAGCCGGGCGGCGGACAAGGCGGCGGGGGACGTGGGCGGGCCGGCGAAGAGCGCCGACCCGGAGGCGGCGCGGCGGCGCGCCGAGCGCCGGGCGGGGCGGATCACCGCGGGGGCCACGGAGCTGGAGCAACGACTGGCCGACCTGCTGCGCGGTGGACTGGCGTCCGCCGAGCAGTCGGGCTACGGCCTGTGGGAGGAGACAGCCGCCCGCATGGTCGACGCGCAGGCGCCGGGACTCGCCGCGCGCGTCCGCGAGTTGGGTGCGATACCGGGCTCCGGGCAGGGCTGGCCGGTGCGGCTGCTGGAGGAGTGCGCCCTGATCCATCTGCTGGACTCCGCCTGGCTGGGACGCGAGCGGCTGCCGGAGCCGCTGGCGGCCACCGTGCGCACACGGGTCGGGCTCCCGTCCGCCGCCGAGGGCGACCGGATCCGGGACCACTGGCTGGTCCTCGCGCAGTACGACTCGTCCGACGGCAGGCTCACCACCCGCCGGATCTGGCTGTACGGACGCGAGTCGGGCCGGACGGCCCTGCTGCTCTCGTTCGGGGCGGCGGGCCGCTCCCCCCAACTGGCGCTGCCTGTCGGCCTGATGGTCGAGGCGGAGATCGCCCCGCACGGCGGGGCGGCCCAGCTGCGGGCCGATATGGGGAAGCTGTTCACCGCGCCCGTCCCCATCGGCACGCCGCCGCCGGGCGGCTCCTGCGCTTCGGCCGTCGAGGCGTACGGGCGCGCGCTGCGGGACGACCCGTGGCTGGAGTCCTGGCCGGTCACGCTCTCCGGCGTCGTGCCGGTCCCGACGGACGACGGCTGGCTCCTGGCCGACGCGGGCGGCGGCGACGGCACGGACGGCACGGACGGCATGGAGACGGACCGGAGCGAGGGGACGACGGACGGCGACCCGGCCGGCGAGGGCGCGCTGCCCGTGGCGGCCTCCGCCCTGTCCCGGCCGGGCCTGTGGAAGCTCGTCTCGCTCGCGGGCGGCCGGCCGGTCACCGTCTTCGGCGAGTTCGGCCACGCGGGCTTCGTGCCCCTGACCGCCTGGTCCGCCGACCGGTCCGAGACCGTCCCGCTCATCTGAAGGAGGCCCCCATGACCGCCACCACCACTACGTCACCGTGGGAAGAGCTCGTCACGTCGGCCCTTCTCGGCACCGACCGTCGCACACCGCCGGCCGGCCTCGTGCCCGCGGGCAAGGAGGCACCCCTCGCCCTGCTCGACGCCGCCGCCCTGCACACCGTGCGGCGCAGGGCGGGGCTGCGGCCCGCTCCCGCCCCGTCCGCCGGCGAGCGGCCCACAGCAGCGCCGTGCGATCCGCGGCCCGCCCTGCCGGACGCCGCCCGACGGCGGCTCGCCCAGCTGCTGGCCGACCGTGGCCCGTCGGGTTCCGGCGGCCGCCGGGGCTCCTCTCCGGACCTGACCGAGCTGCTTCCGCAGTGGCTGGCCGCCGCCAACGAGCACGGCTACCAGGCACCGCCGTCCCTCCTGCCCGCCCTGCTCGACGCGGCCCGGGGGCGTACGGACCTGCGGCCGCAGGCTCTGGCGTTCGCCGGGCCACGCGGGCTGTGGCTCGCCCGGCTCAACCCGGAATGGAAGTTCGCCCTGCGCGGCGGATCCGGGGGCTCGGCTCTGCCCTCGCCCGACGACGCCGACGCCGTGCGGCGGCTGTGGGAGGAGGGTCTGTTCGCCGAGCGCGTCGCCCTGCTCGCGTCGGTGCGGGCGCACGACCCGCAGGCGGCGCTCACCCTGCTCGGCACGAGCTGGCCGACCGAACGGGCCGAGGACCGCCTCATGTTCCTCGACTCGCTGCGGTCGGGGCTGTCCGGCGCGGACGAGCCGTTCCTGGAGCAGGCGCTCTCCGACCGCAGCCGCAATGTCCGCGCCACCGCCGCCGAGCTGCTCTCGGCACTGCCCCGGTCCGCGCTCGCAGCGCGGATGGCGGCGCGGGCCGCGTCGTGCGTCGCGCTGGACCGGAGCGGCGACGCCGGCCCGGTGATCACGGTCGAGGCGCCGCACGAATGCGACGCCGGCATGCAGCGCGACGGAGTCGTCGCGAACGCGCCCTCGGGCCGCGGCGAACGCTCCTGGTGGCTCGGCCAGCTGGTCGAGTCGGCCCCGCTGTCCACCTGGCCGGCCCGGCTCGGCGGCCGTACGCCGCAGGAGATCGTCACGCTGCCGGTGTCGGACGACTGGGCCGATGAACTGCACGCGGCCTGGTGCCGGGCCGCGGTCCGCCAGGGCGACGCCGAGTGGTCCCGCGCCCTGCTCGGCGCTCCCGGTACGCCGCCGTCGAGCGGCCCCGGCACCACGTCGCTGGCCGAGCGCTCGAAGCTGCTCGCGACGCTGCCTTCGGAGGAACGGGCCCGCTGGGTCGCGGAGTTCATAGCCGCGCACGGGCTGTCGGAGGCGTTCCAGCTGCTGGGCGTCTGCGCGGTGCCGTGGGCGGAGCCGCTCGGCCGCGCGGTGGTCGACGCGCTCGACATCGCGCGTGACGCGGGGAGTTATCCCTGGAGTTTCAGCGGAGTGATGGGCCTCGCGGAGCGCTGCCTGTCCCCGGCGGAGGCGTCCCGCCTGGAGGTCCTGACGGCGACACCGGCGGAGCAGGAGGACGCGTCACCGGGAGCCGGCGGGTACTGGTCGGAGGCGTTCCAGCGCCTGGTGTCGACGCTGCGCCTGCGCGCCACGATGCACGCGGAGCTGGAGCGCTGAGGGGGCGGGGCGCAAGGCCCGGGCGTCGCGCCCCGGGCCCTCGGCGCCCCGGGCTCGGCACCCTGCCGTGCAGCGCCCGAGAACCCGGCCCCGCACAGGGCCGACCCGCCACGCACACGGACCGGGCCCCACCCGAGAAGCCAGGCCCGGCACGCCGCGCTCACGGAGTGCGCCCCGAGGGCGGCGCACTCCCCCCATGGCCCTTCGGACAGGCGAGGACCCCCGTCGGGCTACGCCGCCGCGCGGACGTTCGTGTTCACCCACTCCACGATGGACGCCGTCGTCGCGCCCGGCGTGAAGATCTCCGCCACGCCCTTGTCCTTCAGCGGCGCGATGTCCGCCTCCGGAATGATGCCGCCGCCGAAGACCTTGATGTCCTCCGCGTCGCGCTCCTTCAGGAGCTCGATGACCTTCACGAAGAGCGTGTTGTGCGCGCCCGAGAGGATCGAGAGGCCGATGGCGTCCGCGTCCTCCTGGATCGCCGTGTCCACGATCTGCTCGGGGGTCTGGTGCAGCCCCGTGTAGATGACCTCCATACCGGCGTCACGCAGCGCCCGCGCGATCACCTTCGCACCGCGATCGTGTCCGTCGAGACCCGGCTTGGCGACCACCACGCGGATCGGACCCGTCACACCCATCACTGCCTCCACATACCGACTGCGCCGCCTCGGGCACCGGGTCCCCGCGCCCGGCGAGCGGAGCGCGGAGAGTGAACGAACGTTATCTGCAGATGTCCAGCATCCCGCAAGCCGCCGTTTCGCGGTGGTCGGCGAGGGGGAAATCACACGTGGGACATTTTTCGCTGAGCGTCGTACCGGCACCAGGCACCGCGCAGGCCGCGCGGCCTCGGCAGGCACGACCGCACCAGGGGAGCCGCCGCAGATCCATACAGGTCGCCGCGCCGCCGTGCCGACAGCCGCACGGCACGGTGGCGCGGCGACCGCTTCCGCAGCGCGCGCCCCACGAGGGCGCGCCCGAGCCGCGCGGGGGCGCCGGTCGGGAGGTCGCTGTGAAGGCCACGCCTCTGCCCTGTGCCCGCGTCGTCACCGATTTCACGGCGCAGTGGCTGACCGGACTACGACGCTTCCTCCCCAGCGCGCTCCTGCCCGCCGCGCTCCTGCGCGCCACTGCCCTGGAGCTCGCGATCCTCGCGGGACACCTCGTCCTCTACCCGACCGGGATCACCCCCGAGCGCCCGCTCCGCAGACGTGCCGCTCCCGGCGCTGCCCAGCTGCCCGCGGTCCGGGCCGACGTCGTGCCCACCGTCCTGCTCCATGGATTCGTGGACAACCGGTCGGTGTTCGTCCTGCTGAGGCGTGCGCTCGCCCGGTACGGCCCCCACCATGTCGAGTGCCTCAACTACTCCCCGCTCACCTGCGACATCCGCACCGCCGCCGAGTTGCTCGGCCGCCATGTGGAGGAGATCTGCGCGCGGACCGGGCAGCGCGAGGTCGACATCGTCGGACACAGTCTCGGCGGCCTCATCGCCCGTTACTACGTTCAGCGCCTCGGCGGTGACCGCCGTGTCCGCACGCTCGTCACGCTCGGCACCCCGCACGCGGGGACCGCGTTCGCGCCGATCGCCGGCGCGCATCCCATCGTGCGGCAGATGCGCCCCGGCTCGTCCGTCATCGAGGAGCTGCGCATGCCGGCGCCCGGCTGCCGTACGCGCTTCGTCAGCTTCTGGAGCGACCTCGACCGGATCATGGTCCCGGTCGAGACGGCCTGCATCGACCATCCCGACCTTCTCGCCCAGAACGTACGAGTGAGCGGAATCGGCCATCTCGCCCTGCCCGTTCACCCCGCCGTGGCCGCCGGGATCCGGGAAGCACTCGCATCGGGTGCGGCTGCGGCCGGTCCCTCCGGGGAGGTCTCGGTCGCCTGAGTCCGGCCGCCGGACGAGACGGCGTCGGGCGGTCCTCGCAACTGACTTTTTCTCGAACGTTTCTCGAACGTAGGGCCAAAGCTGTGCCCACAGTCCGCCGAAAGACGGCTGATTGCCCGTTTCCTGATTGCGGAGATGCCGCCGAAGATTGTCGCCATCGCGTACCGCCGGGTACAGTCGCGCCACTGCTTCCCCCTGGGACCCCTGTTGATCCGGCGGTCCCGGATGCAGGTCCTGCTGCCGAGGCGAGAGAGAAGTTGGTGAACGACCAGCACGCCCACGCCGGGTACACCGGCTACGTCACCGGCAGCTTCGACTCCGATCCGCTCTTCGGCGCCATGCCGGGCAGCTACGAGTCCGGGCACAGCGGCCAGTACGACGCGTCGCAGTGGGCCACGGGAGCGCAGGAGACGGCCGGCTACGACGCCTACGCGTCCGCGCAGCAGGCCCAACAGCCCCAGTACGACCAGCAGTACGCGCAGTACGAGACCACCGGCCAGTACGAGACCACCGGCCAGTACGACGCCACGGGCCAGTACGACGCGACGGGCCAGTGGGACGCGAGCGCCTGGAACCAGGCCGACCAGACGGGCCAGTACGAGACCGCCGCCGCGACGTTCGCGTACGACGCGACCGGCCAGTGGTCCTCCTCGTCCTTCGAGACGGGCGCCTACGACGCGACCGCCTGGAACCCCGGCACGGCGACCACCCCGGAAGGTCTCGTACCCCAACAGTTCACGCCGGAGCAGCAGTTCGCCCCGGCGGCCGAGTACGACACCGGCTACGCCGACTACCAGACCACGGATCTTCCCGGCACGGAACACTCCGGTCAGGACTTCCAGAGGTCGGACTTCCAGGACGCCGAGTACGCATCGGAATTCCAGGACTTCCAGGCGCCGGACACTCCTGCCCAGGACATCCCCGGCCAGGACTTTCCGGGCGCCGCGCACCCTGAGGGCCCGGACACCGGCGACGCCGTGGCGGAGGAGGGCTACGCGACCGAGTACGAAACCGGTCACGGCCACGACACCGAGTACGGCGACGACCCGGAGAACAGCGGCGAGTCCGCACACGACGCGCTGACGCAGACCATGACCTCCGTCCCGGCCGCTCCCGTCGCCCCCCGCCCGGTCCGCCGCTCCGGCGGCAGCCGCGGCCGGCGCCGTACGCCCGCCAAGCGCTCCGCGCTCCTCACCGTCGCCGTGCCCTCCGCCTGCGTGATGGGCGTCGCCGGCATCGCCGCGGCCTCCGTCGGCAACCTGGGCGGCGAGCAGAAGGACGACGCGCCCAACCTGGCGGCCGCCGACCCGACCTCGGTCAAGCACGTCGCCGCCAACAGCAAGATGGACACGCAGCTCGCCGCGCTCAGCGAGGACGCCCGCGACTTCGGTGACCGCGCCTCCCGCACCCAGGAGCGCCTCGACCTCAAGGCCCGCCAGGAGGCGGAGCGGAAGAAGCGCGAGGCGGAGGCGGCACGGCGCGAGGCGCTGCGGCCCAAGTTCGTGCTTCCCGTCAGGCAGGACGGCCTCAGCGCCTATTACGGCCAGTCCGGTGTCAACTGGATGTCCCTGCACACCGGGATCGACTTCCCCGTCCAGTACGGCACCGAGGTGCTGGCCGCCACGGACGGCACCGTGCGCACCCAGTGGAACAGCGCCTACGGCAACATGGCGATCGTGACGGCGGCCGACGGCACGGAGACGTGGTACTGCCACCTCAGCACCACCAAGATCCGCAGCGGTTCGGTCAAGGCGGGCGACGTGATCGCGTACTCGGGCAACTCGGGCAACTCCACCGGCCCGCACCTGCATTTCGAGGTGCGCCCCGGCGGCGGTTCGGCCATCGACCCGCTGCCGTGGCTGCGCGGCCACGGTCTCGACCCGACGTAAGCCGCGGGCGGGTCACCCCACAGCGAGCACGGACGAGGCGGGGGCCGCGGCCCCCGCCTGGTGCCGCTTGTCAGAGCTTCTCGACGGGCGCGTACCGCAGCAGCAGCCGCTTCGGCTTCTCGTCCCCGAAGTCGATCGTCGCCTGCGCGTCCGAACCCGACCCCGACACGGCGACCACGGTCCCCAGACCGAACTGGTCGTGCGTGACCCGGTCGCCCACGGACAGCGCGATCACCGGCTTGTCGTTGGTGCGCCGCGTGGCGAAGCCGGACGCGCCGCCGCGGGCACGCGACGACGACAGCGACGACGTGATGCCCGACGTCGGTCCGGCCGGCGCGGCCATGGGGCCGGTGCGCTTCCACTCCACATGCGCGCCCGGGATCTCCTCCAGGAAACGCGAGGGCGGGTTGTACGAGGGCTGGCCCCAGGCGCTGCGCATCGAGGAGCGCGTCAGGTACAGGCGCTCGCGGGCGCGGGTGATGCCGACGTACGCCAGACGCCGCTCCTCCTCCAGCTCCTTGGTCTGACCCAGCGCCCGCATGTGCGGGAAGACGCCGTCCTCCATGCCGGTCAGGAAGACCACGGGGAACTCGAGGCCCTTGGCGGTGTGCAAGGTCATCAGCGTGATGACACCCGTACCCTCCTCGTCCTCGTCGGGGATCTGGTCGGAGTCGGCGACGAGCGCGACCTGCTCCAGGAACTCGGCGAGCGTGCCCGCACCCTCTTCCTCACCGCGGTCCTGCTCGAACTCCAGCGCCACGGCGGCCAGTTCCTGAAGGTTCTCGATGCGCGTCTCGTCCTGCGGGTCGGTGGACGCCTGCAGCTCGGCGAGATACCCCGTGCGCTCCAGGACGGCTTCGAGCACGGTGGCCGGTCCGGCGCCGGACTCGGCGATGGTGCGCAGCTCCTCCATCAGCACGTTGAACCGCTTGACGGCGTTCGCTGAGCGGGCCGCCATGCCGTACGCCTCGTCGACGCGGCGGAGGGCCTGCGGGAAGGTGATCCTCTCCCGGAGCGCGAGGGCGTCGATCATGGCCTCGGCGCGCTCGCCGATGCCGCGCTTGGGCACGTTGAGGATGCGGCGCAGCGGGACGTTGTCCTCGGGGTTGGCGAGGACGCGCAGGTAGGCGAGGACGTCCCTGACCTCCTTGCGCTCGTAGAAGCGCACGCCGCCGACGACCTTGTAGGGCAGGCCGACGCGGATGAAGATCTCCTCGAAGACACGGGACTGGGCGTTCGTCCGGTAGAAGACGGCGACGTCGCCGGCCTTCGCCTCGCCCGCGTCGGTGAGCCGGTCGATCTCGTCGGCGACGAACTGGGCCTCGTCGTGCTCGGTGTCCGCGACATAGCCGGTGATCCGGGCGCCCGCGCCCGCGTTCGTCCACAGGTTCTTCGGGCGGCGGGACTCGTTGCGCTCGATGACCGCGTTGGCGGCGGACAGGATCGTCTGGGTGGAGCGGTAGTTCTGCTCCAGGAGGATCGTCGTCGCGTCCGGGTAGTCCTCCTCGAACTGGAGGATGTTGCGGATGGTCGCGCCGCGGAAGGCGTAGATCGACTGGTCGGCGTCACCGACGACGCACAGCTCGGCGGGCTCCAGGTCCTCGTACCCCTCGCCCACCAGCTCGCGCACGAGCGTGTACTGGGCGTGGTTGGTGTCCTGGTACTCGTCGACGAGGACGTGCCGGAAGCGGCGCCGGTAGTGCTCGGCGACGTCCGGGAACGCCTGGAGCAGGTGGACCGTGGTCATGATGATGTCGTCGAAGTCCAGCGCGTTGGCCTCGCGCAGCCGGGCCTGGTACATCCGGTAGGCCTCGGCGAGTGTCTTCTCGAAGCCGTCGGCCGCCTGGTCGGCGAAGGTCTCCTCGTCGATCAGCTCGTTCTTCAGGTTGGAGATCTTGGCGCTGAAGGACTTCGGCGGGAACTTCTTCGGGTCCAGCTCCAGGTCGCGGCAGACCAGCGACATCAGGCGCTTGGAGTCGGCGGCGTCGTAGATCGAGAACGACGAGGTGAAGCCCAGCTTCTTCGACTCGCGGCGCAGGATGCGGACGCACGCGCTGTGGAAGGTCATGACCCACATGGCATGGGCACGCGGGCCGACCAGCTGCTCGACGCGCTCCTTCATCTCGCCGGCGGCCTTGTTGGTGAAGGTGATCGCCAGTATCTGGCCGGGGTGCACGTGCCGGGTGGCCAGGAGGTGGGCGATGCGGTGGGTGAGCACGCGCGTCTTGCCGGAACCGGCCCCCGCGACGATGAGCAGCGGGGAGCCGGTGTGGACGACGGCGGCGCGCTGCTGCTCGTTCAGCCCCTCGAGCAGGGCGGCCGCGTCGACGGCAGGACGGGGCGCGCCGTCGCGGTAGTACCCGTCGCGGGCCGGCGGCACGTCGTAGGCGCCCTGGAAGAGGTCGTCCGGGATCAGTTCCGGAGCCGACTCCTCGGGGGGCGGAGGGGGCTCCTCGCCGTGGGGCTGGAGATCCGCCAGGAAGCTGTCGTCAAAGAGGCTGCTCATCGCTTACCGAGTCTAGGCGGCCGGACCGACAGCCGGGCCCGCATGCCCATACGGAGCAGGTCACGTTCCGTGACCGGCCCTGCCCGGCGCGCCACGCCGGTGCCGAATGCACGGCCGTCACCAAGAAGGTCACGAAAATGTATCGGACATATCGAACATCAACCTTCACAGGGCGCGCACGAGTTGGCTAGCGTGCTCGACCAGACGGCCCGCACCCCTCCCGGCGAACCGCGCCGAACGGGTCGACTCCGCCGAATTCGGGCTGCCCGCGAGGCAGTTCGGAACCGGGGACCCGAACGATGCACAACCGGGGTGAATCGGACCGCCTGTCCACGGTCCGTAGGGCATCTTCCGTTGCGCCCGAACCCGACAGCTAACCCGGTAGGCGGTCCACGGAAGAAGGAGATGCCGGCCTTGGCGTCGCATCGCAGGATCCGCAGCCGCAGCACGAAGCCCTCCCCCGCCGTCGGGTTCACGACGGCCGCCCTCGCCGGCGTCACCCTCCTGTCGACACAGAGCGCCACCGCCGCACCCAGCGAGCCCAAGCCCTCCGTCGAAGAGGTGCAGAAGAAGGTCGACGACCTGTACCGGCAGGCGGGCAGCGCGACCCAGGAGTACAACAGGGCGAAGGAGGCCACCGCCGAGAAGCGCCGCGAGGTCGAGACCCTGTTGGAGGAGGCGGCCACGCGCGCGGAGAAGCTCAACGAGTCGCGTCGTGCCCTCGGCGCCTATGCCGCCGCGCAGTACCGCACCGGCGCGGTCACCCCGACCGCGGCGCTGCTGTTCGCGGAGAGCCCTCAGGCGTACTTCGACCAGACGCAGCTGATGGACCGGATGACCGACCAGCAGCGGACCGCCGTCAGCGACTACGAGACCCAGCGCGCGGCTGCCGCGAAGCAGCGGGCGGAGGCGACGAAGCGGCTGGAGTCGCTGACCGACTCCCAGCAGGCCCTGCGCGTCAGCAAGCAGAACGTCCAGGCGAAGCTGGCCGAGGCGCGCGCCCTGCTGTCGCGGCTGACCGCCGAGGAGAAGGCCCGGCTCGCGGCGATCGAGCGCGAGAAGGAGGCGGAGGCGCGGCGCAGGGCGGAGGCGAAGGCCGAGGCGGAGGCCAGGGCCCGCGCCGAGGCCGAGGCCGAGGCGGAGCGGCAGCGCCAGGAGGGCGACCAGCCGCCCCCGGAGACGGGCACCGACACCGGGACCGGCGACGGCTCGTACGCGGCCAGGGCCGAACAGGTCCTCGCCTTCGCCCGCGCCCAGATCGGCAAGCCGTACGTGTGGGGGGCGACGGGCCCGTCCTCGTACGACTGCTCGGGGCTCACCCAGGCGGCCTGGAAGGCGGCGGGCGTGGATCTGCCGCGCACCACCTGGGACCAGGTGGAGGTCGGGCAGCGCGTGGCGACGGCGGACCTGCTCCCCGGCGACCTCGTCTTCTTCTACGACGACATCAGCCACGTCGGCATCTACATCGGCGACGGCAAGATGATCCACGCGCCGAAGCCGGGCGAGAACGTGCGCGAGGAGTCCATCTACTACATGCCGATCTACGGCAGCGTCCGCCCGGTCTGACCCGGTCGCCCCCCGCCGTGCCCGGACGGTCCGCCGTCCGGGC